>NZ_CP166769.1:0-349697 GCF_041345015.1 Bartonella sp. DGB1
TTAGGCACAATACTACTGCTAACAACATTAGCGTGCTTTATTGCACTTATCAGTTGGAGTATTAATGACCAAAGTTTAAGCCATACAGGCTATAGTCAAACCAAAAATTTAATGGGGCACGCAGGAGCAATATTTGCTGATATGTTAATCCAAACTTTTGGAATAACAGCTATATTTTTTCTTTTCCCTTTCTTATTTTGGAGTATATCATTATTAAACCTAAATTTTATTAATAGACCCCTCTTACGTTTATTATGTATTTTTATCTTTATTAGCTGCTGGAGTGCTGCCGCTAGCATGTTGCCAGTAATAAAAAATTACCCTCTTTCTACTTCAATGGGTGGACTCTGGGGCGATATACTTACAAAACATTTACATAATTACCTCCATTTATCAACTAGTAAAATCTATCTAATAGTTATAAATTTATTATTATTCAGCTTAGGCCTAATCTTAGCTCTTTTTGCTAGCCAAATTATTGGTAAAAATTTATTCGCTAAACGTAAGAAAACAGATTATCAATATATGAATAATAATTTACCATATATAGATAATGATAAAATATTACCACTAGGTGAACATATTTTAGGCTGGTGTAGCCACCATATTTTAAGATTAAAATATCTTATCAAAAAAGTTTTTTCTAAACAAAAGAATCAACCAATTACTAAAGATACTTTTAATTCTATATTAGAAGAAAAATCTGCTGTTACTCCTCCTAAACCAGCTGCAATAAAAAATAACTCTATAGAAAAAGCTAAAAAAAATATTGATAAACATGGTTTTCAATTACCATCAATAGAATTTTTATCAGCTGCAAAAATTTTATCAAAACAAGAAGATAACTCTAAAGAAAAATTACGCCAAAATGCAGAAATGCTAAAAAACATCCTAGAAGATTTTGGCGTAAAAGGTGAAATTATAAATGTAAGACCTGGCCCCGTAGTAACTTTATATGAATTAGAACCAGCTGCAGGAGTAAAATCTTCACGGGTAGTTGGTCTAGCAGATGATATAGCTCGTTCCATGAGTGCGATATCTGCACGTGTAGCGGTTGTATCTGGTAGAAATGTTATAGGTATAGAATTACCTAATGCACGCCGCGAAACAGTTTTCCTTAGAGATATGTTTGAAAAAATTGAGTTTCAAGAAAATACTGCAAAACTACCATTAGCACTAGGAAAAACTATAGATGGTGACTCTATATGTGCCGACTTGGCGAAAATGCCGCACTTATTAGTTGCAGGAACTACCGGTTCAGGTAAATCTGTTGCTATAAACACTATGATCTTATCCTTATTATATAAATTACCACCGTCACAATGTCGCATGATAATGGTAGATCCAAAAATGTTAGAATTATCTGTTTACGAAGGTATTCCACATTTATTAACTCCTGTAGTTACCGATCCTAAAAAAGCTATCGTAGCATTAAAGTGGGCGGTAAGAGAAATGGAAGAACGCTATCGTAAAATGGCAAAAGTAAATGTAAGAAATATTGATGGATTTAATCAAAGAGTTGAAACGGCTATTGAAAAAGGAGAAACTTTAAGCAGGACGATTCAAACAGGATTTGACCAACAATCCGGAGAAGCTCTTTATGAAACTGAATCAATAAAATTAGAAAAACTACCATATATTGTAATTATAATTGATGAAATGGCTGACTTAATGATGGTAGCAGGTAAAGAAATAGAAATTACTGTACAAAGATTAGCACAAATGGCACGTGCAGCTGGTATTCATGTAATTATGGCTACTCAACGTCCTTCTGTAGATGTAATTACCGGTACAATTAAAGCAAATTTCCCTACTAGAATTTCATTTCAAGTAACATCTAAAATTGATAGTAGAACTATATTAGGAGAACAAGGAGCAGAACAATTACTAGGACAAGGTGACATGTTATTTATGATGGGTGGTGGTAAAATACAACGAATTCATGGACCATTTGTAGGTGATAATGAAGTAGAACAGATTGTTAACTTCTTGAAAAATCAAGCCGTGCCTGAATATCTGGAAGAAATAACCACTGAAGAAAATACAGAAGATGAAGCTGTATTTAATAATGGTGCTTTCGGCGCAACTACAACTGAAAAAAGCCTATACGATAAAGCTGTGGAAATTGTAGCCCGCGATCAAAAAGCTTCAACTTCTTATATTCAACGTCGTCTATCTATTGGTTATAACAGAGCTGCCTCTATAATAGAACAAATGGAAGAAAATGGTATTATAAGTCCTGCAAATCATGCTGGTAAAAGAGAAATTTATATAACTAAACAGGAATATCAATAATGATTGCAAAAAAAAATATCATTTTTAAGATATTAATCTTAATATTTTGTTGCTTAGCCGCGCCTAATGTTTATGCTCTTTCGGATAATGATAAAAAAATAATTAACCAAATATCTAAAAAATTTTCTGAAACAAAAACAATGACAGGAAAATTTGTGCAATTTAATGCAGATGGTTCCAAAAATAAAGGTATTTTCTATCTTAAACGTCCAGGTCTGTCATTATTTTCTTATGAAGATGTACCCTTTAAAATGCTCAGCGATGGAAATATAGTTTATACTCATAATGAACAATTAGATAGCTGGACACAACATGATTTAAGTAAAACCCCATTAGCACTTATTACTAAAAATAACGTAGATTTTCTAAATAGTGGAGTAGAAAAATTAGTATATGAAGGTGATTATATTATTTTACTTTCTACACTACAGAGTTTTTTAGGGGATTCTTCTATACAATTAGCATTTAATAAAAATAGCTTACAATTAACTCAATGGACCTTAGTTGATCCAAATAGCAATACCACAATAATGGTATTATATGATGTAAAAAAGAATATCAATATTCCTCAAGCAATCTTTACTTTTACCCCAAAATAGAATAATGTTAACGCAAATTTCCTTCCACTTCCTAAAAAGTAACTTTTAATGAGTCTTTCTATAGTATCTTGGAATATAAACTCCATTCGATTTCGGCTAAATTTAGTTAATAATTTTATATTGGAGGCTAATCCGGATATAATTTGTTTACAAGAAATAAAATGCGAAAATAAAAATTTTCCATATGATTTTTTTAAAACAAGAGGTTATTCATATATGGCGATAGATGGACAAAAATCCTATCATGGAGTAGCTATTCTATCTAAATATCCTTTTAAATTACATAAAATAAATAAATTCTGTAACTTGAATGATTGTAGACATATAGCTGTTCTTTTGTCTTTTAATTCAATAAACCTATGGATAAATAATTTATATGTACCAGCTGGCGGTGACGAACCAAATCCTAACACCAATCCTAAATTTGCTCATAAATTAGCGTTCTTAGAAGAAATAAAACAATTCAAATCTAAACAACAAGGAGATTATCATCTTTTATTAGGTGACTTTAATATAGCTCCGTTAGAACAAGATGTTTGGGATCATAAAAAATTATTAAAAGTGGTTAGTCACACTCCAATAGAAACAGAATTATTAACAACTATTTACCAGCAAGGTAACTGGTATGACCTAATAAGAGATAAATTAGGGCAAGATACTAAATTATTTTCTTGGTGGAGCTACAGATCCCCTAACTGGGAAAAAGCTGATAAAGGCAGAAGATTAGACCATATTTGGGGTGCTAAAGAATTAAAAGACAAAATTACCACAGCAAAAATATGGAAATCTTATCGTAACCATGAAAAGCCTTCTGACCATGTACCAGTAGAAATAAAATTAAAACTTAATGCTCTTTAATTAAATAATTTTTTATTCGTAACTGACTTAAGATAGTATAATGGCTAGTTATTAACACAATAAGTAAGATTGTTATATAAGTTAGAAAAAAATGTAAATAAATATAATTATTAGCAAAAAAACCTAATTTAAACCACTTACTTAGCGCAAATAAAACTAATAACGCCGCACTACTGCCCCATGCAATACCTTGTATAGCTACCCAAATAAAATAATAATTAAATTGTTGCGCTATAAAATTAGCTTGCGCACCAATAAAATATAATACTTCTACAACATGTTCATTTGCTCCTAGTGCTGCTTTAGTAGCAAAAATAATTGCAATAATACAAATAGTTAAAACTAATAATAACAAGAAGGAGCAAAAATAAAGGATTTTTTTAGCAATAGATACTATCTGACCAAACCAAGGTTTATGATCATCAACTAATATATTAGGTATTGCTTTCAATAATTCTTGTTGCAGCAAAGAATAATTTGGTGGATCAGCTGGATTAACTGATAAAAGCAATAGCCGCGGTACTGGCATTTTTTCTAGATTGCTAAGTACACCGAACCATGGTTTTAACAATGAAAGACTTTCTTCCTGTGGTAATAAAGTTACCGATAACACTTTAGGAAAAACACTAGCTATTTTTTGCGCTTTTTCAGCCCTAGCTTGTAACTCTAACTGAGATTTATGAATATCAGAAAAAAAATTACTATCTGGTCTTAATATAATTGTTGCCTCAGACATTAAAGACCCCTGCCATTTAAATAATACATTATTAATTAAATTAACAGAACCTATAGTAATAAAAGCTAGAAATGTCATTAAAGCAATTAAGAAAACTAAAGAGCTTCCAACAACAGTGTCTTTATGAACAATTCCTATTAATTTTTTTTCGCTCCCCCAAAATATATTTTTAAGCAATAAGAACGGTATTAATAGCTTATTGAATATTGTCATTAACAGTAAGCCTTCCATCTTTTAAAATTAAATGTCGACCTGATACTTGTTGCATTAAGTTATTATCATGAGTTGCAAAAACTATTGCTGTACCTAAACGATTAAGTTCTATCAATAATAACAATAATCTACGCGCTAAATGTGGATCTACATTTCCTGTAGGTTCATCAGCTAATAATATTTCTGGTTTTGTTATCACTGCACGTGCTATTGCTACACGTTGTTTCTCTCCACCAGAAAGTACCGGAGGATAAACATTAATATATTTACCTAAACCTATCCATTGTAAAAGTTCTATAATTTCTGATTTAAATTGTATTTCTTCTCTTTGAGCAATTCTTAAAGGTAAAGCAACATTATCATAAATTGTTAAGTGATCTAAAAGTCTAAAATCTTGAAAAACTATACCTATCCTACGCCTTAATTTAGCTAATTCAGATTGATCTAACAATGCAATATCTTGACCAAATATATTGATAATACCTCTGGTAGGGCGCAAAGCTTGAAACATTAACCGCAATAAAGTAGTTTTACCTGCTCCAGATTGACCAGTTAAAAACTGAAAGGAACCTTCTGCAATATGCAAATTAATATCGCTAAGAATTTCATTCCCTAAACCATATTTTATACCAACATTTCTAAAATAGATCAAATTTTACCTCATAAATCTCATCTTAATATATATATTTATCAGATAAAAATCTTAAAATAGAATTTTATTTCTTGTTAAACACAAAAATAAAGCACTGTTACAGTGCTTTATTTTTAATTAACATTCATTCACTATAACTTATTATTCAGCCGCGTTATTATTAGCTTCTGCTTCAGCTGCTAAACGCTCCTCTTCAGCCTGTTTAGCTAAAGCAATACGTTCCATAGCTTTTTGTCCTGGTTTTGCTTTAATTGGATTATTACGTGGTTTTGTTTCTCTGATTCCAGCGTCACTTAAAAAACGTGCAACGCGATCTGTAGGTTGTGCACCATTAGCTAACCAATAACCAATACGTTCCTTTTCTAATACTACTCTTTCAGCATCTTTAGGTAACATAGGATTCCAAAATCCTAACCTTTCAATAAAACGTCCATCACGAGGTGCACGAACATCAGCAACCACAATATGATAGTAAGGACGTTTTTTTGATCCTGCTCTAGATAAACGAATTTTTAATGACATAATATGCTCCTTAATAAATAATTTAATTAATGTTTCTTCTTATCACCAATAAAATTAGATAACTTATTAAGATCAGGGAAAGACCCATCGCCTAATAACGAATTATTATTACCTAATTTATCGGGTAAATTTTTCAATTTTGCTATTTTTTGTAATTCCGCTAAATCCGGTAAATTACCTCCTGCAGGTGGCATTTTCATTTTACTGCCAAAGCCGCCTAGCATTTTTTGTAACCCCCAGCCCCCTTTGCCTTTTTTCATCATTTTCATCATATCGCTCATTTGGCGATGCATCTTTAATAATTTATTAATTTCGGCGGTAGAAACAGCTGACCCCTTGGAAATTCTTATTTTACGACTATGCTTTAATATTTCGGGGTTTTCTCTTTCATATTTAGTCATAGAATCTATAGCTGCTAAAAATGATTTTATAGCCTTATCATTCATACCCATAGGATTTTTAGCACCCATACCTGGAATTAAACCCGCTATAGCTCCTAAACCACCCATTCTTTGCATTTGTTTTAACTGCTGCGCAAAATCATTTAAATCAAATTTACCTTCACGCATTTTTTGTGCCATTAAGGCATTTTTTTCTTCATCAATAGTCTGAGCAGCTTTTTCCACTAATGCAACCACATCGCCCATTCCAAGAATGCGATTAGCCATCTGTTGCGGTCTAAAAATATCTATATCAGCTATTTTTTCTCCAACAGCAACAGCCTTAACAGGTTTACCAGTAACATGACGCATAGATAACGCTGCACCACCACGTCCATCACCGTCCATCCTGGTTAGAATAATACCGCTAATAGCTAATTTTTCATCAAAAGTCTTAGCAAAAGTTACCGCATCTTGCCCCATCAAACTATCTGCTACTAGTAATATTTCATGCGGTTGTGCAATATCTTTAATTTCTACGGTTTCTTCCATTAATAATTCATCTATATGGCTTCTACCAGCGGTATCTAATATTAATAAATCATAGCCACCTAAACGTGCAGCTGACAAAGCTCTTTTAGTAATTTCTAACGGTGATTGATTTGCAATGATGGGCAAACTATCAATAGAATTTTGTTGCCCTAATTGCAATAACTGCTCTTGTGCTGCTGGTCTTCTAGTATCTAAAGAAGCCATTAACACCTTTTTTTTATCTTGTTTTTGAAAACGATAAGCTAACTTTGCTGTAGTAGTGGTTTTACCAGCTCCTTGTAAACCAACCATCATATAGACTAAAGGCGGGGCAGCTTTAGTGTTAAAATCGCTTGTTTCATCTCCTAATAGTTTAACTAATTCCTCATGAACTAATTTAACTATCATTTGACCAGGTTTTATGGATCTTATTAACTCCACGCCAACCAATTTTGTCTCTAACTCACTAATAAAGCTACGAACTACCTCTAAAGCTACATCAGCTTCAAGTAACGCTCTACGTATTTCACGTAAAGTTACAGATATATCTTTTTGAGTTAAAACTCCTCTAGAAGTTAAATTTTTAAAAATCCCAGTAAGCCGACCTGATAATGTTTCAAACATATTACTTCCTAATTAAGTAGCAAACAAAACAAAAAGCACTCGAGAACGTAATACGTTGTCGAATGTTAACCGCCAGCCCCCTTATCCTAATGGTAGCAACGACTGGTGAGTTTATCTAATAATAAATTACTTAAGATAACAGTGAAACCTTAGAACAATAAAAAAACTTTGTCAAGTTTTTCTTAATTACTAGTTGTATTATAACAAAAAAAATCACCATTTGATCGATTCAACAACCAAAGCTGTCCATTTTCTATATCAAACCAAGCTCCATGTAAGGCTAACGATCCATCTTCTTCTTTAGCACGAATCCAAGGAAATGTTCTTAAATTTGCTAAGGAATAACGTATAGAGATACGCTCTAACAAACGTTTTTTTTGATCTTCATCTAAATGAGTTATATTAGATACCTCTTCTGTTGCACCTTGCAATAACTTCATCCAACCACCAATAAAGTCACTATCTGATAAGGGTGTAGAACCTAGTTCTAATGCAGCAGCTACTCCACCACAACGTGCATGTCCTAATACAACTATATGTTTAACACCTAATTTTTGCACAGCAAATTCTAAGGCCGCTGAAGTTCCATGATATTGACTATCTGGCTGGAAAGGAGGAACTTGATTAGCAATATTACGCAGCACAAATATCTCACCTGGATAGCTATTAAAAATGGTCTCAGGAGCAGCTCGAGAATCACAGCAACAAATAATCAATACTTTAGCTTTTTGACCACCTTTAGCTAATTTTTTATAATAAGATTTTTTTTCATTAAAATTAGTTTGAATAAAATATTTATAACCATTTAATAAAGAAGCGGGAAAATCCATGGTAACACCTTAAATAATTTCCTTGTTTTAATTATTTTTGGGGTGAATGTCAATTTTTATATAATCAACAATATCTTCTTCATTTTCTAAACAATCATCTGAAATATCTATATAATCTCGAGCCGAATTAACACATTGATGAATCGTATCATATGAACCAGAAATAAGATGATGCCAATCATATAGATTTTTACCCTCTTTTATTAAAACATAAGCACAAGTTTTAGGCAACCATTTAGCTTGTTCGACTACTTCGGGCGTAAGAGTAACACAATCAGGAACATAATTTTTTCTATCACTATAAGAACTACACTTACAGTGATGTTTATCCAATAATTTACAAGCTACTCCGGTTAAATAAAATTTACCAGTATCCTCATCTTCTACAGAATGCAAACAACATAGTCCACAGCGATCACAAAGTTTCTCCCATTCCTCACTTGAAAACTCATCAAGCTTCTTCCCTGACCAAAAATTTTTATTATATGACATATCATAACCTTAATTATTAATCACTAATGTGATATAATATTACAACGAAAAAGTTATACACCATAAAAAATAAATAAAATATAGCCAATTCAGAAATAATTTAGTAAATATTACTTAGGGAATATTAAATATTAAACTGAGAAACTGAGGATTTCAAGCATGCTAACAAATATAAATCCACATCAAGCATCAGAAGTAACTTTAACAAAAAATATCTGTAGTAATTCTAAAGAATTAACAGACTTTACTAATATGTTTTTTGCTTGGGTTTCTGAAAGCGACTTAGACTATTATGATACAGCAAGTAAGAATAAAGCAGCTAAGATAGCCTTTGAAACTTTGTTGCAATATCAGGGGTGCGAACCATTTATTAACATAGACGAAAGTATTTCACAAAAAAATGGGCGGCCATTAACTGTGTTAACAATAATCAATGACAACAAACCATTTCTTGTTGATACAATAATAGGTCAAATTAACAAATTAAAATTATCCCTACAACTCATTGCTCACCCCGTATTTAATATAACCAAAATTGGCTCAGACACTATAAAAATTCATTCTAAAACAACGAAACAAGAAGATCAAAAACAATTAAGTGTGGTTCAAATACATTTATCTAAATTAAATGAAGATATACAAAAAAAATTATTATCAGCATTAGATAAATCATTAAAACAAGCAATTGTCGCAGTAAGAGACTGGCGACCTATGGTTAATGAAATTAATAAAATTATCACTGACTATAACAAGCCTCTAGAAAACCAGAATTTTGAAGATAGACTACAAGTAGTTAATTTACTCCATTGGTTAGTTAATGACAATTTTGTTATTTTAGGACTAAGAGAATATAGATACAATAAAAATGCCCTCGATAAAATGTATCTATATCCAAAAGGAGTACAATTAGGAATATTACAAGATGAAACAATCCTAATATTAAAAAATAACACTGAAGATGAAACACCTGCAGAGATATTATCTTTTATGCAAAGTGATTCATTATTTATAGTAACAAAAGCAAATGCTAGATCACAAGTACATCGTCAGACTTGGTTAGATTATATTGGTGTAAAATTATTTGACAAAGATGGTCAATTATATGGAGAAATGCGTATAATAGGATTATTCAGAGCAAATGCTTACACTAATTCAATTTTCTCTATACCTCACCTTAAGTCAAAAGCTCAAGAAGTGATTAAATCGCTAGGTTTTGGTCATTCAGATTATTCTGGTAAAGCGATAATTAATATATTAGAAACTTACCCGAGAGAATTATTATTTAGAATCTCTGAAAAAGACCTTACAAGACATATTAAATATATATTAGAATTAAAAGAAAGACCTAAAACAAAAGTATTAGTTAGTGATGACGAATTTGGGCGCTTTGTATCGATTTTAATCTATATACCTAGAGATCTAGTAAATTTTGGAATTCAACAAAAAATAACCAATTTTTTAACTGAAACATTCCAATCAAATGCCTATGAATTTAGTCCTTTATTCTTAGAAAATTCGCTTACTTATTTAAATTATACTATCTATAGTAAAGGACAAAATACTTTACCAAAAATTGATAGAGACCAATTAGAGCTGAATATTAAAAAAATAGCTACCCCTTGGTCAGAATCCATTGAAGAAATCACGTTCAATAACCCGGCTATCAATGGAGAAGTAGCAGCTATTGCTAAAAATTTTTCACAAGCATATAAAGATCAATTTTCAGCGAATGAAGCTGTAATAGATGCACAACATATTTTAACTCTTACAAAAGAAAAACCTTTATCTGTTCGCTTTAATGCTTATAAAAACGAAGATGAAAATCATTTTAATATAAAGTTATACCATAAAAAAAATGCATTAGCACTTTCTGCTAGAGTTCCTATCTTAGAACGCATGGGTTTTAAAGTAATATCAGAACAAACATTTGCGTTAACGAATAATGATGGAGTAAAAACATATATCCATGATATGTTAATAAGACCAGCTAACAACGACTTAATACAAATAAATGAATTAAGTGGGTTATTAGAAGATAGTTTTTACCAAATTTGGGTTGGTAACGTTGATAATGATTATTATAATAGTCTAATTGTAACCGCAAAACTAGACTGGCAACAAATTGTAGTTTTACGTGCCTACGGCAGTTACTTACAACAAATAGGAATAAGTTATTCTCAAGATTTTATCGCTAATAGTTTAAACAATAATCCTAACTTAAGTCGTGCAATATATCAGTTATTTAATTTACGTTTTAATCCGCAATTTGCAAAACAAAAAGTTAATAACGATATAAAAGAGCTAACTAACAAAATTGAACTAATGTTACAAGACGTTCAAAGTTTAGATGAAGATACTATCTTCCGCCGTTATTTATGTTTAGTGTTAGCGACAATTAGAACCAATGCTTTTCAAAATTTACCTGTTTGTCAATTACCTGAGGCATTAGCTTTTAAGTTTAAACCTAGTAAAATTGAATTTTTACCACGTCCACGTCCATATAGAGAAATTTTCGTATATAGTACTGCGGTTGAAGGGGTACATTTACGCTTTGGCCCTGTAGCCCGTGGTGGAATAAGATGGTCAGATAGAGCTCAAGATTACCGTACTGAAATTTTAGGATTAGTAAAAGCACAACAAGTTAAAAATGCTGTTATCGTACCCCTTGGCTCTAAAGGCGGTTTCTATCCGAAAAAACTACCTAATGTAACTGACAGATCTATTATAAATCAAGCGGGCAGAGAAGCATATATAACTTATATAACTGCTCTATTATCTGTCACCGATAATATTGTTAATCAGCAAGTAGTTACGCCTAAAAATGTAATAAAATATGATAAGAATGATCCTTATTTTGTCTTAGCTGCAGATAAAGGTACTGCTACTTTTTCTGATACTGCAAATTCTGTAAGCCAGAAATATAATTTCTGGTTAGATGATGCTTTTGCATCTGGAGGATCTGCTGGTTATGATCATAAAAAAATGGGCATTACAGCAAAAGGAGCCTGGGAAGCTGTTAAGAGACATTTCCGTGAAATGGATTATGATATTCAAACACAGCCATTCACCGTAGTAGGTGTTGGAGATATGTCTGGAGATGTTTTTGGAAATGGTATGCTACTATCACCAAAAATACGTTTAATTGCTGCTTTTGACCATAGAGATATTTTCCTTGATCCAAATCCAGATGAATCTGTAAGCTTTGAAGAAAGAAAAAGATTATTCCAGCTACCAAGATCAAGTTGGCAAGATTATGACACAAGTAAATTATCTGCCGGTGGTGGTATCTATTCTAGATCAGCTAAAACTATAACTTTATCTAAAGAAGCTGCAAAAGCTATTGGATTTGATAAATTACAAGCTACTCCACTAGAAATAATCAAAGCTATATTAAAAGCACCTGCTGATTTATTATGGTTTGGTGGTATTGGCACATATGTTAGAGGATCTAATGAAAGTGATTTACAAGTAGGAGATCACGCAAATGATCTCATTAGAATAACCGGAAAAGAGGTAAAAGCAAAAGTTATTGGTGAAGGCGCCAATCTAGGAGTAACACCTCTTGGAAGGATAGAATTTTGCCTTAATAAAGGGCATTGTAATTCTGATGCGATAGATAATTCAGCTGGTGTTAATTGTTCTGATGTGGAAGTCAATATAAAAATCGCATTCGCTCAAGCATTAGCAGAAAATAAAATAACTCGTGAAGAAAGAAATAAATTATTAGAGTCAATGACTGATGAAGTCAGTGAGAAAGTTCTACTTAACAATTATGAACAAACCCTTAGTTTATCATTAGAGCAAAAAAAGGGCTTAACTGAGACTGTATATCAGGATCGCTTTATGACATATCTAGAAACTAGAGGGCTACTTGATAGAAATATTGAAACTCTACCTAATAGCCAAGAAATAGAGGAAAGAATTCAAAAGAAAATCCCGTTAACAAGACCTGAACTAGCTATTATAATGGCATATGCAAAAAATACCCTAACTGAGGATTTAACTAAAGGAGATTTAATTAATGATCCTTACTTAAAGACAACTCTATTGAATTATTTCCCGGTAAAAATGCAGGAAAATTACTCTCAACAATTGGAGCAACATCAATTAAGACAAAATATAATCGCTATGATTTTATCTAATGATATTATTAATCGTCTCGGTGCTGCTGCTATTTATAAACTGCAGGAAACATTCAGTGCGTCAGTAGATGATATTTTAAAAGCTTATATTATTGCTAGAGATGGTTTTGATTTTATTACTCTTTATCAAGAAATAAATGCTTTAGATAATAAAATATCTGGGGTAACACAAAATGAACTTTATTCATTATTAGCGAACAGTTTAACAAAAGTTACCTGTTGGTTATTGAGGCATACTAACAATATGTCAATGTTGGAAGAACAGATTAAAGATATTCAAAATATTAATGATATTTTAAGAAAAAAATTAAAAATCATTGTACCACAAAATATTTTAGAAGGTTTAGCTAAAAAAGAAAATGCCTATAAAACTATAGGACTTAGCGAAACATTAAGCTTTCACTTAGCTTATTTAGGTGTTATACCAATCATACCGGATATAATGTTAATAGCTAAAAGAGCAAATGTTGATATTGAAACAGCTACAAAAAATTATTTTATTTTAGCTGATATCATGGGCAAAAATAATCTTGAAAACACTAGCTTTAACATTAGTCGATCAGATTATTATGATAATATAGCTTTAAACAGAGCAAATGACACTATAGCAGAAGCATTTAGAAATATTTTAGTAGCGGTAATTTGTAACTTTTCTCAATCTGATGATCCAGTAAATATGTGGTATAATCAAGATAAAGAGAAAATTAGAACTATGCAGAAAAAAGTAAAAGATTTACTTTTAAGGAATCTAACTGTTTCTCGATTTACTGTCGCTGCTTATATAATAGCTGATTTTGCTACATCACTTGATCTGCAAAATAATAATTAACTATTAATCTAACCAACTAGGGATATACTCGTTATCAATCATCTGATCCACTGTCCAGACTGGGCGAATAACATCGTATATCCCTCCTTGAACTAAGATCTCTGCAATAATATTACGACTATTATAACTATTACTCATACAAGCTCCATAAGCTCCTGTAGTAGAAATAACAAGTTTATCACCTGTATTCAGAATAGGTAGTTTACGCGATAAAGCAAGATAATCGCCGGTTTCACAAACTGGTCCAACTATATCCGTTAAATATTCATTAGAATCTATTACAGATCTATCGACTATATTAACTTCATGATAAGCCTCATATAAAGTAGGACGCATCAAATCATTCATTCCTGCATCTACTATCAAAAAGTTTTTTGCTAATCCTTTTTTGCAAAAAATTACTGAAGTAACTAATATACCGCTATTAGCGACTAAATATCTACCTGGTTCACAAATTATCGGTAGTTCCAATGAAGCAAAATATTTTTTTATTAACTCAGCATAATCTTCCACTGATAAAATCTCACTATTGGAATCATATGGTATACCTAGCCCCCCTCCAACATCGATATGAGACAATCTTATATTTTGCGCTTGTAACTTTTTGATAAAATCATACATTACCGCAAAAGCACAAGCAAAAGGTTCTGCTTGTGTTATTTGACTACCTATATGCATAGTTATGCCAACTATTTCTAAATGACAATGGTCTGCAGCCCAAAGATATAACTCATAAGCTTCATCTAAGGGGATTCCGAATTTATTCTCTGATTTACCAGTAGATATTTTACTATGAGTTTTAGCATCAATATCAGGATTTATTCTGATAGATATTGGCGCTTTTTTATTTAATAACTCGGCCCTTTTAGCAATTTGAATTAACTCTGCTCTAGATTCTACATTAAATGATCTTATATTATTTAATAAAGCAAAATCTATTTCTTCTATTTGTTTACCTACACCAGAAAATACTATTTTTTCTGCTGGAATATTAGCTTTTAATGCTCTTTTTAACTCGCCAATAGATACAATATCAGCCCCACAAGATTGACGCTGTAATAAGGATAAAATAGCCATACTAGGATTAGCCTTAATGGCATAGGCTATAGTTACGTTTAAATCTTTAACAGCATTGGCAAATCTATTATAATTGTCTATAATAGCGGAACTAGAATAACAATAAAATGGGGTCTTAATTTTATTAGCTATATTCGTTATGCTAATATCTTCAACATATAATTTATTATCTATATATTTAAAATAACTCATAATTTGCCCTGCTTAAAATAAAGTGATATATTTCTTATCTTATTCTTATATTAATTACAATCAGTAAGGAGTTAAAATCATGCTATTAAAGACAATAAATATCTTAATAAAGATTTTACTATTTACGACTTTAGCTTTTTACTTTAATCATCCTGTAGTAGCACAACAAAAATTATCACTACAAACTAAACAACAACAACTAATATCATACTCTGTTCCAAAATCTTTATCAAATATTATAATATTTGATAAACCATTGGATATAAGCCACGTATCTTTTACTGATACAAAAAAACAATTTTTTATAAAAGATTTTCAAAATGACGTGGTTGTAATGTATGCATGGGCTAGTTTTTGTGGTCATTGCAAAAAATCCATGCCAAAATTAAATGATTTACAAAAAAGAATACAGGATGAAAATATTAAAATTATTGCTCTTAATGTAGATTCAAAAGGACCTAAAAGAGCCTTAAAATTTGTTAATAGTTTAGAAGATATGTTGATAGAATTTTACTATATAAATAATAACAGTTTAACCAACTTTGCTTATGAACACGCAAATGCCTTTACAATACTTGGAGTGCCTTTTATCTTCATAATAAATAAAAAAAGCGAAGCTGTAGCCTTAATCATAGGTACAATTAACTTAGATAGTCCAGAGATTATAACTTTTCTAAAAAATATAAAAAAAATCTATAAATAATCTATCTTTTATCTTTATTATATTTAAAAACTGAAATAAGAGCTGAGTTAAATTCAGCTCCATAAATGAAAATAAGTCCCATAAGATATAAAAATATCATTACTATCACTATCGATGCTAAACCAGCATAAGTAGAAAAATAATTAGCTAAATTTTTTAAATATAAAATAAAACAATAAGAACCTATTCCCCATAAAATAAAACTTACAATTATTCCTGGTATTATTTGTAATAATTTTAACGATTGGTTAGGTAGAAAAATATGACTAAATAATATACCTAAAATTAACGATAACAGCGCTAGCGTAGATTTATTACTATTTAAATATTGTAAAACAACAGATCCAGACAAATAAAAGTCTGAACAAGGCATTATAATAAATAACAAACTAAAAAATACTAAAAATAACGAAAAAATTACAATAAATAAAATATGTTGTACACGTAAAAACAACCAACTTCTAGTCTCAATTAAACCATAGGCTCTATTTAAAGCAACTCTCAAAGCATCTACACCACTAGCTGCAAAATATAAAGTAGCTAAAATTGATAATGTTAAAATACTACTCTCTGGCTTGCTCAAAACCTTGTAAATTTCTTGTGAAATAGGAGCTGTTATTTCTTGTGGTCCATTATCAAAAATCAAGCCAACAATGAATTGAGATAGATTTTCAGCACCTACAATCCACGAGATACTACTCGCAAGAGAAGTGACAAATATTAAAAAAGGAAATAATGCTAATAAACAAGAAAAAGCTAAATGACTTGCATAAACAAATCCTTCATCTTCCAGAAAGTTAATGATTGAAAGCCTAAAAACTTTAAATAATTTTTTGAAAAATTCTAGCATAGGCTCTCAAACTATCAAATAATTATATACCCCTATTAAGGGAGATATAATTATTACATATGTATAGGTTTTGAAAAGGCAGCAAGGGCTGCTTCTCTTACTGCTTCAGACATAGTTGGATGTGCATGACAAACGCGAGCAAGATCTTCTGCAGAGCCACTAAATTCCATTAAAACTGCTAGTTCATGTATCATTTCACCTGCATTATAGCCTAAAATATGACCACCTAATACTTTGTCACTTTTAGCATCAGTTAAAATCTTAACAAAACCATCTGTATGTAACATAGCTCTTGCTCTACCATTAGCAATAAAAGAAAATTTACCTACTTTATATTCTATTCCAGCAGATTTAAGCTCTTCTTCACTTTTACCTACAGTAGCAACTTCAGGATAAGTATATATTACACTAGGAATAACATCATAATTAACATGTCCTGCCTGACCGGCAATTTTTTCAACTACAGCAATTGCTTCATCTTCTGCTTTATGAGCTAACATAGGACCTTTTACTACGTCACCAATAGCATAAACACCAGCTATATTGGTTTCCCAATGTTCATTAATCTGAATAAAACCGCGTTCATCACAAAGAATCCCAGCTTCAGCTAATCCTAAATTTGCTGTATATGGGCGTCGTCCAGTAGAAACTAGAACTACATCAGCAGAAATAACTTCAGCATCACCACCCTTTACAGATTCAAAGGTAACATTGACTTTTTTACCATCTTTCTGCACGTCGGTAACTTTTGCACCAAGATTAAAACTAAAACCTTGTTTTTCCATCATACGTTGAAAATTTTTAGCTATTTCTTTATCAATTCCTGCTAATAGACGATCTTGATATTCAACTACAGTCACTTGGCTACCTAATCTTGCCCAGACAGAGCCTAACTCTAAGCCAATTACACCGCCACCTATAACTATTAAAGAATCTGGTATCTGAGATAAAGATAAAGCTCCAGTAGAAGTAACAATATTTTTTTCATCAAATTCAACTTTTACACCTGGTAAAGGCATAACCTCTGAACCAGTTGCAATTATTATATTTTTAGTCTCTAATTGCTGTTTTTTACCTTCAGTATCGGTTAATTCTACTATACCAGCAGAAATAATACGACCTGTAGCTCTAAAACTATCAACTTTATTTTTTTTAAATAAGAAAGAAATACCTGAAGTATTAGCATCAATTACAGATTGCTTATGCTTCATCATTTTTTCTAAATTAACTTTTACTTGTTTAACTTCTATTCCCAAATCATCAAAATTCTGTTGCGCCTCTTCGAACATCTCAGAAGCATGCAATAAAGCTTTTGAAGGAATACAACCAACATTTAAACAAGTACCACCAAAAGTAGTGTTTTTTTCTACTATAGCAACTTTAAATCCTAATTGTGCCGCTTTTATAGCTGCCACATAACCACCAGGTCCACTGCCTATAACTATAACATCATATGACATATCTATCTCCTTTTATAAATCTAACACAAGACGCTCTGGATCTTCTAAACTCTCTTTTACTCTCACTAAGAAAGTAACAGCCTCTTGTCCGTCAACGATACGGTGATCATATGATAAAGCTAAATACATCATTGGTCTAATAACAATCTGCCCATTCATTACTACAGGACGTTCTTGAATTTTATGCATACCAAGGATACCAGATTGAGGAGCATTTAAAATAGGAGTTGACATCAACGAACCATATACACCACCATTAGATATCGTAAAGCTACCACCTTGCATATCTGCCATAGATAATTTACCATCTCTCGCAGCTCTACCTAAGCGACCTATTTCTTTTTCTATCTCAGCTATAGACATTTGATCTGCATTGCGTACTACAGGAACAACCAAACCTTTTTCAGTTCCAACAGCAACACCAATATGAGCAAAATTCTTATAGATTATATCTGTTCCATCTATTTCGGCATTAACGGCTGGTATTTCATTTAAAGCATGGCAAACAGCACGAGTGAAAAAGCCCATAAAACCAAGTTTTACACCGTGTTTTTTTTCAAAAATATCTTTATATTTTTTACGTAAATTCATAACAGCAGACATATCAACTTCATTAAAAGTAGTTAACATAGCCGCCGTATTTTGAGCCTCTTTCAAACGTCTCGCGATTGTCTGACGTAATTTTGTCATTCTAACACGCTCTTCACGTATATTATCTTCTTGTGGAGGAGATACACGTTCTGGAGCTGCAGCAGTAGTAGGAGGAGCTGAGTGAACATTAGCTAATGAGGATAAAATATCACCTTTTAAAATCTGCCCTCTTTTACCAGAACCAGAAATTTGATTTTGATCAAGATTATTTTCTACCATAAGTTTTTTAGCAGCAGGAGAGGGTGACATAATCTCACTAGATGATGCGGTTGCGACTGCAGGCTCAGGAACAGTTTCTTTGACAATATTAGCTGCATCAGCTTGACTTGATTCACCTTCGGCAACAACAGCTAACAAAGCACCTACAGCTACTGTATCACCTTCATTTAAAGCTAGAGACTGCAAAACTCCAGAAACAGGAGATGGAACTTCAACTGTTACTTTATCGGTTTCCAATTCGACGATTGGTTCATCAATATTTATAAAATCCCCTACTTTTTTAAAATATTTGCCAATTGTAGCTTCAGTAACAGATTCGCCTAACGCAGGAACTTTAATTTCTATTGTCATATTTTTTTCTCTCAACCTAACTATTTAATTTCTAATGCATCTTGAAGATATTCGGCTAATTGCTCTAAATGTTTAGATAAGAAACCCGTAGCAGTAGATGCAGCTGCAGCACGACCAGTATAACTAATGAAAGGTTTTTTCATACCGATATGTGCTAATATTTCATCAATATATGGTTTTACAAAAGTCCAAGCCCCCATATTTTTAGGCTCTTCTTGACACCAAAAGATTTCAGCTTCTGAAAAACGAGAAAGAATCGCCTCTAACATTAAACTCGGAAAAGGATAAAGCTGTTCTATTCTTAACAAATACACATTATCTATCCCTCTTTTTTCTCTTTCTTCATACAAGTCATAATATACTTTCCCGCTACAAATTACAACTCTTCTTATTTGAGTATCTTTGACAAGTTTAATCTTACTATTTGTAGAAGATTGAGCATCATCTAACAAAATTCGTTGAAATTGATTATCTGTAGCCATGTCAATTAAAGAAGATACAGCGCGTTTATGACGTAACAAGGACTTAGGCGTCATTAAAATTAAAGGCTTACGAAAATCTCTTATCATTTGTCTACGTAAAATATGAAAATAATTAGCTGGTGTAGTACAATTAGCAACCTGCATATTACCTTCTGCACATAATTGTAAATAACGCTCTAATCTTGCAGAAGAATGTTCTGGCCCTTGCCCTTCATATCCATGTGGTAACAAACAGACCAAGCCTGACATTCTTAACCATTTGGTTTCAGCAGAAGAAATAAATTGATCAAAAATAACTTGTGCGCCATTAGCAAAATCACCAAATTGCGCTTCCCATAAGGTTAGAACTTTAGGTGCTGATAAAGAATAACCATATTCATAACCTAAAACGGCTTCTTCTGAGAGTAAAGAGTTAATAGCTTGATAAGTTATATTATCAGTAGATAAATTATTTAAAGGAACATAGCGAGAATTATTAACTTGATCATAAAGAACTGAATGACGTTGACTAAAAGTACCACGTTCAACATCTTGCCCAGATAAACGAACTGAATAGCCCTCCGTTAATAACGAACCAAAGGCTAAAGCCTCTGCTGTTGCCCAATCAATATTTTCACCTGACTCCACCGCTTTCCGACGTGCGTCTAGAAATCTTTGTACTGTACGATGAACAGAAAAATCACTTGGTACTTCTGTTAATTGTAAAGCTATCTCTTTTAATTTTTTTAAAGCTACTCCAGTATTAACAAAATTATATTCATCCTTACTATCAGCAACTCTAAGACCTTTCCAAGCCCCTTCTAACATATCTATTGTATTAGGAACATAAGTCTCAGCTTTTTCAAATTCATCATCTAAATATTTTCGCCAAGCTTTTTTAGCTGCATCTGCCTCTTCAGCGGTTATTACGCCTTCAGAAACTAATTTTTCACTATATATTTTCAATACAGACTTATGACTACGAATAGTTTTATACATCAACGGCTGAGTAAAATTTGGCTCGTCCATCTCATTATGTCCAAAACGACGATAACAATAAATATCTAAAACAATAGGACGTTTAAAATGCATCCTATATTCTATCGCCAATCTTACACAACGAATTACAGATTCCACATCATCCCCATTCACATGCAAGACAGGAGCTTCTATCATTTTTACAACATCAGAAGAATAAGTAGAAGAACGAGAATAATTAGGGTTAGTAGTAAAGCCTATTTGATTATTAATAATGATATGTACTGATCCTGCAACTGTATAACCACTCAGATTAGATAAAGCCATAATTTCAGCAACCACACCTTGACCCGCAAAAGCAGCATCACCGTGCAATAAAACTGGTAATATACATTCTCTACCGGGCAATGGTTCTATTCCATTACACATATGCGTTAAACATTTGTCTTGTTTTGCTCTAGCTTTTCCTAAAATAACCGGGTTAACAATTTCCAAATGTGAAGGATTCGCAGATAAAGAAACATGTACTTTCTTACCATTATACTCTAAATCAGCAGATGCCCCTAAATGATATTTAACATCGCCAGAACCAGCTATATTATCAGGGGTACAAGATCCACCTTTAAATTCATAAAAAATATTATGTGGAGGTTTTTTAATAATTTGCGATAAAACATTTAAACGCCCCCTATGCGCCATTCCTATCACAAATTCTGATATCCCTAAAGAGGATCCATATGTCATTAAATATTCTAACGCAGAAACTACTACTTCCCCACCATCTAAACCGAATCGTTTAGCACCTTTATATTTAACATCTAAGAATAATTCAAAGCCTTCAGCTTCAACTAATTTTTGGAATAATTGTTTTTTATCTTCAACGGTTAATTGGTAATGATTATTTTCAATTGCTGTTATCAACCAAGATAACTGTTGTGCATCAGTTACTGGAGCGTAATCATACCCTATAGAACTACAGTAAATTTCTTTTAATTTTTGTTCAATAGTAATTAATGGTAATTTTTTAAAACCAAGAAAACCATCAACAAAAACCTCTTTTTTAATATCATCTTCAGTGAAACCAAAATTTTCCAAGGATAAATCAACTTTAGGTTCAGGAGTATATAAATCCAACGGATCTATTTTAGCCAACATATGTCCACGCGTTCTATAAGCATGGATAAGCATTTTAGCTTTTAAAGCTAAACTAACAGCAGCGGCTAGCTCAGCTTCATTAATATTACTATCCTTTGATATATTATGTTGTAATTTTTTTTCAACTTTACTCCAATTGCCATCAATAGCAGCTGTCATATCGTCAAAAACTTGCTGAAAGCTATCGGATCTACCCCAAGTTGCGCCTCTAGCATTTCTTTTCACATCAATATCATTATCCTGCAAGCCACTGAAAAACTCTCTCCACTTAGCTTCAACTGATTCAGGATTAATCTTATATTGAGCGTAAAGTTGATCTATATAACTAGCGTTACTACCATATAAAAATGAAGTTTCGTTAAATATATCATTTGCTTTATCCTGTCGGGACATCATACAACTCGGAAATATTCCGCCTCTAAATTAGCCACATTAATTATACATCAATTTAATGCTGGGGTAAATATTACCCCAACATTAATTATCCTTTTAATAAATCAACCAAAGTTTTCCCTAGCTGAGCAGGAGAAGGAGAAATTATTATACCAGCAGATTCCATTGCCGCTATTTTATCTTCTGCACCACCTTTGCCTCCAGAAACAACGGCACCAGCATGACCCATTGTTCTACCTTCAGGAGCAGTACGTCCAGCTATGAAACCTACAACTGGTTTAGATCTACCTTTTTTAGCTTCATCCTTTAAGAATTGTGCAGCATCTTCTTCAGCTGAACCACCAATCTCACCAATCATAATTATAGATTTAGTTTCATCATCTGCTAAGAACATTTCCAATACATCTATAAATTCAGTTCCTTTAACTGGATCACCACCAATACCAACTGCGGTTGTTTGTCCTAAATTTTCGTTAGAAGTTTGGAAAACAGCTTCATAAGTTAAAGTACCAGAACGAGAAACAACACCAACAGAACCTTTTTTAAAGATTGACGCAGGCATAATACCAATTTTACATTCTTCAGGAGTTAAAACACCAGGACAATTAGGACCTATTAAACGCGATTTTGATTTAATTAAACGCTCTTTAACACGAACCATATCCATTACAGGTATACCCTCTGTAATACATACTATCAACCCTATTTCAGCTTCAATTGCTTCTAGAATAGCGGCAGCAGCACCAGCAGGAGGAACATAAATAACAGAAGCATCGGCACCAGTGCGCTCTTTTCCTTCTGCTACAGAAGAAAATATTGGCAATTTTACACCATCACAGCTCTCCCATTCTTCACCACCTTTACTAGGATGAATACCACCAACCATTTTGGTACCATAATAAGCAAGTGCTTGTTCAGTGTGAAAAGTACCTGTTTTACCGGTTAAACCTTGAACAAGAACTTTTGTATCCTTATTAACTAAAATAGACATCTTAAGCCTCTTTCACTACAGAAACGATTTTTTTTGCTGCATCATCTAAATCATCTGCTGCAATCACATTTAAACCGCTTTCATTAATAATATTTTTACCTAAATCTGCATTAGTACCTTCTAAACGCACAACTAACGGAACTTTTAGTCCTGTTTCTTTTATAGCAGAAACTATACCTTCTGCTATAACATCACAGCGCATAATACCACCAAAGATATTAACTAAAATACCTTTGACATTATGATCGGCAGTAATAATTTTAAAAGCAGCTGCAACTTTTTCTTTAGTAGCTCCACCGCCTACATCTAAGAAGTTAGCCGGTTCTGCTCCATAAAGTTTTATGATATCCATAGTGGCCATAGCTAAACCAGCCCCATTTACCATACAACCAATATTACCATCTAAAGCCACATAAGCTAAATCATATTTTGACGCTTCAATTTCTTTAGGATCTTCTTCTGAAATATCGCGAAGCTCCAAAATATCAGAATGACGAAAAAGTGCATTATTATCAAATGAAACTTTAGCATCAAGCACACGCAAACGACCATTTGTCATTACAATGAGAGGATTAATTTCTAATAAACTCATATCTTTTTCAACAAAAGCTTTATAGAGAATAGGAAATAATTTCAAACCATCTTCATAAGCTTCACCCTCTAATTTTAGAGATTTAGCCAGAAGTTCAGCTTCTTCAGGAGAAACTTCATTTCCTTCAATTGCTACAGTGACAATTTTTTCAGGAGTTTCTTCAGCTACGGCTTCGATATCCATACCACCTTCTGTTGAAACCACAAAAACAATTTTACTTAAAGAACGATCTACTAAGAGAGATAAATAAAGTTCTCTCTCTATATCTGCGCCGTCTTCTATATAAATACGATTAACTTGCTTACCTGCTGGACCAGTTTGTTTAGTGACTAATGTAGAACCTAGCATTTCTCTAACATTAGCAACAACTTCTTCCACTGACTTAGATAATCGAACACCGCCTTTAGCATCCTCACCTAATTCCTTAAATTTACCTTTACCGCGACCACCGGCATGAATTTGGCTTTTAACCACATATAAAGGTCCAGGTAATTTTTTTGCCCATTCTTCAGCTTGTTCAACTGAATATACAGCAACCCCATTAGCGACCGGGGCTCCATACTCATGTAAAATACGTTTTGCTTGATATTCATGGATATTCATAAATTTACTCCTAATAGAGAATGAATTACTATAATTATTTTAATTGTGGTGCTAAGTTAATACATGCATCACAAAGATCCTGAACAGCAGACACAGACAGATCAAAAGCTGCACGTTCTTCTGCATTAAGTTCAATTTCAACAATACGCTCAATACCATTAGCACCAATAATAGCTGGAACACCAACATATAAATCATCAACGCCATATTGCCCTGCTAAATGAGCGGCTACTGGTAAAATACGTTTTTTATCTTTTAAATAAGATTCTGCCATCACAATCGCAGAAGAAGCTGGAGCATAATAAGCTGAACCGGTTTTTAGTAAATTAACTATTTCCGCTCCACCGACTCTGGTTCGCTGAATTATCGCATCAAGCTCCCTTTGAGATAACCAGCCCATTTTTACTAAATCTGTCAATGGAATACCCGCTACAGTAGAATAGCGAGCTAAAGGAACCATAGTATCACCGTGTCCACCTAAAACGAAGGCAGAAACATCCTCTACAGATACTGAAAGAGCCTCAGCTAGAAAACAACGAAAACGAGCTGAATCTAAAACTCCAGCCATACCTACTATTTTATGTTTTGGTAAACCTGAAAATTTTTGTAAAGCCCAAACCATAGCATCTAAAGGATTAGTAATACAAATTACAAAAGCATCTGGTGAATATTTTTTTATTCCTTCTCCTACCTGCTCCATAACCTTTAGATTTATAGACAATAAATCATCTCTACTCATTCCAGGCTTACGTGGAACACCTGCAGTAACGATAATTACATCTGAATTAGCTATATCAGAATAATCAGAAGTACCTTTATATCTAGCATCAAAACCTTCAACCGGTGCAGATTCAGATATATCCAAACCCTTACCTTGTGGTATTCCATCAGCGATATCAAATAAAACTACATCGCCTAACTCTTTTAAGCCTATCATATGAGCTAGAGTACCACCTATCATACCTGACCCAACCAAGGAAATTTTCTTACGCATTATCGACTCCTCACCAATATATGATTAAATTATACTGATATATTATTTATTTAATTCCTAAAACTATTTTTTAAATTTTACAACAAATAATTTAAAAGTTTCTATATTAATAGCACTAATAAACAATATTTAAGATAAGAGTGTAGATTTTTCCCAATTCAGTAAATATTCTTCACTTTGCATTTCAAATAAACGTGAGTATGTTCGGCTAAATTCAAAAGCCTCTAATTCATTTCCGGTTTCTGTGATATATAAACTACCAATATCCGATTCAGAAGACATGAATAACCTTATGTTTTTATCATATAAACTATCAATTAATAATATGAATCTTTTCGCTTGATTGCTGTTATTATTAGTCATTATAGGTACATTTGCTAAGAAAATAGTATGATATTTTTTTAGAATTTCTAAATAATCAGCTGCGGCAAATGGTTTGCCGCATAAATCCATATAATCAAATTTAGCAAATCCACTTGTAGACATAGGAACATTAATTTTACGCCCTCTGAAAGATATAGTTTGATTCGCAACAACTGAACTTCCTAAAGTTAGATCAATCCATTTTTGCTCAAACTCATTTATATTTGCTTCAGTTAAAGGATAAAAATAATATTTAGCTTCATTAGTTTTTGTTAAACGATAATCTTGCTCAACTTGAACATTAAAACTTTTAACATTTTGTTCTAATTTATCAATGAATGGTAAAAATAATTCCCTATTTAGACCATTTTTATACAAATCTTTAGGAGCAACATTAGAAGTAGCTACCAATATTACCCCTAGCTTAAATAAATTTTCAAAAAGACGAGATAATATCATTGCATCGGCTATATCAGTAACAGTAAATTCATCAAAACACAGCAATTTAACTTCGCTTGCAATTTGTTGCGCTACAGGAATGATAGGATCATTTTGCTTGTTTTTTTTATCAGCAAAATCTTTTCTGTGTAAGGTAATTCTATTATGAATATCCGTCATAAAGTCATTAAAATGCACGCGCATTTTCTTTTTACTCGAAACTAAGGAAAAAAATATATCCATCAACATAGTTTTTCCTCTACCTACTTCACCATAAATATATAATCCTTTTGGTGTTAAAGGTTTTTTCCATAAAGAAAATAAATAATTTTTACTTGTAGGTAAATAATTATTAACTTTTGATAATAACTCATCTAACGTCATTATCAACTTTTGTTGTGATGAATCATATTGTATTTTTCCTGATGCTATCATATCTTGATAAGCTTGGTAAACTTGTTTAACCATAATCATTCTAACGTTTTAAAGTAATAATTTTATCATAAAAGGTTACCCCGTGAAAAAAACCTTTTTTAACTAAATAAAATTTAGCTAAAATATTATTATTAGAGTCATATAAATGCAATAATTGTCCGTTTATCTTCCAATAAGCAATTTTAGAATAGGGAGCTTTACAATTAATAGGGCGAGCATGGTAACCCAACCTTATAGGAGTTTGTGGAGTTATTAATTTACAATTTGAATCATCTATAGATAAATTCCATTCTCCTGATACATCTAAAGGCTCAATAACCGGAGCTGTTTCTGGTAACAACCAATCATTACTTGATTCATTTACAAAATTATCTATAAAATTAGTCTGTTCTACTGAAGGTAAACTTTTATTATCTACTGGAAAAAATTTAGGTAAAGAGATCACTGTTTTATTACAGGCAGATAAAGAAATGCTTAAAAAAAGAAAAAGACAACTTCTACTAAAAAAATTCATTTGCAAAGATCCTTTAACCAATTTATTATCAGAATAACTATCGTTGAATAATATATTTAAAAATTATATAATTATTTCAAACATAAAGAGCAATCACTAAATTACATATTAAGGAAAAATTATGTTTGATCTACATCCTTTTGCTAAAATGAACGGGCTAGGAAATGAAATTTTAGTAATAGATGTACATAATAACGATAATGAACAATCTATAACAAAAAATGCTATCCTAAATTTAGCTAAAGATCCACATATGAGTTTTGATCAAATCATGCTAATAAAAAAACCGGATAATAATGGGGTTTTTTGGCTAGATATTTTTAACCGTGACGGCTCTCAAGCTCAAGCTTGTGGTAATGGTACTAGATGCGTTGCTGAATATTTATTTAATTTAACTAAACAAAAAGAACTAACTTATCAAACTAAAAATAATTTATTAAAATCTATAAAATTAGATAATGGCGATATTTGTGTAGATATGGGAAAAGCCTTTTTTAGTTGGGATAAAATTCCTCTTGCTTATAGTATAACTGATACTGCGCAATTACCGTTAACTTATCCTCAATTAGGACGTGCAGCAGCAGTAAATGTTAGTAATCCGCATGTTGTATTTTGGTTAAAAGAAGACGTGAATGATTTCCCATTACAAAAATTTGGACCTTTGATTGAAAATGACAAATTATTTCCTGAGAAAGTTAATGTATCTATCGTAAATATAAAATCAAAACAACATATTAAGATAAGAACTTGGGAAAGAGGAGCCGGTTTGACTCTTGCTTGTGGAAGTGCAGCTTGTGCAACAACTATCTTATCACATAAAATAAAAAATACCTCAAATAAACTAAAAGTATCTATGCCAGGTGGTACGTTATTTACACAATATACAGATGATGGTCATATATTTATGACAGGATCCACAGAATTAGAATTCACTGGTATAGTTTCTATAGAGACAGGAACATATGAAAAAAGGAATATATAATGTCAATTAAAGTAGTCACTTTTGGCTGCAGGCTTAATATAGTAGAAACTGAAGTTATAAAACAAGAAGCTCAAAAAGCTAACCTAGATAAACTAGACAACGAAACTTATATATTTAACACATGTGCTGTCACTGAAGAAGCTGTAAGACAAGCTAAACAATCGATAAGAAAGACCAGAAGAGAAAACCCCAACGCCAATATCATTGTTACCGGCTGCGCCGCTCAAGCTGACATTAAACAATTTACTGACATGGAGGCTATTGATTTAATAATTGGTAATGAAGATAAATTACACGCTTCCTCATATAAACAATTACCAGATTTTGGTTTTGAGCAATATGAAAAAATACGAGTAAATGATATCATGTCAGTTAAAGAAACTGCTGGACATTTACTAAATTCTGTAGAGGGAAAAACTAGGGCTTTTGTTCAAATACAGAATGGTTGCGATCATAGGTGTACATTTTGCATTATACCTTATGGACGAGGACCATCAAGATCTGTACCAATTGGGGTAATAGTTCAACAAATTAGTAATTTATGTAAAAATGGCTATAAGGAAGTAGTTTTAACCGGCGTAGATCTTACTAGTTATGGATTAGATTTACCTGGTAAAAGCAATCTAGCTAAATTAATAAAAATAATATTAAAAGAAATACCTGAATTACCAAGGCTTAGATTATCTTCCTTAGATTCCATTGAAATAAATGATAGTCTGCTAGAATTATTAATCAATGAAACACGAATAATGCCACATATCCATTTATCTTTACAAGCTGGAGATGACCTAATATTAAAAAGGATGAAACGTCGACATTTACGGCAAAATGCTATTGATTTTTGTACCAACTTAAAAAAACAGAGACCTGAAATAATATTTGGCGCAGATTTCATTGCAGGATTTCCTACAGAAACGGAAGAAATGTTTCAACAAACATTAAAATTAGTTGATGAATGTCAAATAACTTACTTACATGTATTTCCTTATTCCGCTAGAACAAATACACCTGCAGCAAAGATGCCTCAAGTAGAAAAAACAATAATAAAAGAAAGAGCTAAACGATTAAGAGAATTAGGAAAAGAAAAATTGCAACTTTTCTTTCAAAGTGAAATAGGAAAAACTAAAAATATTCTAGTTGAAAATAATAATATTGGTAGAACAGAAAATTACGCTTTAACTGAATTAACAGAAAATTTTCAACAAGGAACTATTATAAAAGCTAAAATAACAGGATATAACCACAATAGATTAACCGCTATACCTATCTTTGAGGAGAAAATATGAGTTTATTAAAAAAAATATTTTCATTTAAAAAAGAAAAAACTAACTCTGATAAATTAGAAGAAAAAAATAGTTCTCCTGATGTAAATAAACCAGAGGAAGTTAAAAAAGATAATTGGCTAACCCTTTTATCAAATGGATTACAAAAAACCTCGCTAAAATTAAATAATTCATTGAAAAATGTACTAATTAACAAAAAATTAGATGAAGATATTTTGTTAGATATTGAAGATATTTTAATACAAGCAGATTTTGGAATAGAAACAAGTCAAGATATAATAAATAAAATAAGTAAATTCAAATATGATAAAAATATCTCTTATTTAGAAGTAAAAAAACTTATCTCAAACGAAATTGAGCAAATTTTAATAAATGTAGAAAAAGAATTAAAAATAGATAAAAGTAAAAAACCACAAGTAATTTTAATGGTAGGCGTGAATGGTAGCGGCAAAACTACAACCATAGGAAAATTAGCAGCTAAATTATCAGATCAAGGGTTAAAAGTCATGTTGGCTGCTGGTGACACTTTCAGAGCTGCAGCCATTGAACAATTAGAGTTATGGGCCAATAAAATTAATATACCTATAGTAACTTCTAAAATCGGTAGTGATGCTGCTAGTCTAGCATATGATGCGTATCAACAAGCTTTAAATAATAATATAGATGTTCTACTAATTGATACAGCTGGAAGACTACAAAATAAAATAGATTTGATGGAAGAACTTAAGAAAATAGTAAAGGTGTTAAAAAAAATTGACAAGAATGTACCGCATGATATTATACAAATAATTGATGCTACAACAGGACAAAATGCGCTAAAGCAAGTCGAGATATTCAAAAAAACAGCTGATGTAAATGGCCTAATAATTACAAAATTAGACGGTACAGCCCGAGGTGGTATATTAATTGAAATATCTAGAAAATTTCAATTACCTGTTTATTTTATTGGAATAGGTGAAGCTGTTGAAGATTTACAAAAATTCTGTGCTAACAACTTTGCACAAGCAATATTATCAGCTAACATGGAAGATACTAATGAAAAAAAATAAAAACGAAATACCTACAAATATAAAATTATTACTTGAATTTACCCCTTTGATACTTTTTTTTATTGCTTATAAAAAAAGTACTTGGTTAATTAACAATATAACTATATTTAAAACATTAGATCCTAATCTACACGCTCTAATACCTGCAACAGCTGTTATCATAATTGCAACTTTAATAACTAATTTTATATATTGGCTATATACAAGGAAACTACAACCTGTAACTATATTTTCAATGGTATTAATTATAATTTTTGGTGGTTTAACTATCATTTTTGCTGATGATAATTTTATAAAAATAAAAGTAACTGTTATCTATGTTATTTTCTCAGCAATATTATTTATAGGGTTAGCATTTAAAAAAAATATGTTAGCTTATTTATTCAATGATAATTTAAAATTAACTGAAACAGGGTGGAATAAACTAACTTTAAGATGGGCCATCTTCTTTTTAATATTAGCTGTATTAAATGAATTTGCTAGAATATATTTCAGTACAGAAATTTGGACATATCTAAAAGTATTTGGCTTTTTAGGCTTAACTATTCTATTTATGATGATGCAAATTCCATTAATAAAAAAACACCTAATAACTAATAACTAATAACTAATAACTAATAACTAATAACTAATAACTAATAACTAATAACTAATAACTAATAACTAATAACTAATAACTAATAACTAATAACTAATAACTATATTACAGCTATTACTTAATAATAGTTAATTTTTTAACTGCACGGGTAATAGCTGTGTATAACCATTTATGAGAATTTTCTTTAAAGAAATAACTCTCGTCAAATAAACAGATATTATTCCACTGAGAACCTTGTGCTTTATGTACTGTTAACGCGTACCCATAATCAAAGTCATCATATTTTTTCTTAGATAAATTAGACTTTTTTATAAAATTTGGATTAAAAAAACTCTTTGATAAAGATATTTTTACATCTGTACGATCTTCATCTTGAGCATCAATTTTCATGCTAATAGCATTATCATCTTTTGTTTCTAATAATTCAGTAACTTGCCACAAAGAACCATTAAAAAAATCTTTTTCAAAAGAATTTGAACAACATATTAATTTATCATTTACTGCAGGATAAGGACTATTCATATTATTAAATTGTCTCATTAGCTGATTAGATTTATTTCTTGAAGCATGACTTCCAACTAAAATTTGATCTGCTAATAATAATTGTTGTTTATCAAAATCATTATATTTTATAACTTCTACATCTCCATAATTACCATAAGTAAGTCTGCCTCCTTTCCTTATATATTCTGATAATAATATTATTGAACTTTCTTTAGCTTGCCTATGTATTTCTGTTAGCAATATATCAGGTGGTTCATTAATAAAAAAGCCATCTCCCTCAATAGGAGGTAATTGAGCCGGATCACCTAATAATAAAATAGGTACGCCAAAACTTAACAAATCTTCAGCTATTTTTCTATTAATCATAGAACATTCATCTATTATAACTAATTTAGCTCGTTTGATTTTACTATGTTCATTAATAACAAAATGTAATTTATTATCTTTTTTACCAGTTGTTGGATGAATAGATTCATCCTTTTTTTCTAATCTATATATTAAAGAATGTATTGTACTAGCATTATCCGTTCCTTTACAAGATAACATATGAGCGGATTTAGCAGTGTAAGAAACGAATAATACTAAACCATCTACTTCTTGTGCTATATATTTTGCAAGGGTAGTTTTTCCCGTACCCGCATATCCAAACACCCTAAAAATAGGTTTATTTTTTTCTTTTATCCAATTAGAAATAGATAATAAAGCTAAAGATTGTTCATTAGAAAAATTCATTTAAAAACACCTCTCATACTAAATAACTTATAGTTAATTGATGAGAAAGACGCTTTATCTCTTCAATATTTTTATAATTAATCATTAAATTGCCCTACTATATTATTTATTAGTTTCATAAATAATATAGTTTTTTATAAGCTAGATAAATATTATCTCATGATATACATTATATAAAATTTAAGTAATATATTTATTTACTTAATTCCCTTATAATTAATCGTTAAAAATACATTCAATATTTTTATATTTAATAATTCAAGTTCTACAATTATTGATTTTACAAATAATTAAACTTTATTTTAGTAAAGTAAATATTTATTTATCAAATTCATTTATAGTTAATTGTTGAGAAATACGTTTTATATCTTCAATATTTTTATAACTAATCATTAAATTGCCGCCACCATATTTATTAGTTTTTACTGATAAATTAAGCCCTATCTTATCTTTAATTATTTGTTTTAAATTATTAACTTCTTCTAAAAAATAGATATGATTTTCTTTATCTGTATTACTAAGTGGCAAACCATTTTCTATTTCTTTTTTTATATCATTTGCATCTTGTTGTTGAATTAAATATTCTAATTGACGTACTGAAAGTTGCTGTTTTATAACTTTATTTGCTAATTCTAAAGGATTTTTAGCACTAACTAAGGCTCTAGCATGTCCAACGGAAAGTAAATTATTTTGAATATATTGTAATATTTCAGCTGGTAATTTTAACAAACGCAAACTATTAGTAACATAACTGCGACTTTTTCCTATAACCTGGGCTACAGCATTTTGACTATAAGAATATTCTGTTATCAATTTTTGATAACCTTTAGCTTCTTCTATAGGGTTTAAATCAGCCCTTTGGACATTTTCAATTATTGCTATTTCTAAAGAAGTACGATCGTCAATGTTTTTTATAATAACAGGTATTTTAGTTAAACCTGCTTTTTGGGCTGCACGCCATCTTCTTTCACCTGCTACTATTTCTACAGATTTTTTATCTAATAGGATACGTACTATTATAGGTTGAATAATACCATGTTCCCTAATGGAATTAACAAGATCATCTAATTCTTCTTCTGCAAAAGATTGACGTGGATTATTAGGATTTGGAGTTATATCATTGATATTTAAAAACACTCCTTTTATAGATAAATCTGTTTCAGTATCTTGATATAAATTATTATTAGTGTTTAAAGAAATTTTATCAGAAGTTTTTTTACTTATCTTAGATAGATCCTGATCTTTTATTTCAAGCGCTACCGGCGCCGGATTTATATCACCTATTAAAGTTGATAAGCCTCTCCCTAATCTTTTTTTTGATAAATCTTCACTCATAATCTAACCTAATCTTTTTTATAATTTCACTTTAATAGATTTTTTATAAATACAAAACAACCTCTATTTTATATTTGACACAATCTGCGTTCTTTTTGGATTAATTCTGAAGCTAATCGCAGATAAGCTTGGCTACCAGCACATTTTAAATCATATAATAAAGCTGGTTTACCAAATGAAGGCGCTTCAGACATACGTACATTCCTTGGAATAACAGTTTTATAAACCTTATCACCCATAAATTCTCTTACATCTTCTACAACTTGATTAGCTAAGTTATTACGACTATCATACATTGTAAGAACAATTCCTTGAATAGTAAGTTCAGAATTTAAACTATCTCTGACTTGTTTTACTGTTTCTAATAATTGACTTAATCCCTCTAGCGCAAAAAATTCACATTGCAAAGGAACTAATAATGCATGTGCAGCGGCCATTGCATTTAACGTTAATAAATTTAGCGAAGGCGGACAATCAATTAATACATAAGAAAATCTTTCAGCAACTCTTTTATCTTGCCGCAAAGCTCTTTTAAGTCTTAAAGTTCTATCATTAGCAGCAGAAATTTCAACTTCTACACCTAATAAATCAAGTGTAGATGGTATTATAGATAATCTAGGTATTTCAGTTTCAACAATAGCACTAAAAGCGGAGACACCATCTGCTAACAAATCATATGAAGAAACTGTACGTTGATTTTTATCAATACCTAAACCTGTACTAGCATTACCTTGTGGATCGACATCAACTATTAAAACTCTTTCACCTATAGCAGCTAAAGCGGTAGCCAAATTAATTGTTGTCGTGGTTTTTCCAACGCCACCCTTTTGATTTGCTACAGTGATAACTCGAAAATGTCCATTCATCGCTCAACCTTTTTCTCAAATAAGTAATATAACAATACTATTATTTTTCTTATTTTTCTATTAAAATAAGTTTATTTACTAGATAACTCACTAATTTTTAAAATTACGGATTCATTATCTATTTTACTTGTAATAACGGAATATTTAAAATTAAATTTTTTCTTAGCTAACAAAAGTTCATCTTGAAATGTTTTACCTTTTGGTAAAAGAGCAACGGTATCAATAGAGAACAAAGGTAAAATTAATTTTAACAATAGATCTAATGGAGCTACTGCACGTGCAGTAATGACATCAATATTTTTATTATCAATATTAATATTTTCAATTCTATCCGCTATAACTTTAGCCGGTAAATTAAATTCTGTGATCATAGAATGTAAAAATGATACTTTTTTATGATTACTTTCAATCAAATGAATAAAATATTGATTATCTGAATTAATATTTTTATTTAAATTCTTAAATAAGATAGCTAAAACTATACCAGGAAAACCGCCTCCTGAACCAAGATCTAACCATTGTTTTTGATTCATTCCATAAGTGAATATTTGTGCAGAATCTAAAATATGCCTTACCCAAAGCTGAGATAGACTATTAGGAGAAACTAAATTAATATGGTTAGACCATACTTTAACGCGTTCCACAAACTGTTGTAATTCTACATATGTTTCACGTGAAACATTATTAACAACATTTTGTAAAAGTTTAAATTCATTATCCATAGTAACCTTTGTATAATATATTATTAACTATATATTATGTATAAAATTATATTTTTTTTTATAAACTAATAATGTTTCACGTGAAACGTTATTAGTTTATTTTACTGATAGAATGTCTTTTATGTATATTATTAATTATCAAAGCTATAGCTGCCGGTGTCATACCATCAATATGTTGCGCTTGACCTATTGTCTCAGGTCTCACCTTATTGAGTTTTAACAACAATTCATTCGAAAGTCCTGATATTTTTTCAAAAGTAAAATTAGAAGGTATTTTAAGAGTTTCATCTTTTTTTATTTCTTCTATATTTTTTTGTTGCCTATGTAAATAGACGGAGTATTTTGCTTCTATTTCAATAAGTTCTTGCCATTTCTTATCATATAAATTTAACTCAGTCCAAATCTTAGTTAATTTAATAAAATCAACATCAGAATAAGATAATAAATCATAAGCTGATCTCTTAACCCCATCTTGATTTATATTTATAGAAAAATTACTAGCCTGTGAAGGCGTTATATATAACGATTTACACTTATTTCTTAATTCAGATATTTTTGACACTCTATTTAAAAAATATTCTTTTCTCTCATCAGAACATAAACCTAGTGATATAGCTAAAGGTGTTAATCTTTCATCAGCGTTATCAGCTCTTAAGGATAATCTAAATTCAGCTCGAGAAGTAAACATACGATAAGGTTCAGATATTCCTCTAGAAGTTAAATCATCTATCATTACACCTATGTAAGATTCTGTTCTAGAAAATATTAGAGGCTCTTGCCCTTTTACTAATAAAGCAGCATTGATACCAGCAACGATACCTTGAGCGGCAGCTTCTTCATAACCAGTAGTACCATTAATTTGACCCGCTAAAAATAAACCTCTTAAATTTTTTACTTCCAAACTTCTTTTTAATTGTCTAGGATCAATAAAATCATATTCAATAGCGTATCCATATTGTAATATATTTACATTTTCTAAACCTTTAATTGTTTTTAAAAAAGATTCTTGTATATCTTCGGGTAAGGAGGTAGATAAACCATTAGGATAAATAACATTACTATCTAAACCTTCTGGTTCTAAAAAAATTTGATGACCTTCTCTATCTCCAAATTTTACAATTTTATCTTCAATTGAAGGACAATATCTCGGACCTATACCAGTTATTTCTCCTGAGTACATAGCTGATAAGTGAATGTTATTTTTTATAATTTCATGAGTTTTATTATTAGTTCTAGTTATAGCACATTTAATTTGAGGAACATCTGTTGTTTTGGTTAAAGATGAGAAAAAACAGATATCATCATCAGGTAATTGATATTCTAAAGAATCCCAATTTATACTATTTGCATCTAATCTAGCCGGTGTACCAGTTTTTAATCTTTGAGGGTTTAAACCTATATTTTTAATTTTCAAAGCTAAATTATTAGAAGCTTGATCTCCATGCCTACCACCTGATATTTTCTTTTGTCCTATATGTATAATACCATTCAAAAAAGTACCGCTAGTTAAAATAACTGCTTTAGCTGTTATAGCTCCATATTTTTTACCTATTATACCGGTAATATTATCTTTAGTAAAAGTTAAATCTATTACTTCATCTTCAATAACTTGTAAATTTTTTTGTGATTTTATACTAGATTGAACTGCTTTTTTATATAAATTTCTATCCGCTTGAGTTCTAGGACCTCTAACAGCTGGTCCTTTACGTCTATTTAACAATCTAAATTGAATACCAGCTTTATCAGCAGCTTGGCCCATTATTCCATCTAATGCATCTATTTCACGAACTAAATGACCTTTACCTATACCACCTATAGCTGGATTACAAGACATAACGCCTATTTGATCAAAATAAAAAGTAACTAAACCTACTTTTAACCCCATACGAGCTGCGGCTGCGGCTGCTTCGCATCCAGCATGACCACCTCCAACAACTAAGACTTCAAAATTATTAACTTTTAACATAAAAATACCTTATAGGTTTCACGTGAAACATCAATAGAATTTATTATATAACATTTTAATTATTATTTACCTATACAAAATTCTGAAAAGATAAAATCTAACATATCTTCTACGTCTACTGTACCCGTTAAACGACCAAATAAATGTGATATTTGTCTTAATATTTCAGCTTGTATCTCTAATGGTTGTTCAATATTTATTAAAATTTCATCAATTAAATTTAATATATCTGATAATATTAAACGTTGCCTTAATCTAGCTGGAATAATATCACCTATTTCTAGCTGTTTAGTATAACAATATTTACTAATTCTATCTAATAAAATATCTATATTTATACCTAATAAAGAAGAAATTTTTAAATCATACTTATTATTATTAGTTTCAATAATATCACATTTATTACCAATATACCAAATATCTCCTTGATAAAATGATAAATCAATTTTTATAGGATTTTGCATATCTTCTAGTAATATTACTAAATCAGCAGTATTTAGATGATTCTTTGCTTTTTCTATCCCTTTATATTCTATACTATCTGATTTTGTTTCTCTTATACCAGCCGTATCAACTATATTAACTATCATACCAGCTAAAGACAATCTTACTTCTATAGAATCTCTTGTTGTACCGGCTTCATTCGATACTATAGATATTTCTCTTCCTGATAAATTATTTATTAAACTTGATTTACCACTATTAGGAGCACCTATTAAAACTATTTTTAAACCATCTTTTACAGAATAACTTCGTTCAGAAATATTAATATAATTTGTTATCTCTGAAGATAATTTCTTCATTTCATTATAAGTAATTTCTAATAATTCCGAAGAAATTTCTTCTTCTTCTGAAAAATCAAATTGAGCTTCTAATAAAGAACGCATCTTTATTATTTTTAAACGCCAATTTTCATATTGTTTAGATAATAAACCATCAGATTCTAATAAAGCTAATCTTCTTTGACTTTCAGTTTCTGCCGCAATTAAATCTGCAAGCCCTTCAGCTTGAGTTAAATCTATTTTACCGTTTAAAAAAGCTCTTTTAGAAAATTCACCGGCTTCAGCTAATCTAACATTTGTAAATGTAGATAATTCTTGTAAAAATTTATTTACTACTGCTTTTCCACCATGTAAATGAAATTCTACACAATCTTCCCCGGTAAAACTATTTGGTTTAGGAAAATATACTACTAAACCATTATCTATTATATTATTATTTTTATCTTTAATTTTTGTTAAAGACATATAACGAGCTTTAGGAATATAACCTATCATATTTTTTAAAATAGTTAAGGATTCACCGCCAGATAACCTAATAACAGCAACCCCTGAAGGTAACATACCGCTTGATAAAGCATATATAGTGTACATTTTACTAACCTTTTAAAAAATAGATAGTTAATATACCCTCATTTATAAATGAAATTTTATCTTAACCATTCATAGAATCAAAAAATTCAGTATTAGATTTTGTTTGTTTTAATTTATTAATTAAAAATTCAATAGAATCTGTAGTATTCATTGAAGATAAAACAGCTCTTCTTAATACAAATATTTTTTGTAAATCTTTTTTATCCAAAAGTAAATCTTCTTTTCTAGTACCTGATTTTAAAATATCCATAGCAGGGAAAATTCTCTTATCTGCTAATTTTCTATCTAGCATAATTTCAGAGTTACCAGTACCTTTGAATTCTTCAAAAATAACCTCATCCATTCTACTACCAGTATCCACCAAAGCGGTAGCAATGATAGTTAAAGATCCACCTTCTTCAATGTTACGTGCAGCACCAAAACAACGTTTAGGACGTTGTAAAGCGTTCGCATCTACACCACCTGTTAAAACTTTTCCTGATGAAGGTATAACAGTATTATAAGCTCTACCTAATCTAGTTATAGAATCTAATAATATAACTACATCATGACCATGTTCAACTAATCTTTTAGCTTTTTCAATTACCATTTCAGTAACTTGGATATGTCTAGATGCAGGTTCATCAAAGGTAGAAGAAATAACTTCTCCTTTAACAGATCTTTGCATGTCAGTTACTTCTTCAGGTCTTTCATCAATTAATAAAACAATTAAATAGCATTCAGGGTGATTAACGGTAATAGAATGAGCTATATTTTTTAATAAAACTGTTTTACCTGTACGAGGAGGAGCAACAATCAATGCTCTTTGTCCTTTACCTAAAGGTGTAATAATATCTAAAATTCTAGGAGATATATCTTTTATTGTTGGATCATCTATTTCCATTTTTAACTGTTCATTAGGATATAATGGAGTAAGATTATCAAAATGTGTTTTATGTTTTATTTCTTCTGGATTTTGAAAATTAATAGTATTAATTTTTAATAAAGCAAAATAACGCTCACCATCTTTAGGACTTCTTATAGGTCCTTCTATAGTATCACCAGTTTTTAAAGAAAAACGTCTAATTTGTGACGGTGAAATATAAATATCGTCTGGTCCGGCTAAATAATTAGCATCAGCAGAACGTAAAAATCCAAAACCATCTTGTAATACTTCTATTACGCCTTCACCTATAATTTCTATATCTTGGATTGCTAATTTTTTTAAAATAGCAAACATTAATTCTTGTTTGCGTAAATTATTAGTATTTTCAATTTCTAGTTGATCAGCGAAAGCTAAAAGCTCAACTGGATTTTTACTTTTTAATTCTTGAAGTTTCATTTCTTGCATGGATAGGTTCTTAATATAAAAGGAGGGAGGTAAAATATTAAATAATAGTAATATATATAATATTTTTAATAATTAATTACAAGTAAATTAAAAAGGTTTTCTAATTACTAAGATAATTATTATAATTAATAAGACGGTAGGTATTTCATTTAAAAAACGCCAAGCTTTTTCAGAAATAGATCTGTTATCTATAGCAAATTGTTTTACATGGTAGGAAAAAAATGCGTGACAACTAATTAATCCTAAGACGCATAATATTTTTAATAAAAACCAATTAGTTTGAACTGATAATGTCCAATATAATAAAGCTCCTGTAATAATAGTAATAAACATAGCAGGATTTATTATATATCTAAGTAAATTTTTTTCCATAATTTTAAATAATTCAGAAGATTCAGATTTAATTTTAACTTGACTATGATATACAAATAAACGTGGTAAATATAACATACCTGCCATCCAGCAAGTAAAAGAGATAATATGAATTATTTTTATCCAAATAGAATAATCTATAACTAAAAAAAATAGTTTATCCGTTACTAATTCAATCATCTTAATTACCTTTGTTATAAGTTCTAATTAAATTTATCATTGTTTCTACATTTTTAATTGGTGTTGTAGGTAATATTCCATGTCCTAGATTAAAAATAAATGGTTTATCATTAAAATTATCAAGAATATTTAAAACTCCTTCATGTAAAGCTTGTCCACCAACTAATAATCTTACAGGATCAAGATTACCTTGAATTATAGTTTCATTTTGTAAAGATTTAGCAAAATCAAAAGGTATTGCCCAATCTATAGATAAAACATCAACTTTTGTTTTTGTTGCATAATTTTTATAAAAAGCGCCGCATCCTTTAGGAAATCCAATAATAGGTACATTAGGATATTTTTCTTTTACTTTTTTTACAATTTTAGCTACTGGTTTAATACAATATTCTTCAAAATTATTTTCATCTAATATATTACTCCAAGAATCAAAAATTTGTACTAAGTCACAACCGTGATCTATTTGTTTTATTAAATAATTAGCACTTGCTTCTGTTATAATAGAAATTAAATTTTTCATTTCATTAGGATATTGCATAGCAAATTTTTTAGCTTCAATATGATCTTTAGAAGTTTTTCCATTTATCATATAGGTTGCTATTGTCCAAGGAGCACCACAAAAACCTATTAAAGTTTTTTCTTTAGATAATTTTTGTTTAACATTTTCAATAGTTTGATAGATAGGATTTAATATATTATCAATTTTATTAATATTTTTTTCTAATTTATTTATTTTATCAATAGTTAGTTGTTCTAAAATAGGACCTTCATTTTCTTTAAAAGTTAAATTAATTCCTAAGCTATGTGGAATTACTAAAATATCAGCAAATATTATTGCTGCATCAAGATCAAATCTATTAATAGGTTGTAAGGTTACCTCTGTAGCCAGTATAGGATTATAACATAATTCTAAAAAGCTATCGACTTTTTTTCTAATATTCCTATATTCTAATAAGTAACGACCTGCTTGTCTCATAAACCAAATAGGAGGAATATTTTGTTTTTGTCCGTTAATAGTTTGTAAAAGTTTTTTTTTCATAAGGGTGCTATCTGTAAAATTTCATTTTGATTTTATCATAATATTAAAAAAAAAGAGATATATATAATTGTTTTTTTTATTATAGTCTGTGATTAACTGATATTATTAATTATTAACTTTTTATTAAGATAAAGAATCGTTTTTAATAAATTTTTTATTTTTTATAATTAATTTTATGCTTGTGTAAGAATCTATAATTAATATTTTGTTAATTATATTTATGGTGGTTTTTAACTTAGTAAATAAAAAGTTAATTTATGTGTATAAACATTTAATAAAAATTAATAATTTAATTTATTAGAGTTATCCTTTTTAAAAAAAATTAATCAGTTAAATTTTTATTTGTTTATAAATAATGATTAATATCCACAGTTGGTTTAATAAATATTAATCTCTTAAAAAATTAAGCTATATTGTTAACATAGTTGATAATTCAGTGGATAAAATTATGTTTAATCAAAGAAAAACTTTTAATATACATATGATTTCTGATGCAACCGGGGAAACTTTGCTTTCAAATGCGCGTGCGGTAATTGCTCAATATCCTGAAAAAAATGCGATAGAACATTTATATGTTATGATTAGAAAAGAACAACAACTAACTGAGATTTTTGATAAAATTAATAAAAACCCTGGAATAGTTCTTTATACGATTTTAGATCCAACGTTAGCAGAGATTATAAATAATTTTTGTAAAAAAATTAAAGTTCCTTGTGTTGGTATATTGCAACCTTTGTTATTAGCCTTTCAATATTATTTAGATAAACCAAATGTTCTTAAAGCTAGTGCTCAACATGCATTAGATGAAAATTATTTTAAACGTATCGCTGCTTTAGATTTTACTATGGCTCATGATGATGGTATGGGGTTAGATAGTATTAATGGTGCTGATATAATATTAATAGGTATCTCTCGCACTTCCAAAACTCCTACTAGTATATATTTAGCTAATAAAGGTTATAAAACAGCTAATATTCCATTGGTATCAAAAATTAAACTACCAATAGAATTAGATAAGTTAAAAGGTCCATTAATAGTTGGTTTGGTAGCAACCGCTAATAGAATTTCACAAATTAGACAAAATAGATTAGCTAAAGCAGATTTTTATAATGAAGAATATATCAGTCAATATTCAATAGCAGAAGAATTAATATTTGCACGAAGAATTTTTGAAAAATATAATTGGCCTATAATCGATGTTACAAGAAAATCAGTGGAAGAAATAGCAGCTAATATCGTTAATTTATTTAATAAACACATAGATGGTAACTAATGTTGATAGAAAAAATTATTTTAGCTTCAGAAAGTAAAATTAGAGCAGATCTTTTAACTAATGCTGGTATTAATTTTTTAGCAGTTAAAGCCAATATTAATGAAAAAGAAATTCAAAAAAATCTAGGTACATCAATAAAAGATATGGCATTATTTTTAGCTAAGGAAAAAGCATTATCTATATCTAAAATAAATGAATTTAATAATAAAATTGTAATTGGTTGTGATCAAACCTTAATTTTTGAAAATAAACTATTACATAAAGTAACTAGTAAAAAAGAAGCTTTTTTACGTTTAAAAAAATTTTCTAATAAAAGTCATATATTAGAAACAGCTGTAGTTGTAGCTAAAAATAATAAAATAATATGGAGTTATGTAGATCAATCTATTATTTTTTTTAGAAAATTATCTGATGATGAAATAAATAAATATTTAGATAAGCAAAAAGAAAAAATATTTAAATCTGTTACCGCTTATCAAATAGAGACTAGTGCTATTCAGTTTTTAAAAGAAATAAAAGGTGATTATTTTTCAATTTTAGGTTTACCTTTAATACCGTTAATTAATTTTTTAAATGATATAAGATAATAATGCAGCTATTTCTCATTGGTACGCCTATAAAACATTCTTTATCTCCATTAATTCATAATTATTGGTTAAAAAAATATAATATTAATGCAAGCTATACAGCTATAAATGTAAAAGAACAAGAATTTTTAAATTTTACTAATAATTTTAAAAATAATTTTTTTGCAGGTAATATAACCTCACCTTATAAAGAAAAAATTATAGATTTTTTAGATTTTTTTGATCCTTTAGTACAAGAAATAAATGTTTGTAATTGTGTGAAAATATTTAATAATAAAGTTTATGGGTATAATACAGATATTTTTGGGTTTTCAGCAGCTATAAAAAAACAGAAAAAAATATTTAACAATAAAATAGCATTAATAATTGGAGCTGGAGGAGCTGCAAGAGCTATAATTTATGCTCTATATACTCTTGGTTTTTCTAAATTATATATAGTTAATCGATCAGAAAATAAAATTTATTTATTACAACAATTATTTAAGCATAAAATTAATATAATTAATTGGAACCAAACTATAAATATTGAAGCTGATTTAGATTTAGTTGTAAATACTACTTCAGTAGGTCTAGCTAACAATGATAATAATTATTCTAAATTTTTTTCATTAGAGATGAAACAGTTAAAAAAAGACTGTTTAATAGTAGATTTAAATTATAACCCTAGTTTACCTTTATTTTTACAAGAAGCAAAAAAATATAATCTACCTATTTTAAATGGATTAGATATGTTAATTTATCAAGCACAAGAATCCTTTTTACAATGGTTTGGAATTAAACCATTAATAGATAATAAATTGAAAGGATTTTTAAAATGTTATTAGTAGGCTTAACAGGCTCTATAGCAATGGGTAAATCAACAATTGCTAATTTTTTTAGAGAAGAAAATATAGATGTTTTTTGTGCTGATGATATAGTAAAACAATTATATGAAAAAAATTCTATTATAAAGGAAATAGCAAAAATAGTACCTTTAGCTATAGAAGATAATAAAATAAATAGAAAAAAATTAACTCAACATATAATCAAAGATGAAAATATTTTAATAAAAATAGAAAATTTATTACAACCGCTAATTAAAGAAGAAAAAATAAAATTTATTAAAAAAGTAAAAGCGAAAGGAGCTAGATTCGCTGTTTTTGATATACCTTTGTTGTTTGAGAAAAAATATGAAAATCAATTTAATAAAATAATTGTAGTGGATGCACCGGTAGAAATACAAAAAAAACGCGCCTTAGCTAGAGTTGATATGAATGAAGAAAAATTAAATTTTATTTTGTCTAAACAAATAAATAATAAAGAAAAAGTAAAAAAAGCTGATTTTGTAATTAATAGTGCAATAAGTTTAGATTATAGTAAACAACAGGTTAAAAAAATAATAGATTTATTAAATGGAGTTGATGTTGAGACGTGATATTATTTTTGATACAGAAACAACAGGTTTATCACCTAAAGAAGATAGAATTATAGAAATAGGTGCAATAGAATTAATTAATTTTAATGTTACCGGTAAAGAATTTCATTATTATTTAAATCCTCAAGGCGTTAAAGTTAATATAAATGCTTATAAAGTACACGGAATAAGTGATGATTTTTTATTAGATAAGCCTAAGTTTCATGATATTATAGAGGAATTTTTATTATTTATAGAAGGAGCACATTTAGTAGCTCACAATGCTACTTTTGATATGAATTTTTTAAATGCTGAATTACAAAGGATAAAACGTCCAATTATAGATAATACTAGAGTCATTGATACTTTAGATTTAGCTAGAAAACAATTTCCTAATTCTGCTAATAATCTAGACGCTTTATGTAAGCGTTTTATGATAAATAATAGTCATAGGGTAAAACATGGTGCTCTATTAGATTCTGAAATATTAGCAGAAATATATGTAGAGTTAATGGGAGGTAAACAAACTAGCTTTGAATTAGATAAGGGAGATGAAAAATCTAAAAATTCATTTGAATCTCAAATAAATAATAAAATAACTAGACAGAATAAATATTTAGGACAAATTTCTGTAGAAGAACAACAGTTACATGAAGAATTTTGTCAAAAATTTGATGATAATTTTATTTGGAATAAATTAGCTAAAAATAGAGCCGTTGTAGAATGAGGGGGGAAAACTCCTACAACGGCTGTCGTTATACTCCATAGTGATAAAGAGAGGGGATATAATACACTATGTTCTAACATTAGCAGCTACTGTATAACGATTCGCGCATAATAATGTTATAATTTGTTTTTATAATGTTTATTTTATGTTAAAAAAAAGTTTTTTATACTTATAGGTAAGATAATAACATGTCAAAGAAAAAAAGAATTTTTTTAATAGATGGATCTGGGTATATTTTTAGATCTTATTATGCTTTACCTCCTCTTTTTCGTAAAAAAGATGGTTTGCCTGTTTCAGCTGTAGTTGGTTTTTGTAACATGTTATGGAAACTATTTACTGATATTAAAAAAACTGAATTAGATTCTATTCATATAGCTGTAATATTTGATCATTCATCTAAAAATTTTAGACATGATATTTATCCAGATTATAAAATTCACCGCCCTGAATTACCTAGCGACCTTATTCCGCAATTTTCATTAATAAGGCAAGCTACTAAAGCCTTTGGTATTGCTTGTATAGAGAAAAATGGTTTTGAAGCTGATGATATAATAGCTACTTATACGAGGATGGGTTTAGAAGAAGGTGCTGAGATAAGGATCATATCTTCTGATAAAGATTTATTACAATTAGTTAATAGTCATGTGAGTATGTATGATAGTTTAAAAAATAATTTAATAGGAATAGAGGAAGTTAAGCAAAAATGGGGTGTGCCTCCTGAAAGAATGATAGACTTACAGTCATTAGTAGGTGATTCTAGTGATGGTATACCCGGTGTGCCTGGCATAGGACCTAAAACAGCAGCTTTATTATTGAACGAGTTTGGTAGTTTAGATAATTTACTAAATAATTTACATTCTATAAAGCAACCTAAACGCAGAGAAGCTTTGCTTAATAATATTGAAAAAATTAAGTTAGCTAAAAAATTAGTTACTTTAGATCAATATGTTGATTTAGATAAATCTTTAGATCATCTATGTTTACCGGAAATAAATGGAGTAGCTTTAGTAGCTTTTTTAAAAGCTATAGAGGTAACAACTCTAACTAAAAGAGTGGCTGCAGCTACTGGTTGTTATATTGAAAATATAGAGGCTGCAGATATAATTGTTGACTGGGTTAAGCCAGAGGTAGAAAGTAAACAAGAGGATTTTAGTGATAATAATCAGCAATTATCTTTATCATTTGCTCATCAAGCCGATAACAGAAAAATTTCTGAAAAAATTCAGTCTAATTTAATAAATATAGATTTTAATTATCAAAATTATAAAATTATCAATAGTGAAGATGAGTTAATTTTATGGTTAAATAAAGCTAAAGATCAAGGTTATTTGTCATTTAATATTATTACCGATAATTTAGATTCTATTGATGCTAATATGCTTGGTTTTTCTATAGCTTTAACTGCAGGAGAAGCTGCGTATATTCCTTTACAACATATAGATCCGTTAAGTAATGAAAAATTAGAGAATCAACTACCTATGTCTATTGTTCTGAATATTTTAAAACAATATTTAGAAGATGATTCGATATTGGTAATAATGCAAAATGCAAAATATAATATGCATATTATGTATAAAAATAATATTAATATAGCTGCTTTTGATGATACCATCCTTATGGGGTATATTTTAGCTAATGGTTTAATCTCTTGTAATTTAGAGGAGCTAACTGCTAAATATCTATCATATACATCGACTATATCTAAAGAAATCAGCAATAATAAAATATATAAAAACTTTGCTACTGTAGATCTCGAACATGCATCTGTTTATATAGCAGAAATTAGCGATATGATTTTAAGATTATGGTTTATTTTAAAACAACTATTAATAGAGGAAAAAAAATTACAAATCTATGAAAGGATAGATAAACCATTAGTTAAAAGTTTGTTATTTATGGAAATAGCTGGAGTTAAAGTAGATGTTCAGCTGTTAGATAATTTATCTGAAGAATTAACCATTATAACTGCTAATTTAGAGCAAGAAATATATGCAATGTCTGATACAGATTTTAACCTAGCTTCACCTAAGCAATTAGGTGAAATTTTATTTGAAAAATTAAAATTACCCTTAGGTAAAAAAACTAAAACAGGACAATGGCAGACTTCTTTACAGATTTTAGAAGAGTTAAATTTAGCAGGTTTTGAAATAGCACAAAAAATTATAGATTGGCGACACGCGACAAAACTTAAAACTACTTATACAGACGCCTTACCAGCTTATATTAATAAAGAAAGCGGTCGTATCCATACTAATTATTCTATGTCTCTCACTTCTACCGCACGTTTGTCTTCTAATAATCCTAATTTACAAAATATACCAATTAGACATGAGTTAGGTAAAAAGATCAGAAGAGCTTTTATTTCTAAAAGTGGTTATAGTTTTATTTCTGCTGATTATAGTCAGATAGAACTGAGAATATTAGCAGAAATGGCTAATATTCCAGCTTTAAAGGAAGCTTTCAGAAAAAATATTGATATACATTCATTAACAGCTACAGAAATATTTTCTATCAGTTTAGATAAAGTTACAGCCGACCATCGACGTAAAGCAAAAGCTATTAATTTTGGAATTATTTATGGTATATCTTCCTTTGGTTTATCAAAACAATTATCTATTCCTAATAAAGAAGCGGATCTTTATATAAAATATTATTTTGAACGTTTTCCGCAAATTTTATCTTATATGGAAGATATTAAAAGATATGTTAGTAAAAAAGGTTATGTAAAAACGTTATTTGGTAGGAGGATGTATTTTCCTAATTTGTTAAACTCTAAATCAGCTTTAAAAGCAGGTTATGAAAGAGCTGCAATTAATGCTACGTTACAAGGCACTGCAGCTGATATAATTAGACGAGCAATGTTTTTAGTAGATAATAAATTAAAAGAGCAAAATTTAGATATAAAAATGTTATTACAAGTGCATGATGAATTAATTTTTGAGGTTAAAGATGAAGAAATATCTATAGCGGAAAGAATAATAAAAAACACTATGGAAAATGCTACATTTCCTTATTTAACTAATAATTTAAATTTAAAAGTAGATGTTAATCATGCAAAAAATTGGGGTGATGCCCATTAAAGGAAAAAATGAATTTATTGACTATATGTAGTGAGTTTATTTATGATCATTATGGGATAATAATTGCTTTATTAAGTTTTTCATTGTCTCTAGTTGCTTCTATACATGCTCTTATGAATAAGAATGATGTAAGTAGTGCTGTAGGTTGGGTTGTTTTTATTCTGTTTAGTCCTCTTTTAGGCGCTATCATATATTTCATATTTGGAATAAATCGTATTAGGCGTAAAAATATTAAACAATTAAGAATAAGAATGAAGCAAGAGACAACAAAGCAAGAAAATGATCGTATTTGTAACTTTATTAAAGAACAAAAAAATAACTCATTAATCTCTCTTAATAAGTTAGGAGATTCTGTTTCTCGTTTTTCGATGACTTATGGTAATGAGATTGAATTGCTTGTATCAGGTGATTTAACTTATCGAGTCATGTTAGAATATATCGAGAAAGCTGAAAAAAGTATAATTTTAGAAAGCTATATTTTTGATAGAACCGGCATAGGAAAAACATTTGTAGAAACATTAAAACGAGCAGTAGATAGAGGCGTAGAAGTTAGAGTATTAATAGATGCCGTTGGAGCGAGATATTCTTTTCCTAGTGTTTATAGATCATTAGTAAATAATAACATTCCTGTAGCTACTTTTAATGGTAATTTGATTGCAGGTTTAAGATTACCTTATGCTAATTTAAGAACTCATAGAAAAATTTTGATAATTGACGGAGAAGTCGCTTTTACCGGTGGTATGAATATTTCTAATAATTATTTTACGGAATATAAAAAAGAAGGATGCTTTCAAGATGTACATTTTAAGGTAAAAGGTCCTGCTGTACGTGATCTATTTAAGTTAGCCTTAGAGGATTGGTATTTTACTACTAAAGAGAATTTGAATACTGAAAGATGGTCAATAAAAAAAGCTGATAATTTAAGCTCAGAAAATAGTTTAGTTAGAGTAGTAGCTTCTGGGCCTGATGATGATTTTTCTACAAATTTAAAAATTATTATTGGCGCTTTATCTGTAGCACAAAAATATATTTATATTTCTACTCCTTATTTTTTACCGGATAATTGCTTTATTGTTTCGTTATTAACCGCTGCTAGGCGTGGGGTAATGATAGATATTGTTGTACCATACAATAATAATGTTAAACTTATCTTTAAGGCTATGTTTGCGCAATTTAATCAATTGTTAACTCAGAATTGTCGAATTTGGTTATCTCAAGGGCAGTTTGATCATTCTAAATTATTTACAATGGATGGTGTGTGGAGTTATGTAGGGTCTAGTAATTTAGATCCACGCTCTTTTAGGTTAAATTTTGAAGTAGATATGGAGATAGTAGATAAATCTATTGCTAATAAAATTGAAAAAATAATTAATAATCGTAAACAACACGCCATAAGAGTCACTAATAAAATGTTAAGAAATCAGCCTTTTTATCGTAGGTTAATTAACAAAGTTATTTGGCTTGGTTCTGCTTATTTATAAGATGTATGTGAAAATACTATCAATTAGGTAAATAGTTTGGCTTTATGAGCTAGTAATATCAAGAAAAAGGTGCTTTTATATCTGTTATTTAATAAATTGTCAGGTTCGGCAGATTATTTATAAATTATACACGTGCAATATCGTAGTGCTAGGCAAATAATTTGTTCCTGAGTTAATAATATTAAGTAACTAGTAATTTATTTGCTATCTAACAAATTATCATGTCAAGAAGATTATTTATAAATTATATACGCGTAATATCGTAGTGCTAGGAAAATAGTTTGCTACTGAGTTAATAATCTTAAGAATTCGTCTATTTTTACCGCAAGTTATTTAACAAGGCTCTAGGGCGACTTCTACTATAATCTATCTGTGTGTAGTATAGCTGTGATAGGTAAATGATCTGATGCTTTACGAGCTAATATAGTATCATGAGCTTTTATTTGTGAAATAATTTGAGTAGGATTAGCAAAAATTTTATCTAGTGGTAGGATTGGGAAATTAGCTGGAAATGTAGGTATATTTTTCTGTGTGATATTAAATAAGTGATTTAAATAATTAAGCGATGAATTAGATGTTCTTCTCCATTCATTAAAGTCACCTAATAATATAACTGGTCTGCTAGGGTATTTAGCTAATATTTCCATAAGATATTTTATTTGTTTTATTCTGGTTTTTTTTAATAGACCTAAATGTGCTGAAATAACTAATAAATTTTTATTATTAATTTGCAGTTCAGTAATTAATGCTCCTCTAGGTTCTATTTTGGGAAGTGTTATTTGTTGTAGATAGGCTAATTTAAACCTACGAAATAATAATAAATTGCCATGCCATCCATGACTATTAGGTTTTTTTGTTATTATAGGAGCGGTTTTTAGTCCAGTTATTTGTTCTAAATATTTAAGATCTAATAATCCTTTTTTATTACCAAATCTTTTATCAGCTTCTTGTAAACAAATTATGTCGGGATTTATTTCGGCTATTACTTTAATTATACGATAAGGATCAAACTTTTTATCGATTCCTATACATTTATGGATATTGTATGAAGCTATTTTGAACTTATTCATTTTATTTTTAGCCCTTATTTATTAATAAGGGCTAAATACATCCTATGTTAGTCTTTTTTTACACCAATCAATTGTAGTAAAAATATGAATAGATTGATAAAATCAAGGTATAAGGTTAATGCACCAATGGTTATTTTTTTAAGCTTTTGTTCGCTTTCATCAAATTCATGATAAATTGCTTTAACGCGTTGTGTATCATATGCAGTTAAGCCAGAAAAGACTAGTACGCCAGCAATAGATATTATAAATTGGAAGAAAGAAGATTGTACTAAAAATATATTAACTAATGAGGCAATAATGATACCGAACAAACTTAGTAACAAGAAAGTTCCCAAGCCAGAAAGGTCTTTTTTAGTAGTATAACCATATAATGATAGGCACGCAAAAGAAGCTGAAGTTATAACAAATACTTGTGTTATACTAGTTTGTGTATAGGTTAGAAAAATAGAGGACAGCGATAAACCAAATAGTAAAGAAAATACTAAAAATAAGTTACGGGCTGTATTGGCTGATAAACGCGTCAACGAAAATTGCATAAAAAAGACTAATGCTAGCGGTGCAAATATTAACACATATTTGAATGGAGATAAATAAACTGTAGCTCCTAATTGGGTTAACATCATACCATTATAATGAGCAACGGCTAAATTCACATCATTAGTAGTAGTAAGGGTACTAAAACCTAATGCGGCTAAGGCGCTAACTACTAACCCTGTTGCCATCATTAAATATACACCAAGCATATAGCTACGTAAGCCTGCATCAAAATGACTCGTTTTTGTATATAGCTGAGCGTTTGTTTTATTTGGAAAATTCATTAGACACTCCATAAGTAAGTTATAAATATCTCCTTGGCGCATTATACTATATTAATTATAGATTACGCAAGGTTAATAATGGAACTATTAAAAAATTAAGTTGTTACCTAAGTTATAATTATTTAATCCGTTAACAGTTATATTAAATTTTACTGAAAAGACAATATTAGCTTTAACAAGGGTAAATTTATATATAAACTTATAATTAATGTTTAGGAGTCACTTATGGTTGCACACGGGTCAACTAATTCTAAAAAAAATAAATTTATCTATAAAGGATATTATTTAGCTTTTTTTTGTGTTACTAGTCTGTTCTTTATGTGGGCAGTTGCTAATAACTTAAATGATGTTTTAACCAAACATTTTCAAAATGCCTTAGACCTTACCCCAACTCAATCTAGCTATATTGCTACGGTTTATTTTTTAGGTTATTTTTTTATGGCTTTACCTGCAGGCTTGATAATGCATCGTATTGGTTATAAAGGCGGTATCATAGTAGGCTTAACCTTATTTGCTTGCGGCGTTTTCTTATTTTATCCCGGAGCTTATATAAGATCTTTTGGTTTTTTCTTATTTGCTTTAGCTATTATTGCAAGTGGGGTAACTTTTTTAGAAACAGCTGCTAATCCTTTTATTACTATAATGGGCTCGCCTGAGACAGCGTCGCAACGGTTGAATTTTGCGCAAAGCTTTAATGGTTTAGGAGCTTTTGTCGCATTAATTTTAGGTGGAAGTTTTATTCTTTCAGATACTCATATTAGTAAAGCTGAAATAGCAAGTTGGACTCCAGAGGTACAAGAGGCTTATAGGGTATCAGAAGCGCTTTCTGTACAAACACCATATTTAATTTTTGGCTGTGTTGTGGTTGTATTGATAGTATTATTCTCTCTAGTAAAAATGCCAGATGTTAGTAAAAAGATGGTAGTTAAAATTGAGAATCAAGAACCTACCACAGCAAGCTATAGTCGATTACGTTTAGCGATAGTGGCGCAATTTTTTGCTGTTGGTTCTCAGATAGCTGTATCGGTTCACTATATTAATTTTGCTCAATCTGTACATCCATCTTTAACTGATAGTTGGGCTGCTTATTATGTTGCATTTAGTATGGCAGGTTTTATGATAGGGCGTTTTTTTGGAACATTTTTATTGAGTTTTATTTCCGCAGCTCAATTATTATTGCTATATTTTTCACTTTGTATACCTCTATCTATAGGAGCCATTTTCTTTGATGGTATTTTTGCTGTTATTTGTTACGGCTTATTGTTAACTTTTATCTCTATTGGTTTTCCTACTATTTTTTCAATGGGTATTACTGGTTTAGGACGCAGAACTAAGCTAGGTTCATCTTTGTTGATTATGTCTATAGCTGGAGCTGCTTTAATTCCTTTGTCTTTTGCTAAAGTTGCTGAATTAACTAATTCATGGCAAATAGCGATGATTGTTCCTATGGTTGCTTTTTTAGTAGTTATAGCTTTTGCAGTATATTGCATTAAAAAACCTCAAATATAGGAGCATTTATTATGATTAAAAAAAGACTAGTAAAAAAAAGTAATTTATTATTAACAACCTTAGGTTTTGGTTCAGCTACTTTAGGTAATCTATATAGAGAAACTACTGATGCTGAATCGCTATCTACTGCTAATCTTGCCTATGATAAAGGTATAAATTACTTTGATACAGCTCCTTATTATGGTTTTGGACTAAGTGAGAGACGTCTAGGTAATAGTTTAAGAGGTAAAGATTTTATTATTTCTACTAAAGTAGGACGTTTGTTAAAACCTATAGTAGGGTATAATAAAGGAATTATCGAACGTCATGGTTTTATGTCGCCTATGCCATTTGAGCCTATATATGATTATTCATATGATGCTATTATGAAATCGTGGGAAGAAAGTATACAGCGTTTAGGTTTAGATAAAATTGATATTTTATATATTCATGATATAGGAAAATTAACTCATGCAGATAAAGCGGATTATTATTTTGAACAATTAACTAAAGGTCGAGGTTTTGCTGCGCTTGAAGAATTAAGACAACAAAAACTTATTTCGGCGTTTGGTATAGGGGTAAATGAATGGGAAATAGCTGCAGACGTGGTGAAACATGCAGATATAGATTTAATATTATTAGCAGGTCGTTATAGTTTATTAGAGCAAGAATCATTGAAAGAATTTTTTCCTTTATGTGTTGCTAATAATGTTTCAGTTGTTGTTGGTGGACCCTATAATTCTGGAATATTAGCTGTAGGAACTAAGAGTAATGGAGTACTTTATTATAATTATCAACCAGCTCCTGAGCATATAGTTAAAAAAGTTAAATTAATAGAAGCCCTATGTGAGAAATATAATGTTACCTTAGGTGCTGCTGCACTGCAATTTCCATTAGCAAATGAAACTGTAGTATCAGTAATACCTGGTATGAGATCTGAAAAACAGGTATTACAATCGTTTAATTTTATGCAAGAAAAAATTCCTTTAGAATTTTGGCAGCAATTAAAGGAACATTCATTATTAAATGAGGATGCTCCTATCCCAAATATTGAAGGTTAACTATGATAATAGATTCTCATCAGCATTTTTGGTTATTGAAAAGAAATGACTATAAGTGGCTTACACCGGATATGAAAGTTTTATATAGAGATTTTTTGCCTGGAGATCTGCAGCCACACTTAGAAAAAAATAATATTTTTGGTACAATTTTAGTTCAAGCTGCAGCTACCGAGGCTGAGACTGATTATATTTTATCTTTAGCTAATAATGATAAAAATATTTTAGGCGTAGTAGGATGGGTAGATTTTGATAAAGATAATATTTATACAAGATTGGATCAATTAGCTACAAATGTTAAATTTGTAGGTATTAGACCTATGCTGCAAGACATAGAACAGACAGATTGGATATTAAAGGAAGATTATCAAAATATTTTGAGTTATCTAGTAAAGAAAAATCTTACTTTTGATGCCCTTATTTTTCCAAAACATTTAGAAATAATTGATAAATTGGCTGATAATCATCCAAATTTAAAAATTATAGTTAATCATCTTGCTAAACCTAATATAGATGATAAAAATGAATTTGAATGCTGGAAAAATAAATTGCAGAAATTAGCTCATCATAAAAATGTTCATTGTAAATTTTCGGGCTTATTAACGCAATCGGAAAAACTTTTAACCCTAGAAGAATTACAGCCATATGTAACCATAATAATAGAGGCTTTTGGTAGTGATAGAATATTATGGGGTAGTGATTGGCCTGTGTTAACATTAAAGTCAACTTATGATATCTGGTGTAAAATGTCTAAGCAATTATTATCGGGTTATTCTGATGCAGAGATAACCCAAATAATGGGCACAAACGCTATTAAATTTTATAATCTAAAAAATATTTAAGTTAATATTTTTTTTGTTACAATAGTAGAATCTTTAGCTATCTCATAAACTATAGGTACTGCTGTAGCTATCTCTTGCTTTAAGATTTCTTCTGCGGTTAATCCTTCAAGAGCCATAATTAACGCTCTTAACGAATTTCCATGAGCCGCAACTAAGGTTATTTTACCATTTAATACATGAGGCTGAATATTATGTAAATAATAAGGTAAAACTCTAGATACAGTATCTTTAAGACTTTCTCCACCAGGAGGAGCTATTTCATAAGAACGGCGCCATAAATATATTTGTTGCTCGCCCCATTTTTTTTTAGCTTCATCTTTATTTAAACCAGCTAAGTCACCATAATCGCGTTCATTCAAAGCTTTATTGGAAGTCAAAGGAGCTGTTATATTATTTTCTGACATTATTATTTGTGCTGTTTTTTTAGCTCGTAGCAAGTCAGATGTAAAAATTTTTTCAATAATTATATTTTCTTTTTTCAACGTAAATGCAGCTTTTTTAGTTTCTTCTATACCTGTAGCAGTTAAATCAGGATCTTTCCATCCTGTGAATAAATTTTTTAAATTCCATTCACTCTGTCCATGACGGATCAAAATTAATTTATTTGTCATTTTCATTAGTTCCTTTGAAATTTATTATATCTTGCATGGAGTAAAGTCCTGTTTTTTTTTGTTTTATTGCCCATTCAGCTGCTGTTAAAGCGCCTTGAGCAAATATTTTTCTATTATGTGCAGTATGGTTAAATTCTAGTGTTTCATCTAATCCTGCAAAAATCACTGAGTGAAAACCAGCTACCTGCCCGCCTCTTAGAGTTGCAAAACCGATTTCACCCTCTTCTCTTTTTCCAGTTTGCCCATCTCTGACAGTTTTTTTACATTCATTCAAATTTATTTTTCTTCCAGCAGCAGCAGCTTGTCCTAGTAATAATGCTGTTCCTGAAGGCGCATCTACCTTGTTTCTATGATGCATTTCTAAAATTTCTATATCAAAGCAACCAGCTTTAAGTTGTCCTGCTGTAAATTCCACTATTTTGGCTAATAAATTTATTCCTAACGACATATTGCCAGATTTTACAATTATGTTTTTTTTTGCTAACTCTTTAAATATTTCTTCTTGTTTATGGTTCCAACCTGTTGTCCCCGTAATAAAAGGAATTTTATTTTCACAAGCAAAATTAGCATAAGTTAGACTTATTTCAGGTGAGGTAAAATCAATAATAGCATCAATATTAGCATTAATTTCAGTTAAATTAGCATTAATTATTATATCTTTTTCTTCACTTTGAAAAGCTTCGGTTAGGCTTTTACCTATTAGCGGTGAATTTTCTCTAGCTACAGCACCTACTAATAAAAATCTATTATTATCTGTTAGGGCTTTTAATATTTCTTGCCCCATTCTACCATTGATACCTGTTATAACAATATTATTTTTTTGCATTATATTTCCATTAAAAATCTAAGTTAGTATAATGTGTAACGGGAGCTAAGCCTTGTATTTTATCTTTTAGGATAGTTTGAAAAGAAGGTCTAGATTTTACTCTTGTATACCATTCTTTTGCTATGTGGTAAATATCCCAGTCTATTTCTCCGATATAATCTAAAGTAGATAATTCAGCCGCTGCGGCTAGATCAACATATGAGAAAAATTCTCCTGCTAGCCAATGTCTATTATAAGCTAACCATTCCAGATATTTTAAATGTTGTTTTAGATTTTGTCTTGCTTGACGTAAGACAGAGGATTCTGGTGAATTTTGTCCTAATGCTACAGGCATTATTCTCTTTAGGACAATTTCATTTATTAAGGGAAAGGCTACTTCTTGATCAAATTTTTCTAAAAACCAATATAATAATCTTCTTGTTTCAGCTCTTTCTATAGGATCGGTAGGAAAAAGTGTCAAATTTCGTTGAAAAACACCACAAGTTTCATCAAGATATTCGCTAATTATCATCGCTTCACAAATATGATGATTCCCATTGACTGATAATACTGGTAAAGTTTGTGCTGGATTAATTAATAAAAATTCAGTTCTTTTTTCCCATGGATTTTCTAATTGTAATTCTACTGTCAGTTGATATTCGTGCAGGATAAGTCGAATAAATCTCGATGGTCCAGACATAGGATGATGCAATAAAGTCAACATAATTAATTCCTATAGATTATATATATTGATATTATTCTTTATCTATAGTTTTTTCAAGATATATCAAAAAAATTAACAATCAACGGTCGTTAGTATTGCTTTTTGTACTTCATCTATACCTATTTTTTTCTCTGAAGAGGTAACTAAAACTTCAGGAAATGCAGCAACATGTTTATTGATGATTTGTATAGTTTCTTGTTTTTTCTTATCTATTTCAGCTGCAGCTATTTTATCAATTTTAGTTAATATTATTTGATAAGATATAGCTGCTTTATCAAGTAATTTCATGATATTTATATCATTGGCTTTTATACCATGTCTAGCATCAATAAGTAAATAAACTCTTTTTAAGGTTCTTCTACCTCTAAAATAATCAAAAACTAATTTAGTCCATTCTTCAACTTTTACTTTAGGAGCTTGCGCATAACCATAACCCGGCATATCCACTATTACAAATGGTGGAATATAAGGAGTAGAAAGATCTTCTTGGATTTCAAATTGATTTTTATTGACTTCTTCCGGGCAAAAATAATTTAATTCTTGCGTTCTACCCGGAGTATTAGAAGTTCTTGCTAAATTTTTATTATTTAGCAAGATATTTATTAATGATGATTTCCCTACATTAGATCTACCAGCAAAACATATTTCAATAGGACCTTCTACAGGTAGAAACTTTAAGGATGGTACACTTTTTAGAAAGTACCAATTTTTAGGAAATTCCTTTATCATATTTTCTCTTTTTTATTTTTCCAAGGCTTAAAAGCTATCAGTTGTTGTAAAATGGTCAATATATTATTAGTTGCCCAATAAATTACTAGCCCTGCAGGAAATCCTGCCATTACAAAAGTCAACATTATCGGCATTAGATTTAATATAAAAGCTTGAGATGCAGGTAATGTTGTTGGAGTCATCTTCATTTGCATAAACATGGTTATTCCCATGATAATAGGCCAAGCTCCAATCATTAAAAAAGAAGGAACATCATATGGTAGCAAACCAAAAAGATTAAATACAGAAGTAGGATCTGGAGCTGATAAGTCTTTAATCCAACCAAAGAAAGGTGCATGTCTCATTTCAATAGAGATATATAAGACCTTATAGATAGAGAAGAAAATAGGAAACTGAATTAACATAGGCCAACAACCAGCTAAAGGATTAACCTTTTCTTGTTTGTATAATGTCATTGTTTCACGATTTCTTGTTGCTAGATCATCAGGATATCTTTCTTGGATAGCTTTTATACGTGGTTGTAATTCTCGCATTCTAGCCATAGATCTATATGACTTATTAGATAATGGAAATAAGAAAATTTTAATTACTAAAGTAGTTAAAATTATTGCTAAGCCAAAATTGGAAGTTAATTTAGAAAAATAATCCATCAGATAAAATAATGGTTTTGTTAAAAATTTAAACCAACCCCAATCTATTAGTAGATCGAAATTATATAAATTAAATTCTGCTTTATAATTGTCAATTACGTTAACTTCCTTAGCTCCTGCAAATAACTTAGTAGTTAGAATAAGTTCTTGTTTTGGATCTATATTAATAGGATCACTTAAATAATCGGTTTGATAATTTGGTATAGTTGAGTTTACATAGGTAAAATTAGTGCGATATGCTCTATTATTAGTTGGAATAATAGCTGTTGCCCAATATTTATCTGTTATACCAAACCAGCCATCTGGAGCGGAGCGGAAAGATTTTTCTTTCTCTGAACGTAATTTTTTATAGGATAGTTCAGCTAATTTATTATCTGCAAATACACCTATTGGCCCTTCATGTAAAAGATAAGAAGAATCTTTATCAATATTTGCTATATCTTCTCTAGCTAATCTACCGTAAGAGCGCAGATTTATTACATTATTTGAGTTATTTAAAATTTTATCAGTTATAGTGAATAAATAAGCTGAGTCAATTGCAATATCTCTTTCGAAGGTTATCCCTTTACTATTAGTAAATTGCAAGGTTATCGGTGTTGTTTCAGTTAAGATATCACCTTTAATTAATTTCCACTTGCTATTATTATTTGGCATTTCTCCTAATGAAGGATCAGAAAGATAGCCAAATTCAGCTAAATAAGTAGAATTGCTATTTTTGGGGGATAAAATGGTTATTTCTGCAGAATCTTTGTCAGCTGTTACATGATATTTTTTTAACCTAAGGTCATCAAATACAGCTCCAGTTAAATTTATAGATCCTTCTAATTTTGCTGTATTTATGTTAATTCTGGTATCATGATTTTCTGATTTTTGCTGATGTATGTGAGGCTGTTCCTTGGGCTGTTCTAAAGTTTGAGTTATAGCTATTTGTGGTTGAACTTTTGCTGGTTGTTGGTGTGGAAAAAAATAATCCCAGCTAACAAGTATTAATCCAGATAAAATAAGAGTAATTATAATATTTTTGTTATATTCCATAATTAAAACTTTCAGAAATATTTATTGCATAGGACAATTTATGTCTCATAATTTTTTCCATAAATAGCCTTTTTTAATGATTCAACTAAAGATTTAAAATCGGCATCATAGGCGGTTTTTTTAGCTATTATAACAAAAATTTTATTTTTGCATTTTTCTAGATCAATATTAGCTCTGATAGCCTCTTTAAGTCTTCTTTTTATTCTATTTCTAGTTACAGCGTTACCATTTTTTTTAGATACAGTAAAGCCGAATTTTGCGCTAGCTATCTTATTACTACAAGCAGTATTATTGTTTGTAGTTAGGCTTTCCACAATAAAAAATGGAGAAAAGTACCTAGTTTTTCCTCCATTATTTATTTTTGGGGTATTTTTTACAGCTAAAAATTCCTTGCGTTTTTTTAATGTTTCGAGATTTTTAGCCATTATAATCAATTAAGCAGTGATATTGCTACGTCCACGATTTCTGCGAGCAGCTACTACTCTACGTCCGCTAGGGGTTGCCATACGAGCGCGGAAACCATGACGACGTTTTCTAACTAATTTTGATGGTTGATATGTGCGTTTCATTATTATAATGTCGCGGAGTGCGACCCTTCTTTTAGCGTTAACATTATTAAAATATCTTACTTATTAACAAATTTTTGTTAATAAGTCAATCATTGCCTTCTAAGGGGGGAAAAAATAGTCTAGGATAGATTAAATTGTAGGCAATAGTAATGCAACAAAAGCTTAATGATCAAATTTTTTATTATCTTAAAAAGATTCCATCTCCTAATATTGAAGTTAATATAGTTGATGCGGGGTTGGTTAGTAAGGCTTTTATTACCCATGATAAAATTTACCTTTCTATAAATGTTATTCCTGCTCCAGATGGTTTTTTTGAACAATTAATTCAAATAATCAAAAATAAATTATCTGTAATAGCTCCAGATTATCAGGCTATTATTAGTTTAACTAAAGAAAAAAAAACTTTAGATAGTGAAAAATTCTCTACAAAAACTCTTCCAACGCCACAAGCTTTACCAGGAGTAAAATTTATTATTGCAGTTGCTTCTGGAAAGGGAGGTGTGGGCAAATCAACTATAGCTTTTAATTTGTCTTTGGCTTTAGCTAAGCAGGGTTTAAAAGTAGGTTTAATGGATGCAGATATTTATGGTCCATCTTTACCATTGTTAACGGGGCTTAAGCAAAAACCAGCAGTAGATGATAATAAACGACTAATTCCTCTGCAAGCTTGGGGTCTTAAATTGATGTCTATTGGATTTTTAATTAATCAGAATGAGGCAGCAATTTGGCGTGGTCCTATGGTTATGGGCGCAGTTCGTCAAATGTTAAAAGAAGTTAGTTGGGCGCCTCTTGATATATTAGTAATAGATATGCCTCCTGGGACTGGTGATGCACAATTGACTATTATACAACAGATTAAATTAGATGGAGCAATTATTGTTTCTACTCCTCAAGAAATGGCGCTTGTGGATGCTAGGCGAGCGATCACTATGTTTAATAAATTAGCTATTAACATACTTGGAATAATTGAAAATATGAGTTATTTTGTTGCACCTGATACAGGGGTTAGTTACGATATATTTGGCAAAGGGGGGGCAAAAAATTTAGCTTCTCAGCAAAATATAAAATTTTTAGCGGAATTACCATTTTCTTTACCTTTGAGAACTTCCGCAGATGCGGGTGAACCGCTAGTGCAACAAATAGAGCAACAACATGATATATGTGAAATTAATAAAAATTTTGTAGAGATAGCCGCACAGATTATGCAGAATTTGCTAAGTAATAGAGGGACTGAGAATGAAAGATAAGTTGATAGTTGGTTTAGATGTTGAGAATGTAAATCAAGCTCAAACTTTAGTTAGTAAATTAGGTGATGAGGTAAATTTTTACAAAATTGGCTATCAATTAGCTTTTGCAGGTGGTCTGGATTTTGCTAGAGAATTAATAGCCGATGGTAAAAAAATATTTCTAGATATGAAGTTATTAGATATTGGAAATACTATTACACATGCAGTTGAAAATATAGCTAAAATGGGGGTAGATATGCTAACCATCCATGCTTATCCTGAGGCTATGCGCGCAGCTGTTACTGCGGCGAAAAACAGTAATATTTGTTTGTTAGGTGTTACTGTGTTAACCTCTATGGATGATCAAGATTTGGCTAATGCTGGTTATGGAGAAGGAGTGACAACATTAGTTGTGCGCAGAGCTTTGCAAGCTAAAGATATAGGTATGGGCGGTATTGTTACCTCGGCTTTAGAAGTTCAGCATATTAGACATCTTATAGGTCAAAATATGGTTATTGTAACGCCAGGAGTTAGGCTTGAAAATAGTGACAAAGATGATCAAAAAAGAGTGTTAACTCCTAGAAAAGCTGTAGAGTCTGGAGCAAATTATATTGTTATGGCACGTCCAATAATTAAAGCTGAAGATCCAATCGAAGTAGTTAAGTTAGTAAAAAAAGATATGCAGCTGGCAAAAAGTGAGTAATCGTAGTTATTTTATTGAATCATATGAATTTAAAGTTCCTTCTCTTCCTGTAGCTTTATATCTTGTAGCTACTCCAATTGGAAATTTAAACGATATTACTATTAGAGCCTTACAAACTTTAGCGGCTGTAGATTATGTTGCTTGTGAAGATACTAGAAAAACAGGATTTTTGCTTAAAGCTTTTGCTATTAATAATAAGTTAATATCTTATCATGAATATAGTCATGATAAGATAGAAGATAAATTATTGGACATATTACAGTCAGGCAAATCAATAGCTCTTGTTTCTGATGCGGGTACTCCATTAGTATCAGATCCAGGTTTTAAATTAGTTCAGAGAGCTTTAGAGTATAATATAAAAGTTATTCCTATTCCAGGAGCATCTTCTGTGCTTAGTGCTTTGATTGCGTCTGGATTACCGACGGATAAATTTAACTTTGTTGGTTTTCTATCTTCTAAAAAAAATATGCGTTTAAAACAATTAGAGGAAATGAAAAATCAAACAGCTTCCATAGTTGGATTTGAGAGTCCGCACAGATTATTGGAATCTTTACAAGATATGATTGATATATTTGGAGGTTCGAAAATAATTTCGCTTGCTAGGGAACTTACTAAAAAATTTGAAGAAATTCACACAGATACGATAGAGAATATTTATCAGCTCTATAATAATAGGGATAAAATAAGAGGTGAATTTGTATTTGTTATATCATCATGCTCGAAACAAGATCTTTTCACTGATGTGCTAGAAGTTGATAAGTTATTATTAACTTTAAGTAATGATATGTCTTTATCTAAAGCGGCTGCTCAAGCTTCAGTTATGACAGGACAAAAAAAATCAGAATTATATAAAAGATTGTTAGATATCAAAAAAGATGACTAATAAAAAAAATAAACTTAGATGTTATAAAAAAGGTGTTAGAGCTGAAAAAATAGCTGCTTTTTGGTTAATGCTGAAAGGCTATAAAATTTTATCTCGTAGATATAAAACTAAGTTAGGTGAAATTGATATAATAGCTAAAAAAGGAAATTTAATTGCCATAATTGAAGTAAAATATCGTTATTCAGTAACAGAAGCTATGCAAGCAATTGGTTATTATAATGAAATAAGAATAGAGAGAGCAAGCGATCTTTGGCTTGCTCGACGTAAAGATAGATATAATCTATCTTTACGTTATGATTTAATCATAATATCTCCATGGCGCTTTCCAAAACATATAAAAGCAATTTTTTTAGCAAAAAATAAATAAATGTTTGGAATATAATATTAAATTATGCGTCTTTAGTAGAATATGGTGATTTACCATATTTATTGTCTTGTGTATCGCCTTTAAAACAACAAATTATAATAATAATGATTGATAATATAAGACCAATTACATTAAGAGTACTCATGATGCTAGCTTCTAAGCTAGAATAATCTATAAATTGTAAATTGTCTTGTGTATAATCTCCTAGTGTGCCATAAAATGTAAATTCTAATATAAAACTGAAAACAGCGATTCCTACACTTATATATTCTATAAGCCCACTCCTATTAAGGTCATGTAAGCGACGTACAGTAAGTGATGTTTGTGCTACACCTAAAATAAAAATTAAGAATAGTACCAGTAAAGCTGTCAATAGTCTTACGGAGATGGAGGCGTCTAGATTAACATTATCTGGTTCTAACATAGCGAAAATTATAGCTAAAATTAAAAATGCTAAAAATGCTAACAATGTTACTATTATTATAGATAAAATTGTCAACCAGTAATCTTTTCTACTAATACGCCCTTTAAAATTTAGAGCATTTTTTATTGCATCGATAAATAAATTATATATAACATTTTGTTTGTACTCACTCTTAACATAAAATAATAATTTTATTTAAATTTATTATTCTTTTTTTCTAATATTAATTAATTCGTTAGCTATTAATATAATTGCTCCTATGGTTATAAAACTATCAGCTAAGTTAAATACAGCAAAGGAAAAATTATATGTATTTGAATGTAAATATAAGTAATCTACCACATAGCCTTTTGAAAGTCTATCAATCATATTTCCTAATGCTCCAGCAATAATTAGCAAATAAGCTAATTTTTGCCATTTATGTGTTTTGTTGGTTGTATACCATAGATAGCAAAAAAATAAACATGTAATAATACTAATGATAAGTAAAGTTAAGCTTGGTATATTTTGTAGAAAAGAAAAGGCTATCCCGGTATTATATGTTTTTAGTAAAGAGAAAAATGGTAATATATTCAGAGGCTTATGATAAGTTAGATAATTTTCTACTAATAATTTGATTAATTGGTCTGAGGCTACTAATATAATTAGTAAATAAATATTTTTGATTAAGTTCTTATTTTTTTGGAGCATAATTAATCCAAGGTTAGTTGTTTTCTATAAATTTCGTATAAAGCTAAGGCGGTTGCAACAGATAAATTTAACGAGTCCGCTCTACCTTGTTGAGGGATTTTTATTAACTTATCACAGATATTTAATAATTTATCGCATATTCCTTGTTGTTCATTACCCATAATTAATAAATTATTTTTATCATAATAATTAACTTTTCTAAAATCTAATGCGCCTTTTAAGTAAGTTCCTATTGTTTGACCATTAAAGTTTTTTTGCCAGGTAATAAAATTATCTAATTCACTTTTAAAAATATTTACGGCAAATATCGATCCCATAGAAGCTCTAACAGTTTCAATAGCAAAAGGATCAGTGCAATCACCAAGAAGACAAATGTTTTTAAGGCCTACAGCATCTGCGGTTCTTATTATAGTACCTAAGTTGCCAGGGTCTTTTATTCTGTCTAATGCCAATAAATTAAAGTTATTGTTAGTGTTGAGTTCCGTTAAATTCTGGATTTTTCTTTTTATTATACCTATTACAGTTTGTGGATTGTCTCGCCTAGAGATAGAAGAAAGTATCTGAGGAGTTGTACTTATTATCAATGCCCCTTGATTTTTAATTTTTAATATTACTTCATCTAATAAAGGAGAAAGATTTTTATTTGGGGTGAATAATAGATTCGTTATTTCCCAGTTATTTTCTAAGGCTTCAATTATTATTTTTAGCCCTTCTGCCACAAAAAGATTTTGTTTTTCTCTATTTTTTTTAAGAAATAAAGCTTTAAAATTTTTTATTATAGGATTGCTTAAGCTAGTTATATTTTTTACGTTGCCACTAGGAATGTTATTCATTTATTTGCCAAAATTTGAGTTTGTTGGTTTGATATCCATCTACTAAATAATGAAGTTGATAAACATCTTCTAGAATTTTCGGTTTCTATAATTAATTCACCAGATTCAATTATACCTTTTTTATCCTGAAATATTTCATAATTTAATTCATGCATAGCAAGAAAAGATGCTCTTATTGAATAAGCTGTTAGAATTAATGACAAAGCATCTGCTGAAAGTAAATTTTTACATAATATTAGCATCTCTTTTAAATGGTCAAATAATTGCCACACTTCGCCTTTAGGACCTCTGCCATATGCTGGAGGATCCAATAGAATAATATCATAATTTTTGTTACGTCTTAGCTCTCTTTTACAAAAGCTGAGAGCATCATCACATATCCAGCGTATTTTAGCTTGTTCCATACCAGCTTTTATTTGATTTTCTTTAGCCCAGCCGATTGCTTTTTTTGAAGCATCTACGTGTGTGACTTCTGCTCCTGCTCTAGCCGCTACTAAAGATGCTATTCCTGTATAAGCAAATAAATTAAGCACTTTAGGCGGTTTAGCAGTGTTTTTGATTAATTTTTCTAAAAAAAACCAGTGAGCCGCTTGCTCTGGAAATACACCTACATGGCGGAAAGAAGTAAATCTTCCTAGAAAATCCAATTTGTTCCAGCTGAGGTTCCAAGTTTCAGCTAATTTAACTTTAGGGAAATGCCATCTGCCGATAGCTTCTTCTTCTGTGTTTCCTGTGAATATAGCATCAGCTTTTTGCCAGATATAACTTGGTAATTCGGGTGTCCAGATTGCCTGACCTTCTGGCCTATTGATAATATATTTACCATATCTTTCTAGTTTTCTACCATTTCCGCTATCTAGTAATGCATATTCTTTTGAGGATTTTGTTTTTAATATTAACGGGAATTGTTCAGCTAGGCTATTTGAGATGGTCATATGATTAATTATTCTATGTTGTTTTTATCAGTGTGAGTCGGTAATTTTTGTATATTATCAGAATGTAATAATGTTTCCCAGGCTAATTTTCTATATTTTTTCTGCTGAAACCACACAATAATTCCTCCTATAATGATTCCAACTATAAAAGATAAAATTAACCAAATAAATAGGGGCGCGGTTAAACCTTGTTGATCATTAGAAAAAGCAAAAGGATTATAGTATAACGTAATTGATTGGCTATTCAGTACCATTAGAGTGATAAATAATACTGTTAATAAAATAATTATTAACCAATAAAAAAAATTACTTACTTTTATTAGCGTTTGTTTGAACATATTTATTCCTCTAGCTTTTTTGTTTTAACTCTTTATTATATTCCTCGTTCAATCTATCTTTCAAGGCTTTTCCCATTTTAAAAAACGGTGCATATCTTTCTTTTATATGTATAATTTCTCCAGTTTTAGGGTTTCTTCCTATTCTAGCGGGCTTCTTTTTTATATCAAAAGAACCAAAGCGTCTTAGCTCTACTCTATGACCATTTATTAAAGATTGTCGTATTTCATTAAACATTGTATTAATTATAAGTTCCACCTCATTTTTTTTTAAATGAGGGTGTTTAGCGGATATTTTAGTTATTAGCTCCGATTTTAGCATGTCCCTTCCTTTATACGCCGTTAATTGTTGGTTATTTTATAGTTCTATCATTATTTAGTCAAAGACTTTACAGTTTTGTTTGTAATATATTGTGTAATGTGTAAGATATAAGTGTTAAAAAAATAAAAATATTATATATTTAGTTATCCATGTTCTATACATATAAATAAGGAGCATATTATGACTTTGGGAGAATTTTTGCAACCGAACGCAATATTATTAGACTTAAAAATTAAAGGTCACAATCATTTGATCTCTCGCTTATCTTATTATGCGTCTAAACTTATAGATATAGATACAGAAGTTATTAATCAGGCTATTTTAGAGCGTGAAAATCAATCGTTTACTAACATAGGTGGTGGAGTAGCATTACCACATGGAAGATTAGAGTCTTTACAGAAGATAAATATTATTTTTGCTCGTCTAGCTGAACCAATATATTTTTCACATGAAGATACAGAACCAATAGACTTAGTCTTCTTGTTATTAAGTCCTAAGGAATTAGTATCTCAACATTTAAGCGCCTTAGCGAGGATTGCTAGATTAGTAAGAAATGAAAGTTTATTGTTGGCACTACGTAATACTAAAGCTAAGGATGAAATATACAATTTATTAGCTACTAATAATTTACAATAATTAAGCTAACTTATATAAAAGCTGCTGCGGTTTAGTGTGTTATTGAATACCTATTGAAGGGTCTTAATATTTAAATGCTTTAGTAAATATTTCTAGATTGATAGGAAATGAAACCTTATTGTTAGAACTATGTATCATCGTGCTAACAAGGGAATATATAATTTATTGTTTGTTTATTAGCCGGTTATAGATTATATATATTTCATATATGCTAAGGTCAATGATGATGAAACTTAAAAGTGAAAATAAAAATTTTTTAATAACTTTAATCTTTATGGGGTTATTTATCTTTTTTGTATATGGGTTATTATTACTAGGTTTGCGTAATGTAGCTGAGTTAATAATTAATCATTATCAATGGTCTTATATGCAAGACAAAGGTGATCTAGGGATAATTATGGTTATCTTATTAGTTTTGTCTTTTTGGTTTAGCTTATATTTGATACCTGCTACTTTAATTAAATTTATAACTATTAAATTAGGGCGAATAAGACTAGGACAAAAAATTAATATTATGTTATTTTTTGCGGTTTTTCACATTTTTGCTTTTATAGTGGCGATCTATCCTCAGTTAAGGCAGTCTTCACCGATATTAAGAAAAAGATATTATCTAGCCACTAGAAGATATCTATCTCGCCAAAAGGTTAAACAAGCCAGAGATAAAGAGAGAGCTATACTTAGAAAGAGATATAAATCTATTTGATGTTAAGTTATAGAATTTTATTAATCTTTTTCGATTTAATGTACGGAAAATGTTTCTAGATCTTGTTCTTTAGCGCTCATCAAAATATCGTGTTGCGCTTCAGATAAGATTAACGGTTCACCGCTAGCGCCAAAAAGTGCCCATATTTCTACGCCCGCAGCTAAAGGAGGAAGTGACGGGAAGTTTTTAGCTAATTCTTCAGTTTTTATCTTGCGTACGTAGGCAATTTTACCTTGCCCAAGAGAGTGTAACTCAGACATATCTATGCTTGGTATATTATTAGCCATTTTTTTCTCCTTAACATACTAGCATATAAATGTATTATATTAAATATTGTTGCTTTTTTTATATATAAAAAATATCATTCTAATAATAGCATTTTAATATATAAATTTGAAAGATATTTCATGCAAATTTTATCTTGTCGACAAATAAATGATATTTTTGAACAATTTTCTGAGCGTAATCCACAGCCTAAAACAGAATTGAATTATAATAATAATTATAGTCTGCTTGTTGCGGTTGTGTTGTCGGCGCAAGCTACAGATGTGAGTGTTAATAAAGCAACTAAAGATTTATTCAAATTGGTATCTACACCGCAAGATATGTTAGATCTAGGTATTGTTAAGTTAGAGCAATATATTAAGACCATAGGTTTATGGCGTGAAAAAGCTAAGAATATTATCTTATTATCTAAGTCTTTGGTTGACAATTTTAATGGAAATGTTCCAAATAATTTAACGGATTTAATGTCGTTAGCTGGGGTTGGTCGTAAAACAGCTAATGTGGTTTTAAATACTGCTTTTGGACAAAATACTATAGCAGTAGATACGCATATTTTTAGATTAAGCCGTAGATTAGGTTTATCAGATGGTAGTAATCCGTTGGCGGTGGAAAAAGATTTGTTGCGAGCGATACCAGATAAATATATTTATAATGCACATCATTGGTTAGTATTGCATGGTAGATATATTTGTAAAGCTAGAAAACCTCTCTGTAATGAATGTTTTTTAACTAAAATATGTCTATATTATAAAAATAATAATATAGATATATAATTAAAGAAAATACTTGTAAAATCAATAAAATAATTTTATAAAGTAGTAGATCGACCGGCAGGGCATGCCGTGGCGATTGTTTTGCTTAATATATTAATGGTTATTTTATTACAGGAGAGCAAAATGCCCAAAATGAAAACTAAATCAGCTGCTAAAAAGCGCTTCAAAATTACCGCTAACGGTCTAGTGAAAGCTGGATCTGCTGGTAAAAGACATGGAATGATTAAACGTACTAATAAATTTATTCGTAACGCACGTGGTATGATGGTTCTTTCTGAGCCTGATGCTAAAAAAGTTATTTCTAATTATTTGCCTAACGGAAAATAAAATTTATTAAGGAGTTTAAATTATGGCACATGTTAAAAGAGGCGTTACCGCACACGCTAAACACAAAAAAATATTAAAACAGGCTTCAGGATATTACGGACGTCGTAAAAATACTATCAGAGCAGCTAAAGCGGCTGTAGATCGTGCAAAACAATATGCTTATCGTGACCGTAAAAATCGCAAGCGTAATTTTCGCGCGTTATGGATACAGAGAATAAACGCAGCTGTTAGAGCTGAAGGCCTAACTTACGGACGTTTCATAGATGGTTTATTAAAAGCTGGTGTAGAGGTAGATCGTAAAATATTGTCAGATCTAGCTATTCACGAGCCAGAGGCATTTTCTGCTTTAGTTGGTCAGGCAAAAAATGCTTTAGCATATTTAAAAGAAAAAGATCCTCAAGCTTTTAACGCTATTGTGGGATAATATTAAAAATTTTTTATTTTGATCCCCGTACACAATTTTGGTGTGCGGGGATTTTTTCTAATATAGTTGTTAAATTAATATTTATCTGGAATTTAATATATTTATCTAAGAGCAGGATATAACAATGGCAGATTTGAACCAATTAAAAAATGATGCAATTATTGAAATTAATAATGCAACGGATGAATCGTCTCTTGAAGCTGTTAGAGTAAATTTATTAGGCAAAAAAGGTATAATATCTGAAAAATTAAAAGAGCTGGGTCGAATGACCGCTGAAGATCGACAAATATATGGACCTATATTAAATCAATTAAAAGATAGTATTAACGAAGCTATTGTTATCAAACGTAACGCTTTAAAGCAAGAAGCTATGAAATTACGACTTGAAAAGGAAAAGCTAGATATAACTTTATCAGTCTCGAATAGCCCTCTAATGCGCGGTTATATCCATCCCTTGACTAAAGTGATGGAAGAAATGCAGCAAATATTACAAGTTATGGGCTTTGATATTGCGGTTGGACCTGATATTGAAAATGATTATTATAATTTTACCGCTTTAAATTTTCCAGAAGGTCATCCGGCGCGTGAGATGCATGATACATTTTTCTTTAATGATACTGCTGTTGGTGAAAAAAAGCTTTTAAGAACACATACTTCACCAGTACAAATACATACGATGGAGAGTAGAACACCCCCTATCAGAGTAATGATGCCAGGTAAGACTTATCGAGTTGATTCTGATGCGACCCATTCTCCTATGTTTCACCAGCTTGAAGGGCTTTTAGTCGATAAAAATACTAATATAGCTCAATTAAAATGGTTGTTAGAAGAATTTTGTAAAAGTTTTTTTGAGGTTAAAAACTTAAAAATGCGTTTTCGTCCTTCTTTTTTTCCTTTTACCGAGCCATCGTTAGAGGTTGATATTCAATGTAAACGAGATAACGATGGTAATATTTATATAGGAGAAGGTGAAAATTGGTTGGAGGTTCTTGGGTGTGGAATGGTTAATCCAAATGTTTTGCGTTTTGGCGGTATTGATCCTGATGTTTATCAGGGTTTTGCCTGGGGTATGGGTATAGATCGTTTTGCTATGTTAAAATATGGTATGTCTGATTTACGTGCTTTTTTTAATGGAGATATTAGATGGTTATCTCACTATGGTTTTCGTCCTTTGGATTTACCTTCCTTATTATTAAATAATAATTAATTTAATTGCTAGTATAGGTTATATTATGAAATTTACATTTTCTTGGTTAAAAAAATATTTATTAACTCATAATTCTCTAGCAGAAATTACGAATAAACTTACTGAAATAGGTTTAGAAGTTGAGTCTGTAGATGACTTTTCGCGTTATGAACCTTTTTTGGTAGCAGAAATTATTGCGACTGAAAAACATCCTGAAGCAGATAAATTACAATTAGTGACTTTAAATGTTGGTAAATCAGAGCCTATTAAGCTTGTTTGCGGTGCTAAAAATGCCCGTAAAGGGATAAAGGTCGTTTATGCTCCAGCAGGTACTTATATTCCGGGGTTAGATATAACTTTATCAGTCGTCAAAATTCGTGGGGTTGAAAGTTGTGGTATGTTATGTTCCCTAAAAGAATTAAATTTAGGCGAAGATGATGGTGGTATTATAGAGTTGCCAGAAGAAAGTGTAATAGGAAGTAAATTTGCTGATTATGCAAAATTGATTGATCCCCTTATAGAAATAGGATTAACTCCTAATAGAGCAGATTGTACTGGTGTGTATGGTATAGCTAGAGATTTAGCTGCAGCTGGAATGGGGCAGTTGCTTCCTTTAGCTGAGGAGGTTGTTAAAGGTGATTTTTCAGTTAATTTATCTATTAAAGTAGAACAGGATGAAAATGCTTGTTTGGCTTTTACCTATAGAAAGATTAATAATATTAAGAATAATGATTCACCTGAATGGATGCAAAGATATTTACGTGTAATAGGACAAAGAAATCTATCTGCCGTAGTAGATGTAACTAATTATTTTACTTTTGATATTGGTCGTCCTTTGCATGTTTTCGACGCTGATAAAATAAAGGGTAATTTAGTGATTCGTAGAGCTAAAGAAGGTGAAGAATTCATAGCTTTAGATAACAATATTTATCAATTAACTTCTAACGATACAGTTATTTGTGATGAAGAGGGCATCATATCTTTAGCTGGTATTATTGGTGGCTTACGTACTGCTTGCGATAGGGACACTCGTTCAATTATTTTAGAATCTGCTTTATGGGATAGTCAAATGATTGCTATCACTGGTAGAAGGCTTGGTATTTCTACTGATGCACGTTATAGATTCGAGCGTGGTGTAGATGCTGCTTTGGTTGGATTTGGATTAGATGCAGCTAGTGCTATTATTTTAGAATTTTGCGGCGGTACTGCTAGTAATAAAACAGAAATATGGATACAGTCGAAAGAAAAATTAACAGATAGAGAGTTAATTAATTTTGATTTAAACGAGGTAAAACGCTTATTAGGAATTGATGTAGATCCTGCAGAGATTGAAAAATATTTTTTAGCGTTAGGTTTTAAGTTGGAAAAACAGGAAGAATTTTGGCAAATAGTTCCACCTTCTTGGAGATATGATATTCAAAATACAGCAGATTTAGTTGAAGAGATAATGAGGTTATATGGAGTTGATAATATCAAGTCACAACCTCTAGATTGTTCTGGTAATTATAAATTATCTTCAGAGATTAACTTAGCTCGTAGTTTGGCAGCTTTAGGTTTAATGGAGAATGTAAATTATTCTTTTATTTCTGCTAAATATGCTGAATTATTTGGAGGTGGAGCAGATGAGTTAAAGTTATTAAATCCTATTTCTGCGGATATGTCTGATATGCGTCCTTCTTTACTGCCGGGCATGTTGGTTAATATGCAAAAAAATATTGATCGTGGGTACAATAATTTAGCCTTTTTTGAAATAGGAGATATTTATTTATCTACAGAGGCAAAAGGGCAGCTCAAAATGGCCGCTACCGTTAGACAAGGAAAAGAAAATTTAACTAGTTCAGAAAGATTATGGAATAATGATATTAAAGATGTAACTTTATATGATGCTAAGATAGATGCTTTTACTATTATAGCTTCTTTAGGATTGCAGAGTGATTCAGTTCAAATAGATGCTAATCCTCCTAGTTATTATCACCCAGGTCGCGCTGGTGTATTAAAATTAGGCGCTAAAAATACTATCGGTTATTTTGGAGAGTTACATCCAGAAATAATATCAGAAATGGGTTTATCAGGTGCTGTATGTGCTTGTGAAATATTTTTAGATAATATACCACAAACTAAAATTAAATCGAGTAAAACTAAGCCTAGATTAACTTTACATAACTTACAGCCGGTTGTACGTGATTTTTCTTTTATTTTACCTGTAGAGACACCATCTATTAATTTAGTAAGATCGGTTAAAGGGGCAGATAAAAAGTTTATTAAAGAAGTGAAAATTTTTGACGTTTTTCAAGGTGGTAATTTAACAATAGATACTAAAGCTGTAGGTATAGAGGTAACATTGCAACCCGTCGAAAAAAGTTTTACAGATGCAGATATTGAAGAAATATCTAATAAGATTATTGCTGCAGTGAATAAACATACAGGTGCTATTTTACGTAGTTAATCTTAATCCTAGGAGTGGGGTACATGAATTATGTCTAATTATAAGTTGGTATTTTAGTAGGTTTGAAGTGGGTTAATTTTTTATACGCTAGATTTAATGATCATGGAGTTCATTGAGGTAATTTATAACCCGTAGAAAGCTTTACTGATGTAGATATTAAAAAATATCTAATAAGATTATTACCACAGTTAATAAACATACAGGTGTTATTTTACGTAGTTAATCTTAATCCTAGAAGTAGGGTACGTGAATTATGTCTAATTATAAGTTGGTATTTTAGTAGGTTTGAAGCAGGTTAATTTTTTATACGCTAGATTTAATGATCATGGAGTTCCTTGAGGTAATTTATAGCCAGTAGAACGTTTACTGATGTGGATATTAAAAAATATCTAATAAGATTATTATCGCAGTTAGTAATCATACAGGCGTTAATTAATTAGCTAAGGTTGGTCATCAGGTAATTTATATTAGTTATTCATTTATTGCTGGTGGATAGATTCCGGTAGCTCTGAAGCGCTTTAAATTTTCTTGTAAGAATATTTCTAATGACTGTGGGGTTATATCGTAATATTCGAATGTTTTCCCGTTACTTTTTGCGGTAGGAGATAAAATATTATCTGTTTGTAGAGATAAGATAAAATCTTTACTTATTACAGGTGGCTTTTTATTTATTTTGCTTATGAATTCAAAGAACCCTGCTAAAAAATATGATAATTGCACAGATATAGGAATAAAATATCTTTTCCTATTAATATTTTTCAAAATAATATTGCAGATTTCTTTTACTGTTAGTGTTTTTGGGCCAGCTAATTCAAATATTTTCTTATCAATATTCATATTTTCAATAATTTTTGCCGTCATTAAGGCTACATCTTTAACATAAACTGGTTGTATTTTATTTTTTCCGTGGTTTATTAAAGGGATGAAGGGTAAATAACAAAAACTATTTGCTACTTTGTAAAAACTTTTATCTTCTCTACCAAACATAATAGCTGGTCTTATTATAATAGAGTCAGGATAATATTGTCTTACATTTTTTTCTCCGGCAGCTTTTGATCTGGCGAATGAACTTTTAGCTAGTTCATTCGATCCAAGGGCAGAAAAATGTATCAGCGGAACTTTTAAATGTGAGCATATTTCCGCAACTAATCTTGCTCCTTCAACATTCACTGCTTTAAATGTTTGTTTGCCTCGTTCATAAGATATGCTTATTAAATTTATAATAACATCAGCGTCTTTTAATACTTTATGGATAGTTTGTGGATATCTTATATTAGCTTTTATTATTTGAATTTGCCCTACTTTGCCTAATTGTATCAATTCAGCTTTTTTTTCAGGGTTTCTAGATACTATTCTTATGCGATAACCTTGTTTAGCAAGAGTAGCGACTATATATCTTCCAACAAAACCCGATCCTCCTAGAACGGTTATCAGTTTATTGTTAGAAAAACAACATTTTTCCATCGACATTTAATACTCCAATATCTCTATTATATGTATAACCTAAAAAATAGCAAGTCAATTCAATTTACATAGGATATAAGATAAGATTTGATAAATTGCAATCTATAAGTTAAATTGGTAGGTAATGGTTGTACACTATTCAGAGATAAAATAATTAGGTATAATAGCTTATGGTAACAAAATTAGAACATATAAGAAACTTTTCTATTGTAGCGCATATCGATCATGGAAAATCAACCTTAGCTGACCGTTTGATACAAATAACAGGCGGTTTAGAAACTAGGGAGATGAAAGAGCAAATCCTCGATTCAATGGATATTGAACGTGAAAGAGGTATAACAATTAAAGCTCAAACGGTTAGATTAAATTATACAGCTAAAGATGGTCAAAAATATATTTTAAACTTGATGGATACGCCAGGGCATGTGGATTTTGCTTATGAAGTATCACGTTCTATAGCTGCATGCGAAGGATCATTACTAGTAGTTGATGCCTCACAGGGCGTAGAAGCGCAGACTTTAGCAAATGTATATCAAGCTATTGATAATAATCATGAAATATTAGTGGTTTTGAATAAAGTAGATTTACCTGCTGCGGAACCTGAACGAGTTAAAGCGCAAATCGAAGAGGTAGTAGGTATAGATGCAACTAATTCGGTGGAGATTTCTGCTAAAACAGGTTTAGGTATTGAGAATGTATTAGAGGCAATAGTTAAGCAATTACCAGCTCCTACTGTAGGTGACATAAATGCTCCGTTGAAAGCTATGTTAGTTGATAGTTGGTATGATAGCTATCTGGGCGTGATAGTATTAGTAAGAGTTATCGATGGCTTTTTAAAAAAAGGGCAAACTATTCGTATGTTAGGGACAGGAGCTAAATATCCTGTAGAGCGCGTAGGTGTTTTTACTCCTAAAATGTTAGCGGTAGATAGTTTAACGCCTGGTGAAATTGGTTTTATTACTGCTTCTATTAAAGAAGTTGCTGACACTAAAGTCGGTGATACAATAACCTTAGATAGTCGCCCGACTGAGAAACCATTGGATGGGTTTAAATCTGTGCAACCGGTAGTATTTTGTGGGTTATTTCCAATAGATGCTGCTGATTTCGAGCAATTAAGGGCCGCAATGGGTAAATTGCGTTTAAATGATGCTAGTTTTTCTTTTGAAATGGAAACATCGGCTGCCCTAGGCTTTGGTTTTAGATGTGGTTTTTTAGGTCTGTTGCATTTAGAAATTATTCAAGAGCGTTTAGAGCGTGAATTTAATTTGAATCTTATAGCAACGGCTCCTTCTGTTGTTTATCGTATGACAATGCTAGATGGTTCCATTAAAGAGTTACATAATCCTGCCGATATGCCAGAAGTGATGAAAATCACTGCAATTGAAGAGCCTTGGATTAGAGCATCAATTATGACGCCAAATGATTATTTAGGTGCTATATTGAAATTATGTCAGGAAAGACGCGGAATTCAAATAGATTTATCATATATTGGTACCAGGGCTATGGTTTCTTATGATTTACCATTAAATGAAGTGGTTTTTGATTTTTATGATAGATTAAAATCTATTTCTAAGGGTTATGCATCATTTGATTATCAGATTATTGATTATCGTGAAGGTGATCTAGTAAAAATGTCTATATTAGTTAATGGAGAAACAGTTGATGCATTATCTGTTTTAGTTCATAGATCTGCGGCTGAAAAAAGGGGCAGAAATATGGTAGAAAAGTTAAAGGATTTAATATCGCCGCATATGTTTCAGATTCCAATTCAGGCTGCTATAGGCGGTAAAATTGTTGCAAGAGAAACTATCCGTGCTTTACGTAAAGATGTTACAGCTAAATGTTATGGTGGTGATGTTTCTAGAAAAAGAAAATTATTAGAGAAGCAAAAAGAAGGTAAGAAAAAGATGAGGCAATTCGGTAAAGTAGAAATACCGCAAGAAGCCTTTATTCAAGCTTTAAAAATGAGTGATAAATAATATATAAATTGTAAGTGTTACAACGTTAAAAGGATGGTTAATTATCTACAGGTGGTAATATTTATAAGGAAAATAATTCACTCTTTACTCAAAGATATTCTAGATAAATGCCGTAGTGATGATGTTTTTTGAAAAGAAAATTATAAGAGAAACAAAAAGAAGGTAAGAAAAAGATATTACAATTTGGTAATAGAAAACTCTACAAGAATAGCTATTCAAGTCTTGAAGATGAGAGGTAATAGTAATTTATCTCTCATCTTTTGTGTTTTATAATGATATTAACGTGGAGCTAATATCATTATCATTTGTCGCCCTTCCATACTAGGCTCTAATTCTGTTTTTGCGACTTCAGCTGTTTCATCTTTTACTTTTACTAATAGTTTCATGCCTAATTCTTGGTGAGCAAATTCTCTACCTCTGAATCTTAAAGTGACTTTTACTTTATCACCATCCGCTAGAAATCTATTAATGGCTTTCATTTTGACATTGTAATCATTTGTGTCAATATTAGGTCGCATTTTAATTTCTTTTAGATCAACAGTTTTCTGTTTTTTACGTGCTTCTGCTGCTTTTTTTTGATTTTGATATTTTAATTTACCTAAATCTATAATTTTACATACTGGTGGGGTAGCGTTAGGTACAATTTCCACTAAATCTAAGTTAGCTTCATCTGCCATATTTTGGGCTTCTTGTTTGCTTATTATACCAATATTTTGCCCTTCTGCATTGATGAGTTGTACTTGGGGTACGCGGATATCTGCGTTCGCTCTGGGTCCTTCTTTAGAAGGGATGGTCGCTCTGGGTGATCGACGAATATTCATAGGCTCCTCAAAAGTAGTTTACGCGAAAAATTAATTATCTTGCATGTTAACAAATTTCTTTTATATTTGTTGCAAAATTAAGTTTAAATATGACATAGTAAAAGGTTCCAGGCAAGCATAAACTTGTAAAAATACGTTATTTTTGCTATAGTTTAGTCAATTTAAACAGTAATTTAGAGAGAGAATATGCAAAAAACAGCCCAAATATCAATCATTGATGATATAGCCATTGCTGTGCGATCAAGAATATCAAATAATAATAATATTCATTTGATGTGGTGTGGAGGTTATCGTACATCTATGTTAAGTGGAAAGGCTTCAGCAATTGATACATATGCTGAATCTAAAGATCTTTCGTACCTAAGGTGGGATTATGCCGGTCATGGTGAATCTGCGGGGGATTTTTTTCAGCAAAATTTTTCTAGTTGGTTAGAGCAGGCTTATCAATTGTATAAAACTAATATTTCAGCACCGTTATTGCTAATAGGGAGTTCTCTCGGTGGCTGGATAAGTTTATGTTTAGCTCAAAAATTGATTAAAGAAGGACGAAAAATCGCCGGTATTTTGTTAATAGCACCAGCAATAGATTTTACTACCCGCTTATTATTGCCATCTTTGTCAGAAAAAGATCAAGATACATTAAATCAACAAGGATTTATTTTATATGGTAATCCTTGGAATTTTATGATGCCATTTACTAAAAATTTTATAGAGGACTCTAAAAAACATCTATTATTAACAAAAAACTTGCAATTTCAGTGTCCTATCCATATTATACATGGATTAAAAGATGAAATAATTCCTTTTTCACATATAGAATATTGTTTAAGTCATTTGCCAAGAGATAATGTAACTGTTACAACCATTGCGGATGGTGATCATCGATTATCTAGACCGGAGGATTTAAGCAAAATTATAAGGATTTTAGATAATATGGTAATTGAAAATGCAGTTTTTTCGTAAAATATTTCCTGCAAAGAAAACTGTAACCAACGGTTTAATTGGCAATATGATTATTGAAAATCATAAATTGCCTATTATTGTAAAAGAAAATAAAAAAGCTAAACGAATAATTTTAAGACTTTCACCTGATAGAGCTCAGGTGAAAGTGACTGTACCGGTGGGCTGTGAAAAATTAGAGCTTAACTCATTCATTGAGAATAATAGACTATGGATAAATAATAGAATTAGAAAAGACGTAGAGTCTGGATTAGTAGGTAAATTCACTTGTCAAGAAAATGGTTTTATTCTATTTAAAGGAGTTAAGCATCAGTTGGTTAAAGGTGAGGGTAGAGGGTTAACGAAGGTATCTGTTGATAAATATGGTAATCCAGTAATAATTATCTATGGGGATGAACGTCATTGGTCGAGAAGAATAGCTGATTTTTTAAAAAAAGAAGCCCGAAAAGAAATACAATCTTTTGTTAAAATATTTTCACAAAAACTAGGGGTTAGTCCGACTAGCCTAAATTATAAAGATACTAAAAGTAGATGGGGGTCTTGCACTAGTGATGGATCATTGAGTTTTTCTTGGCGTATAGTTATGGCGCCGCCTTTTGTGCTGAAATATTTAGTAGCTCATGAAATGTCACATTTATTAGAGATGAATCATAGTGAGAGATTTTGGAAAATATGTAAAAAATTGGATCAAAATATGGAGAAAGGAAGAGAATGGTTAAAGCAACATGGATATCTATTGTTTAAATTGGAGATATCTTAATATTTTTAAGTTAAGTTAATAGTTTTAACTATTTTAGTTATAAAATCTTAATATTTTTAACTTATTCTGTTTGTTAATATTTTTTATTAAAGAGTCTTCAAATGAAAAGAATATATTTGTTACTTATTATTGCTTTAGTTGTATTGGTGTCTAATCCAGTATTAGCAGCGAAGCCCGAAAAAATGAATCAGTATGGATCATGGGGTTCGTATAAGTTTATTGATGTTAATAATAAAAAAATTTGTTATATTTTGTCTAAGCCAATTAGATCTTCACCTGATAATGTAAATCATGGCGAAAATTATTTTTTGGTAACAAAACGTAATGTTGTAAATAATTCTACTAATGAACCGCAAATTATTGCAGGTTATAATTTTAAAAAAGCTAGTAAGGTTATTGTTACTATAGATAGTTCTAAATTCGTTTTTTTCACTGAGGATAATTTTGCATGGTTAGCTAACCCTGCGGAAGAAGCAACCTTTATTAATACTATGAGAAAAGGTAGTACCATGGAAATACAGGCAACTTCTGCTAGAGGTACATCTACTAAATATAGCTATTCTCTAAAAGGAGTAACATCTGGATTGCAAAATATTCAAAGATGTAACTAAAATAACCTTGGTTAAGGTTATTTTTTCTTCTGTTGCCAACCTAAGAATGCCAGCATTATCATTCCAATTGGGCTAGTCAAAAAAACGAAGATAAATAATAGGGATAATTTAAAAATTAGTGTGGGGAAGAACCAACCAAAATAGCATACTACTGCTAACACTATTAAAAATAGCCCTAAATTAACTGCCATTGATAATATTTGCAGTTTACTAAAATAAGATTTTATTAAACAGAAATATATGGAAGTTATTAGAATGACTAAACAACTACATAGCATAAAAATAGAGACTAATATCGTTAGCCAAAGAGGGATATGGGTCATTATTTATCTATAGCCTTCTTTTTTAAAAGAAATTTTGTGAAAATGGTGGATATAATAAAACCAAGTAAACAAATGATAAAAGCAATATTCCAATAATATGTAGTTTGATAATATATTGCTAATATTAGGGTGAAAACGGATAAAATAAGATATAAAAAATCCATGCCAATTAGGCGCCCCGCCGTATCAGGTGCAGTTATTATTTGATAGCTAATAATAGCTATTGATATACAAAGTAAAAATTCACTTATAATAGCAGTATATTCAATAATCCAAAAGTTCATTGAAATAATTCCTTTACTAATTTTTCGTGTTGTTCAATTAAATGCCTAGGGTTAGTCTTATCTTTTTCAGTTAAGTTAAGACGATGTACATATAATAATTTTTTAGTCTTATTATATTTAATCCATAATGTTCCAGGAGAAGAGGATAGAATTAATGATAGACATAACAACATTTTATTATTGTCAATTTTTAATGGTATTTTGACAATGCCCTGCTTTTTTGGATTAAACTTAAAGGTTATTAAAATAAATAAAAATTTTATTGAACCAATGATAAAACTTTTAATAAGACAAAAAATAAATTTAATTAGTAAGAAAATCTTTTTAAGTGGTAATTTAGTGGAGCAAGTAGAATAAATTATTATTAATATAAAGAGAAAAATTAAGCCGATAAAAAAACTATTCCAGCCAAATTTATGTATGATTAGCCAAGATGATAACAGAAAAATAGTTAAAATAGGAGAAGATATTAATTTAACTTTTTGTTGTTTCATTTACTTAGTTCTTTTTCAATAAGTTGTTTTGGTAATATAGTTTCTGTATATATTCCAGGCTTTTTATATTGTTGCTCTATTTTATTTAGATAAGACCAAAAGAATTTTATAAAAAAGCTACTAGATAATAATATTAATAAAATGAATGAAATAGACAATATTTCCACATAATATAATTTATTGGTATTATATATTCTCACATTCCAAAAAGTTTTTATTCCGTATCTGATAAAAGCTAAAAAATAGATAAAGCCAGAAAATAATAATACTAATGCTAAGATCCAGCTTTGATAATTTATCTGTGCATGTGAATTTTGCTCATAGAAATTTAAAAATATTTTATGGTAAATAGCTAATTTTGCAAAAGGTGGAATACCAATGAAGCTGATAGCAAAAAATATAAAACTAATGCCGAGGAATAAAATCTTATTTGAGATAATTTGTTTTACTCCTTTAGGCTGGGGTAAGTTATTTGTGCGGGCTACACAGCGGTTAATTAATTCAGATAATAGAAACAGTCCTGCTAATGCAAAAGTAGCTGTAGTAAAATAAAATAATAATTCTGCAATAAGTTTGTTAACATCGTAAGCTATCATTAATAAAATAATTCCAGATGATATAACCGCACCAGAAGATATTATATAATTTATAGAACGATAAGATAAAGCTAGTATTAAACCATATATAGTAGTAGCTAATCCTCCCCAAAAAATAAAGGTTAACTCCCAGCCTTCAAATAACAGTTCACAATGTTCTTTAATTAAAGCTATATTTCTTAATATTATATAAAGACTTACTTTACTTAGCATCAAGAACATTACTGCTACTGGAGAAATAACTCGAGCATATGCTAATGGCATCCAAAATCCTAAGGGCCACATACCTACTTTTACTAAAAGACTTATTACTAAAAATATTAAACCTATTTTTGTTAGATTAAATTCATTTAAGTCCAGAGTTGATAATTTAATATAAATATGTGCAATATTTAATGTTCCCAAAGATCCATATAGAATAGCAATAGCTATTAAGAAAAAAGCAGAAATAAGTAGGTTAATAATTAAATAATGTAAGATAATTTTTAATCTGATGATTGTCATTCCATATAAGGCTAAACCATATGAAGCGCATAAAGCTATTTCAAAAAATACGAATAAATTAAATAAATCACCCGTCAGGAAACATCCGTTAATACCTAAGGTAAGAAATTGTACTAAGGAGTAAAAATAGTCTCCTTCTTTATGCCAGTGACCTAAAGCAAATAATAAGCTACATAATAATATGATAGAGGTTATTAATAAGAAAAAAGTTGATAGATGATCTGCAACTAAAGTAATTGCAATTGGTACCGGTAAATTTCCTAGCGAATAAATTAAAGTAGCATTAGGCACTTTCTGTAAATGAATAACAATTAATAAACAGACAAACACTAATAACACTGAGGAAATAAAACTGCCCCACCATTTTATTGAACGATATTTATTGCTTATTAACAGTAATAAAATAGCCGTAATTAATGGTATAAGAATGGGTAAAATAAGTAAATTATTGAAAAATATACTCATTCATCATTCCTTCCATCTACATTTTCTGTTCGTAGGTAACTTTTTACAAAGATAAAAATTAAAAAGATTAATGCTGTCATAGAAAAATTTATAACAATTGCAGTTAATACTAATGATTGCGGAACAGGGTCTATATATTCAGAAAGATTAGTTATTTTTTCGCTAGAAACAATAACACTCGCCCTAGATTTTATACCTTGGCAGCAAAAAATAAATAGATTGACAGCGTGAGATAATAAAGAAACTCCTAAGATAACTTGATAAGTATTAGATCGTAAAATTAGCCATATTCCACCACTAAAAATAGATCCTATTATTAGGGATAGTGCAAATTCCATTAATTTTCTTCCTCCTTTTTTAACGTATGTTTAGATGGTTTTGTTATTATGGTGGATTTTTTAGGCAGACTAGCTAGAGCAAAAATAATCAATAAGATTACTCCTGCAACGGTAAGAAATACTCCAAAATCAAAAACGATCATCGAGCTAATAGAAAAATTTCCCCATAAAAATAATTTTGTTTCGTAATACCATAATGCTAAGAAATTTTTTCCTAAGAAAATCGGTATAATTCCGGCACTTATTATTAATAATATTCCCGCAATCACCCCGTATAATGCGATGATTTTAAGTTTTTCTTGCATATTATTGTTGCGGAGTGACATATATTGAACAATAATACTTAAGGCTATAATTATCCCTGCAGGAAATCCTCCTCCAGTATTGTCATGACCTTGAAATAGAATATAAATTGAAAAAATAACAATAAAAGGAGATGCCCATTGCATAAATAGAGAGGGTATATATAAATCATTATAATATAGCTTATAGTTATTCATGGTTTGCTTGATGATATTGGAAGATAGTTTTTTGTTTTTGTGAAGACGGGCGAACGCGGCAAATATGATTAAAGCACAAATTATTAGAACTAATATTTCTCCTAATGTATCAAAGCTACGGAAGGCTGATAAAAGTGCTGTTATACTATTATGTGCACCTGTGGCTTGATAGGTTTTATATAAAAAATATTCTCCAACAGATGTATTTATATCTTCATACATCAATACATAAGAGATAAAAGTTACTATTGCTCCGAAAATGACAGCTAGAATAATATCGTTAATTTTTGTTTTATTAGAAGTTATTCTAATTTTATTTGCGGTGTATCTTTTTTGTGGAATCCAATATAACCCTAATAGGGTTAAAAAAGTTATTATCATATCTACTAATAATTGTGCTAGAGCTAGATCAGGAGCAGATAATATCAGAAAAGCAAAACATACATTTAAACCAATAATGCTTAGATATATAAAAGAGGCTATTCTTTTTTTATCAGAAGCATAACAGCATATTAATACTAAGCAAGATGTTAAGATAGCAAAAAATAATAATGGGAAACTGCTATTTATTTCATATTCAGTTATTTTAAAATATGGGATATAATATATTATTAATATTATAGTGATTATTATTATAATGCGTAATTGATTTTGTAATCCTTTTACTGAAAGCCAATAACGCAATTGTAAAGCAATCTTTTCGAAGATAATTTGTAAAAATGATGAAAATAAATAAAGAGCATTGAACTTATAGTTATTTTCTATTTTATTTAATTTATCGTTAAATAAAATATACAATAATATACCGAATAAAAAAGCTACTAAACTCATGAATATAGTATAAGAAAAATCATGCCATAATTGTAAGTTGTAGTAAGGAGTTTTCTCTTTTAATACAGCATAAGCAGCATTATATAAGAATGGTCCAATAGTCCATTGCGGTAACATTCCTATTAGTAGGCATAAAAAAACTAGAAATTCAATGGGAAAGCGCATCCATAATTTTGGTTCTTTGATCTTTTTATGTTTATTTTCAGAAAAATTAAAGATTCCTCCAACAAGACGCATCGAGTAGACGACAGAAAGACTAGCTGCAAAAGTAGCCATATATGGTGTTATTGTATCTAGCCAAGAATATAGATGTACGGTTGTAGTTTCATAAAAAAACATTTCTTTGGATAGAAAACCATTTAATAAAGGAACCCCCGCCATAGCGGCGGTAGCAACAATCATTAATTTAGAGGTTATTGGCATAAGTGAATATACACCTTTTAATTGTCTTATATCTCTAGTCTCTGTTTCTTTAGCAATAACTCCAGTAGACATAAATAACGAGGCTTTGAAAATGGTATGATTAATAACATGAAAGATAGCGGCTACACATGATAAAGGACTACCTAGACTTAATAGAACGGCTATTAAACCAATATTACTAATAGTAGAATAAGCAAGTAATTTTTTAAGATCTTGCTGAAATATTGCCTGAAAGGCACCTAAAACTAGAGAGGTAAGTCCAGCATAGCCTAGCATAAAAAACCATAACTTAGTATCAGCAAAAGCAGGCAATAATTTTATTAATAAATATATACCTAAATTAACAATAGTAGCAGAATGTAAATAAGCGGAAACCGGTGTGGGGGCGACCATAGCATTTGGTAACCAGAAATGAAAAGGAAATAAAGCGCTTTTACTTAATGCACCTATTAATAGGCAGGTTAAAATTAGAGGATAAAATTCACTATTAATAATGACATGTGCGTTATGAATTACATCATCTATTTGATAGGAATCAATTAAACCTCCTATTAGAATAAAGCTAAAAAATAGCATTATTCCACCAAAGCTAGTGACGATTAAAGACATTTGCGCAGCTTTGCGAGCAAGGTGATTTTTATATTCATAACCTATAAGGAAAAAGGAAAATAGGCTAGTTAATTCCCAAAATAAATATAAAATTATTAAATTGCTTGATAATATTATTACATTTATTGAACCTGCAAATAATAGTAATAGACAAAAAAAGCGAGTAGAATCCTGATTTTTAGGTAAATAGTAATAGCTATATAAAATTATTAATGAGCCTATTCCAAAGATTAAAAAACAAAATAACCAGGCTAGACCATCAAGATCAAAAGATAAATTTAAGTTTAGACTTTCTACCCAAGGAATAAAAATAGTTATTTTTCCTTGAAAGAAAATAAAAGGATATAAACTAATAATAATAATGGCACAGCTGGTAACTATGATACCAGCTATATAAGCTTTTTTTATTTTTATAATTCCAATTAAGAAAGCACCTAGGAAGGGTAGTAATAGCAATGCTAGCAGTAAACTTTTCCCAAGCATTTCAAAGCCTTCAATAAAAAATCATATATAAGCAATATATTGCAAAAATAAAATAATTCTAGATAGTTATTATTTTATTTTTTAGTTTTTACTTATGAAGGCGGTTGGTGGATACCACCAACCATCACTGGCTTGTTGATAGCCAATGCGAGCATAATGGTAACCTTTGTAGCCATTAAGACGCCCATTATTATTTTTTTCTGTAGTTATTATATTATTTGTATAAACTGAGATATTGTTTAATGATTCTTCATTTCTAAATGATGAGTTAGGATAAAAAAATAGAAAGGCTGCTATAATAGCAGCAGCTATTATACAAGCGATTAAAGTCGCACCAAGGATAAAATTTTTTTTCATGAGAGTTCTCGTATTTATATATATAATAAATTATTTATATATATAAATGTAGGATTAACTATTTTGTTGCAGATCTTACGTAAATTATTTAAAATATTGGGATTAATTAATTAAAAGGGCTAAATTAATGCTACAAACACCATATTATTTGATTGATAAGGAAAAATTGGCTAAAAATATGGAGAAAATCGCATTATTGCGAAATTTATCCGGCGTTAAATCCTTATTAGCACTAAAATGTTTTGCTACTTGGAGTTTATTTGACTTCATGCAACAATATATGGATGGTACCACTTCATCATCTTTATATGAAGTGCGACTTGGTAAAGAGAAATTTGGTAAGGAAACTCATGCGTATAGCGTAGCTTATAAAGATAATGAAATAGATGATGTAATAAGTTATGCTGATAAAATAATTTTTAATTCTGTTAGTCAATTACAGCGTTATCATGCTAAAGCTGCTCATATTCAAAAAGGCTTAAGATTAAATCCGCAAGTTGGCGTATCTTGTTTTGATATTGCAAATCCTGTTCGACCTTACAGTAGATTAGGAGAGGCTGAATATGATAAAGTAGAAGACGCTTTAGAGTTAATAAATGGATTTATGATACATAATAATTGTGAGAATGCAGATTTTGAAAAATTTAATGCATTATTAGAGCATATAGAGAAAAAATTTGCTTCCTATTTTCATAAAGTAGAATGGATAAGTTTAGGAGGAGGTATCGCTTTTACTAATGATAATTATCCTTTTGAGAAATTTAGTGACAGATTAAAGAAATTTAGCGATACTTATGGTGTGCAAGTATTTCTAGAGCCAGGAGAAGCTGCTATAACACAAAGTACTACGTTAGAAGTTACCGTTATAGATACTTTATATAATGGTAAACATTTAGCAATAGTCGATAGTTCTATAGAAGCACATATGTTAGATTTGTTAATTTATCGAGAATCTGCTAAAATGAAGCATAATGGTGAACATGAAATAATGATATGTGGACAATCATGTTTAGCAGGTGATATATTTGGCACTTATAATTTTGAAAAACCTTTGCAAATAGGGGATCGTTTGTCTATATGTGATGCGGGGGGTTATACTATGGTGAAAAAAAATTGGTTTAATGGCTTGTCAATGCCTTCAATTGTTATTAAGGAACTAGATGGAAGTCTCAATTTAATTCGTGAGTTTAATTATACTGATTATTTAACTAGTCTTTCATAGGTCACAGGAGCTAATATATGAAAAAAAACATTTTAATAATTGGAGCAGGTGGAGTTGCGCAGGTGGTAGCGCATAAATGTGCACAACATAATGATATATTAGGCGAGCTGCATATAGCTTCTCGTACAAAAAGTAAAATTGATAAAATTATAGATTCTATTATTGAGAAAAAGTCACTTAAGGTTCCTGCTACAATAGGAGCACATAGTTTAGATGCTTTAAATATAGAAGCTACAGTAGATTTAATTAAAAAGACTAATAGTCAGATTGTTATTAATGTTGGCTCTGCTTTTTTAAATATGTCTATATTATCTGCTTGCATTCAGGCGGGAGCGTCTTACATTGATACTGCTATTCATGAAGATCCGCTTAAAATTTGTGAAACGCCACCATGGTATGGAAATTATGAATGGAAACGAAAGCAGGAAGTGGAACAAGCAGGTATTACAGCAATTTTAGGGGCTGGTTTTGATCCTGGTGTGGTGAATGCTTATGCGGCTTTAGCGGCTAATGATTATTTTGATTCAATAGATTCAATTGATATAATTGATATTAATGCTGGAAGTCATGATAAATGGTTTGCTACTAATTTTGACCCTGAAATTAATTTCAGGGAATTTACTGGACAAGTCTGGTCATGGCAAAATGAACAGTGGACTTCCAATAAAATGTTTGAAGTACGTAAGGATTGGAATTTGCCAGTGGTTGGTACTAGGACTGCTTATATGACCGGTCATGATGAGATTCATTCTCTATCTAAAAATCTTAATGTTCCTAACGTACGTTTTTGGATGGGCTTTAGTGAACACTATATTAATGTATTTACTGTATTAAAAAATCTTGGTTTATTATCTGAGCAACCTATTAAAACTGCAGAAGGACTTGAAGTAGTACCTCTAAAAGTTGTTAAAGCAGTATTACCAGATCCTTCTTCTTTAGCAGCAAAATATACTGGAAAAACCTGTATAGGTGACTATATCAGAGGGAAAAAAGACGGTAAAAATAGAGAGTTATTTATTTATAACGTCAGTGATCATGAAGAAGCTTTTGCTGAAGTTGGTACTCAAGCAATATCTTATACCGCTGGTGTTCCTGCAGCTGCAGCTGCGATTTTAATAGCTCAAGGAACATGGGACGTTAAAAAAATGGTAAATGTTGAAGAGTTATCAACTAAATATTTTCTTTTACTATTGAATAAGATGGGTTTAAAGAGTTATATAAATGAAAATGGCAAAAGTAACCTTTATGAGGGTTAGAAAAATACTATAATTATAGTGTATCTCATACCTGCCTCTTTTTTTCCTCCCCCCTCCTAAAAGAGGTAGGCGCCCCTGAGGGTTACCTCGGGGGCTTTTTATTATTAGGAATATTCTATAAGAATTATACTGTATAATATTTTATAGGAATAAGTAATTGTATTTTATCTTCTTTTAGAAATTTAGATATGGCAACAAGTATATATATATATTGATATTAGGAAAATTGTTCGGGCTAAAACCATTGATAGTTTAAAAGTGGAACTATAATTTGTTTTTATTTTGCTAAAATTAATTAATGTGTAGCTTGTGTTACATAATTAATCTACTTTATTAAAATCGTTAGTTATAAATTGTTCACTAAAAATATATGAGATTTTTTCTTTAGATTTAGTAAAATAATAATCTATAGCAATTTCTTTAAATATTTAAGACGGCTTCTACAATCTTTAGTTAGGTTATTTTAAGTTCTAAGTTTACAAAATTTTTTATATTTTTTTAGTGAATTCCTTACTATTATTGTTAATAGAAATAAACTATAGCTAACGAATTGTCTAAAATATTACGTTGTTGTTCCTTGCGATTTAATCTAATTGTTATATTATCAGCTCTAGTTAAAATTGTAATTTAATTTTTTTACGTAGTTTCTTAATCTCTACGCTTAAATCCATTTTCATTTGTCTATTCTTATAAGCTATTTATCATTGCTCTAACAAAATAATCTATCTTTATCCAACTGCTGCAGTACAGCACCGATCTTTAATATTCTTAATCATGGAAAAGAGTTAATCCAATATCGAGTAAGGTTAAAATGGTAAAGAGATAATTTAATATGGTGAAATTTTCTGATTATGGTTGTAGTTCTCTAGCAAGGACTAATAAAGGTTGTGTATCTAAAGCACTTATAGAGATAATTGCAATGGTTTTATATTCTTTCGTTTTGCTTAGTGGCTCTTGTTCATCTCTATCACAATCTACATATTGAGATGCTACCGTTGAACCCTTTTAGCCCATGAGCTAACTTCCGTGAACCTATGATTAACGAAGCTTACAACATTTGTTTCTCTTGCGTTGTTAAACGTTTTATTTTTTATAGTGTTTGTAAAAGCGGTTCCGAACGCTTCAATAATAATTATTGATATATTTATTATTTTATAATAAATTACAAATTGAATCAGGGGACTAAATAAAAAAATTTAGAATAATTAATTTATAGAATAAATTTCTTTAATGTCTGCGCGCATAAATTTTATATTGGATTTTCTTATCTGTAAATTCAGTAATTAGATTGAGAGTAAGGAATGGATATCTTATTAAGGACTATTGTTTTTATAGCATTGGTAAGTTTTATCATTAGTTTAATAGTTGCTCTTTTCAATAAAAAGCCTAAAAAAGTCTTTAGGATTCCAGAATATTCTATTATTTTTAATAAAAAGCGTTCAAAAGCTTTAAGGATTTGTAAGTGGTCTATATTTATCCTCATTGGTGGATTAGTGTTAATTGGTATAATGTTTCCTAAAACCCCTGATAGAGTAGAGATATTAGATCAAAATAGTGCTATTTCATCTCAAAGCCAGGCATCCAATTTAGTTATACCGGACGATCAAATTGCTTTCATAAAAGCTATTGATACCGCACGGGAAGAGTATAAAAACGCATATAATGATTTACTCAAAAGCCGCGTACGGCGCCAAAGGGCGCGGGCTATTTGTTCTGCCCTTCCTTCGCCTGTTGTTAAGAATTGGATAGGCACGATTAAACGGTTAACCACCACAAGTGAGGGGCAAGGCGTCTTAGTAATTCAGATTGCTGAAGGTATTACGTTGGAAACTTCAAATAATGTTTTTTCTGATTTGTCAGGTCCTGCTACGCTTATTGATCCTGATAGCAAGCTTTTTGATATATTAGCTAGTTTAGAAAAAGGGCAAAAAATTCGTTTCTCTGGCAGACTTTTTCGAGAGAATGCCAAAGACTGCTATCAGGAGAAAAGTATAACATTAGACGGGTCAATGAAACAACCTCAGTTCTTGACTTCGTTTGATTCTATCAACCTTTTTAACAATTGATATAATGAAAGGAAATATTATGGCAACCATTCAAAAAGAAATTCGTCAACGTAGTATAATAGGGAAAATCATTAAATGGATATTTATTGCATTTAACATCCTAATGCTTTTGTGGCTTGGATCTGTTATTTTTCTAACTGGGGACATAATTAGTAGTAGTAGCGACGCCGCCTTTCAAGCAGGGGCCGTTTTCGGAGGGGCATTTGCTATGGGTATAATTTTAAATGTTTGGGTAATTGGTGATATTATCTTGGGTATATTAACCTTATTGACGCGCGGAACAAAATATATCATCACTGAAGAAATTACTGAAGAGCAATAGAGAAATATTAATTAATAGAAGGATTTAGATGTGGGTGTTGATTAAATAATTACCATGTCTAGTTACTTTATAACTAACCTTTTTTGTATCAGTATCAGGTAGAATGTTTCTAGAGATACTAAATCTAATTCAGGATTTTTAATAGTTCGGACGCTATAGTTTTGGTCGCGGCAGTTGGGTCGCGGCTTTTTATTCTTATATATACTATAAAAACATTCGATCGGCATTTACAGCAATCCTAGTTGCCCGCCAGAAAATAATACGCACAAATATATGTTAAAAACTTAGCAAATCAACAGTTTATAACATACCCCAGATTATTTATATTACATTCTCATAAAATAGTTGAAATAATGATCCTTTACTAAATAATTTTTCCTATTCTTTTAAATATAAAAAGGTGAGTAAAAATATAATATCATAATCTTGGGTATGTTATAAGAGGTTGATTTCTTATAAAAATTCTGGAGGGATGTATGAATAGATGTTGCTTTTAAAAATAATGCTATATTGAGTTACTGTCGTATATATTAATTCTTTGGTTGATTTTGTAAGTCATAAATATCTATATTAATTATTACGATTACTTGGTATTTTATAGTTGTGTTATATAAAACTCTAAAGTAAAAGGAATAAATATCTTAGAGAAAACATCAATTGTTTTTGCTATGACTAAATAAGATAAGTGAATATTATTTTTTATTTTAATGATAATTATATATTTTTAGTTATAGGGGCTTTATAGCCAGGGTATAATATATTATTATGATTGTTTTAATTATTAATACATCATTGATGTTTTGAGAGAAATATAATGAGCAGACCTAGATTAGTTACTCCTGATAATAGTCAAAAAGTTTTATTGCATTCTTGTTGTGCTCCTTGTTCTGGTGAATTAATGGAGGCTATGACAGAATCTGGTATTGATTATACTATATTTTTTTATAATCCTAATATTCATCCGCATAAAGAATATTTGTTACGCAAAGATGAAAATATAAGATTTGCTGAAAAACATAATATAACTTTTGTTGATGCTGATTATGATGTTGATAATTGGTTCCAGCGTGCTAAGGGTATGGAGTTTGAACCAGAGCGGGGTATAAGATGTACAATGTGCTTTGATATGCGCTTTGAAAGAACAGCTCTTTATGCTTATGAAAATGGTTTTACTGTGATGACAAGTTCTTTAGGAATATCTCGCTGGAAGGATATGAACCAAATTAATGATTGTGGTCACCGTGCAGTAAAGCCATATGAAGGTTTAATCTATTGGGATTATAATTGGCGTAAATTTGGTGGTTCAGCTCGTATGATAGAAATTAGTAAACAGGAGCAATTTTATCAGCAAGAATATTGTGGTTGTATCTATTCTTTACGCGATACTAATGACTATCGTAAATCAAAAGGTCGTGAAACAGTGAAATTTGGTAAAAATTTTTATAAAAAATAGAGTTGGACATTGAGGATATTTTTATTTTAGAAAAATAGGCTAGTGTCTTTATGAGACGTGAAGGAGCTCTATTTGGAGTTGGTTCTAGTTAACTATATATTTAAGAATAAAGCTGAGAGGAGTAGAATAGTTCCTGTCATTTTATTATGGATAGAGCGTAAACTGCAACTTAACTTTTTAATATTATTTCAGAATAAATTTCTAAAGAATAATTTGAGAGGGTTTTTAAATTTCTTGTTAAGAATAATTTGTTAATTTTGTCTGAAACCTCGAAAAATATTTTAGTTTATAGATATTATTCTAGAAGTCACATTCATTATTAGAGCCATGCTGAACCAATATCTATTAATTAGCGTGTTGGGTTTGAAATGATAAATTATTTTTAAGTATCTTTTAGTGTAAAAGGAATTTAATTGTAAAATTTGTGGTGGGGATAATGAATAGACCTTTTATTTTAGCTTCTACTCTCGGAATTTATACCGCTGTGCGAATGTTAATAGGAGTATATCATGCTATATTTTTGCTTTCAACAGGGGTTACTTTAGCGCAGTTAGCGCTGTTACAATTAGTCTTTTCTGTAGTTATGTTATTGTTTAATTTTCCTTGTGCTGTTATTGCTGATAAATATAGTCATAAATATTCTGTTATAATTGGTGTATTTTTTACCGCAATTTTTTATCTTTTTTCTCTTCAAGCACCTGATATGTATTTTTTAGTAATTGCACAAATCTTTTATTCTATAGGTTTAGGACTTTGTGCTACTGCAATTAATGGTTGGCTTTATTATTCATTGGAAGATAAAAAAGATTCTTTTTCACAATATGCTCATTTAAGCCATAGGGTTGGTTCTTTAGGTAGCGTTTTTACCGGTATGATTGGCATTGCAACTATTTATTTTTCAGGAAGTTTTTTCGTGGGATATATAATATCTGCTATTGCTATGGTTATGATTATTTTTATTCTCATTTGGGTACCAGAAAAAAAGATAGTGCAACAAAGTGAGGTAAAACCAGCAACCTTAATTCAGAATACATATGAGACATTGTGGATATTTAAAAATACTCTTGGAGGAAAATATTATATAATTCAGGCCTGTCTTCTTACAGCAGGGTTGCAGGTTGTTTTACATTTCTGGCAACCAATTATATTAAATAATGAAAGAATTAATTATTTTGATAATTATAATTTGTTAGTACTTATGTTATGTCATGTGGGGGCATTTTCGTCTCAGTATTTTTCTAATTTTATTTTATCAAAATATCATCTAGCTGATAATAAATATAAAAATTATATTAAATATTTTTCTTTTTTTTCTGGAGGAATGTGTATTGCTTTGCTGCTGTTGGTAAATGTGAATTATATCTATTTAGCAATTATAGCATTTTCTTTAATTCACGGGTTTATATGTACAGTACCTATTGGTGCGCAAAGTCTTTTTTTATCAGAACTTAAGCAAGGGCAAGAAACTCATGTATCATCTATTGCAGGCGCTATTGCTTTTAGCGGCAGAATATTTTCTATTTTAGTTTTAAGTGTTATATCTTTTTTACCAGAAAATTTACCACCTGTATATTACCTTGTTCTACCTGCTATTACTTTTGCTTTATGTGGATTTATTATGATAAAGTGGATGTCTCAAGTTAAAAAATTACAATGTTAAGATTTATGATAATAACTTTATTGTATTTTTAAGTAAAAAAATATTATGCTAAATTTCAAAACTATATTTAATTAAGGGGATAATGATGCAAGAGAAAAATAACTGTCAAGACGTTAAAGAAGATATTATTTTTATAGAAGATAATTTAAAGTTAGTAGTTGCTTCATCAGCTTTTGCATCAGCTATATTTGAAGCAATTGATTTTAATAGAGAAAATTTTAGTAAATATATGGCTTGGCCTTCTTTTGTTAAACAAGAAGCAGATACTTTAAAATCTTTACAAGATTTTTATTCAGCCCATCAAAAAAATGCATCTAAGACATATGTTATTTTATATTTTGATAAAGTTGTAGGAGTAGTAGGCTTTAATAATATAGATAAAGGTAATAAAGTTGCTGAAATTGGTTATTGGTTAGATAGTAGATCAGCCGGTAATGGTATTGTAACAAAGGCTGTTTTAGCTTTGGTTAAATATTATCAAACCGGTGATTTAATTAATAGATTTGTAATAAAATGTTCAGTTGCTAATTCTAAAAGTAATGCTGTTGCGAAAAGATGCGGTTTTACATTAGAAGGAAGATTAAGAAAAGCAGAATATTTAAATGGAATATTTTATGATCAAAATATTTATAGTTGGTTAGCTGAAGATAGTAATAAGTAAATTATTTAAGATAAGCAGTTAGAGTAGTTATTATTTCCTGTTTTAAATGTTTTAGTTAGTGTTGCTAGAGATTTAGGTAAAATATTGTAATTAGTGAATAACAAGAATCTTTTAATTGCTTACATAACTTAATTAGTTTCTTTAAGCAGTTTATGTAAATTTTTCGCGGTTATTATTTTTGATTCAGATAAAAAGCAATATTTAGATAAAATATGCTGCAATTGTTGTGGGAAATATATTTAATAATTTAAATTTTATTTATAAAGATTTGTAAAAACTTGGTGAAACTGTTAGGTTTTTTATTCTTGTAGTATTAATATTATTTAGTTATTTGATTGCTTTGCGATCTAGGTAAGTTAGAAAATATGAAACATTGGATTGCCGTTATATCGAGAGATCATGCTCAAACTGCTGCTAGGTCAGGATTTTTGCAAGTGTGTCATGGTAAAGCTAGTCCATTGAGAAGAACAAATGCTGGTGATGAGGTCTTTATTTATTGTCCACGTAGTGAAATGGGTGGCGGGACAATATTAAAGACTATTGAATTCCATGGTATTTTTAAAAATAACGAGGTGTATCAAGTTGAACAGTTTCCTGGTTTTAATCCTTACCGTAAAGATGTAATTTTCATGCGTAACTTTCAACCATTAATTCTTAAAGAGGTTAAAGGATTAGAATTTACCACCACTCCTCATTGGGGAATGTTAGCACGTCGTGGTTTTTTTGAAATTAGTCCGCATGATGCCGCACTATTAAAGCAATAACAATAGGAATAGTAAAATTCTTTAAAATATTAGCGTGGTGTTTTACTAAATTACTTAGGCTGATTTTAAATTGTTTAGAGTGAGTGTTTTCGGCAAATGTTCGGTAAAAAGTATCGTATATTGTTCTAGATTTTAGTATAATCTATTCTCTGCATAAGCCGGATTATGAAAAAATCTATCTTATTCTATAAGATCTGTTTTAATAGTAGATTTCCATCAATTTTTCATGATGATGATATTTTGTGTTTAGTAAATTAACTTGTTATGTTATATTTATATAGGTGAAACTAGGGGCTAACTGTTATCTATTGAACTGATTTTAATTATAACTGTGTTAGTTGCTTATAATGTCATCTTTATAATTTAGTTGAAGATAGATAAATGCCTTACGTAACGTTACTTATGATAACTTGGCTTAGTGCAATCATTAGTGCTTGCGTTAATATGGTTATTACCTATAAATATTTATTAAATACAGAACATGGATTTGAATATGGTATTCTTATTGCTTGTCAGATTATATCTGTAGCCTGTTTTTCTCCTGTTTTAGAGAGATATATATCTAGGTTTGCACGCCCCGCAAAATTTTTTTTAATTTTTGGCTTAGTTAGCGCCTTGTTAAATATATTAGTGATTCAGGGGCAGGAGTTTTTAACCTTTTCAATTTATATATTTTTTACAACTTTAACACAAACGCTTAACGCAGCATTATTTTATAAGCTTCTACCACGACTTTTTAAAGAGGATAAAGTAAAGTTATTTAATATTTGGAGTGAGCAAGCTTTATCTACTTCATTTTTTCTATCTGCTTTATTGGTTCCTTTTGCCTTTTTCTTTACTCAAACAGCTGAATTATTTTTTATCTTATCTGCTTTTATAAATTTTAGCTGCGGTAGTATTTTTTATATAATTTTTAGAAAGGTAACAGTTGAAACTATTTTGCATAAATCTATAAATAGCTGGCAGAATTATATAAATATTTTAACAGAGAAGAAATTACGACACTTCTTTTTTACATCAAATATTTATTTATTTGCTTTTTCGGCTACCGCTTTTGCTCTCGCTATGATTGCTAAAGAAGTGGGTGGTGGCAATATTTATTTATATTCTTATCCTATTATAGCTATGTTCGCAGGCAGAATAATAGCTTTATTAGTCTTAAAAAGGTTGCTGTCTTGGGATATTAGTTTTTTATTTATTGTAGGATGTGTGATAAGTGCTATCTTTATGGCGCCTTTGGGTGGTATAAATAATATTTATTTATTATGTTGTTTGGAGTTTTTTTTGGGTATAGGTCTTGCTATAGCAAAATATTCCGAAAAATCTTATTATCAGTTAGAGCATTTAGATACAGATTTGGCTAAAGTTTCTATTTTGAGGAGTGCATCTGCATTAATAAATAAATCTTTGTCGATACCATTTGTTTTAGCTATTGCTTACTATGATAAACTTATTTTTATAAGTATCACTTTGGCCTTTTGTTATCTCATTTCAGCTATTATTATGGTGAAATATAAATTAAGATATTAATTTATTAATTCTAAGCTGGTTAAAATAGTTTTATCTTTGTAGAATAAGAGTTTTAAATTGCAGTAGTTGCACATAACACATAGTGGTTATATGAAGTGCATATAAATAACTTAAAATTATTTAGAGGGTATAAAATTTATAAATTCTTCTGTATGCTTTAAGTACATTGATCTTAAAAGGGTGTGAAAGGGTAATAATATAGTCTTAAATTCGCTGTAAAACGTTAATATTTCTAGGTTTTTATACGTTAATGGCGTCCACGATAGGAATCGAACCTATGACCTTAGGATTCATACCACTTCGACTTTCGCCGCCAAATTAAATAAATTTGTTCGTGGTCTGGACTGTCCCTTTACCTTAGATATTTAAGATCCTTAGGTACTGCCCGTCCAGTCTCTACACCTTCATATAATATTGCTTGGCTCGGGATTAGCAGTAGTTTTTAACTATTAAGCCTTCCCCGACTTTGAGCAGATTCATTAATAGCTTTCACTATTAATGCCCAATTTAGGAATCCTACGCTCTATCCTACTGAGCTACGTGGACATATTTTATCTTTTAACATGATTTGTCATTTTATCAAGTGTTTTTTATAGTTTGTTAAAAAATTCTTTGATTTTATTTTCAGGGATATTTTCTGCTATAAAAGCGGTACCTAATTGTTTTAATAAAATAAATTTAAATTTATTGTTATAGTTTTTTTTATCTTGAAGTAAGTAATTCCACCATTCATCTTTATTAATTTTTTTACCTTTGATTTCATTTAGAGAAGTTGGAAGTTGCATAATTTTTAGATGATTTGTTAATTTATCTATCTCTTCTTTAGAAATATAATTTAATAGCTTTGAAAATTTTAAAGCTAATAACATACCTAGTGATACCGCTTCTCCGTGAATGATTATTTTTTCATCATAATTATAATAGGCTTCCAGTATATGTGCAAAAGTATGTCCGAAATTTAACAAAGCTCTTATATTTTTTTCTTTTTCATCTTTGGTTACTATATTTAATTTTGTTTTTATAGAATGTAAAATAAGTTGTTTGCGTTGAATTGTATCTTGTAAAAGATAATTATTATTTTTTTCTAACCAGTTAAAAAAATTTATATCACTTATCAAAGCATATTTAACTACTTCAGCATAGCCAGCTAGTAAATGTCTATTAGGTAAACTATTTAATAATTTTGGATCAGTTATTACTAGCTTTGGTTGATGGAAGCTTCCAATTAAATTTTTTCCATATTCGCTATTTATAGCTGTTTTGCCACCTATTGATGCATCTACTTGAGCTAATAAACTAGTGGGGATGTTAATAAAATTCATTCCACGCTTTGCTATAGAGGCAGCAAAAGCAGCTATATCTCCGATTACTCCACCACCTAGAGCTATTATTAAGTCAGATTTCAAAAAATTATGTAAGAAAATATTATTTAATATATTTTGTAGTTGTTTAAAATTTTTAGAAATTTCACCTGCTGGTAGAATATAATAATGAGTTATAAAATTTTCATTATTAAGCATATTGCATAAATTTTTTAAATATAATGGTGCAACGTTATCATCTGTTATAATCATTATTTTACTGCTAATAGGAAAATTATTTTTAAATATTTCTCCTATTTTCTTAAATATATTGTCGCCGAATAAGATAGACGATTGTGAGTGATCAAAATTAACAGTTATATGTTGGATCTTTTCCATATTAGCCTAAATTGATTTTAGTTATATATTGTTGTAGTTTGATTAGCAGTGTTTCAGTAATTATTTTTGTGTTCTGACTATTGGTATTTATTCTTATATCTGCGGTTTGATATATTGGATTTCTTTGTTGTAGTAAAGTTTCAAAGATTAAGGTTGGATTTTCAGCATTTAATAAAGGTCTCGTTGGTCTTAAAGCAATGCGTTGTAATAAAATATTTTTATCAGCTTCTAGACAAATAGAAATAGCATTTTTAGTTATATGATTTCTGATAATAGGGTTAATAAAAGCTCCACCTCCTATTGATAATATTATAGGTTTTTCTTTTAATAGACGTTGTATAACTAGATTTTCTATTCTACGAAATTCTTCTTCCCCATATTTTTGGAATATTTCTGCAACCGAGAATCTAGATATCATTTCAATCTCTTTATCACTATCCTTGAAAGGAATCTCTAGTAACTTAGCTAATAACTTTCCAATAGTAGTTTTACCTACGCCCATCATTCCAACTAGAACAATTGAATGATTCTTTAGTTGTTTATGTAAAACTTCTTTACTGTATTTATCAATCTTGCTAATCTCTATTTGTTTCACGATCTACGCGCCTGAGTGATTTTATTAACGGGTTAATTTTAGCTATTATATCTTAAAATTATATATAACCAAATTTTTTATTTGGAGAAGAAAATTGTTAAATTTGCAAGTGATAGAATGTAAAATAGAAGAATTTTTGGAGATGATGGCCGCTGAAAGAGGTGTAACTACTAACACGATTTTAGCTTACCGCAGCGATTTAATAAAATATTGTTCTATTCTAACCTCCAAAGGTATAGATCCTTTGAATGCCACGGAAAAAGATATAGAGAGTTTTTTTTCTATTATAAATCAGCAGCAATTTTCTATTACTAGCCAATTAAGGTTGTTATCAGTGTTAAAGCAGTTTTTTATGTTTCTTTTATTAGAAAATAAAGCTAAAGAAAATCCTTTAAGACATATCTCTGCTCCTAAGAAACCTTTAATAGTTCCTAAGTTTTTATCACAAAAGCAAATTAATTCCTTAATAGATTTCGCCTATCAAGAAACTAAAAAATACGAATACCCTGAAAAAAAAGGATATAAAAAAATGCAATTTTACTGTTTGGTAGAACTTTTATATGCTACAGGAATGCGTGTCTCAGAATTAGTTTCTTTACCTATTACTGCTGTTAATTTTTATGATTCTATTATTTTAATATATGGAAAAGGGGGTAGAGAAAGATATGTACCATTAAATGATAAAGCAATAGATACTTTAAAAATTTGGTTAAAGTGGAGAAGTTTATCTAAAAAGGCAAAATCTAAATTTTTATTTCCTGCAAATGGTGTCGATGGGCATTTGTGTCGTCAAGTATTTGCTAGGGAATTAAAAAAAGCAGCTATAAAGGTTAATATTAACCCGGAATTAGTTTCTCCTCATTTATTCAGACATGCTTTTGCAAGTCATTTACTTCAAAACGGGGCAGATTTACGTTTTATTCAACAATTGTTAGGACATGCTGATATAGCGACAACACAAATTTACACCTATATTTTAGAAGATAAAATACAAAAGTTAATAGAAACTTATCATCCTCTTGCAACTTCTAATAAATAAACGTAATTATTGCCTAAATTAAATTTTTGTCTTATAATAAACTAGAAATTAATGGATGGAAAAGATATGTATAACTACCTTGAGTTTGAAAAATCTATCGCTGATGTAGATGGTAAGATTCTGGAACTAAAAAAAATGTCAGAAGAGGGCAATAGCCTGAATATGTCAGAGGAAATAGAACGGCTGGAACAAAAGTCAGCACAAGCTATGCATGATCTATATAGCAATTTAACTGCTTGGCAAAAAACTCAGGTGGCTCGACATCCTGATCGTCCACATTTTTTGCATTATGCTGAAAGATTATTTACTGACTTTACTCCATTGGCAGGTGATCGTAAATTTGCAGAAGATTCTGCTTTACAAGCTGGATTTGCTAGATTTAGAGGACAAGCAGTTGCTTTTTTAGGTCTGGAAAAAGGGCATGATACTGAAAGTCGTATGTATTATAATTTTGGCTCGGCTAGACCAGAAGGATATCGTAAAGCTGTAAGAATTATGCAATTAGCACAAAGATTTAAATTACCAATTATCTCATTAGTAGATACTGCTGGTGCTTATCCTGGCGTTAGTGCAGAAGAAAGAGGTCAGGCAGAGGCTATTGCTAGATCAACTGAAATGATGCTGAGTTTAAATGTCCCCGTGGTTGCGGTTATTATTGGTGAAGGCGGCTCTGGAGGCGCTATTGCGATTGCTGCAGCTAATAAGGTCTATATGTTAGAACATTCTATATATTCGGTTATTTCACCAGAAGGGGCCGCCTCTATCTTGTGGAGAGATGCAGCTAAAGCAAAAGATGCTGCAGATAATATGAAAATAACAGCGCAGGATTTATTAAATCTTAAAGTTATTGATGGTATCATACCAGAACCTATTGGCGGTGCTCATCGGGCGGCAATGCATGTTATTGATTCTGCTGGAGATATAATTGCTAAAGCACTAGAAGATCTTAATCTTATGAGTGGTGATGCTTTAAAACGTCAACGGTGGGAAAAGTTTTTAGCTATAGGACGTAATTTATAATTTGAATTAACTTCTATGTTTTTTTGCTAGTTTAGGTGATCTTGTTGTTGGAGATGAATTTTTCTTTTTCTCCTCTTTGATGGTCTTTTTTTCTGAGTTAATTTTTAAAATATAGGGTAGTGATACGGTGTGTGTTTCTTCTATAGGAGGATTTATATATTGGCTGTTTAATATTAATTGTCTATTTTTTGTAAATATATCTTTTGGGCGTTGATGTTTAATTTTACCGCATATTTTTTCTCTAATTGAGACTACTTTGGTAGGTGTTTCACTATTATTTGGTTGTAATTGATTTAATTTTGGTAGATATTTACTGTCTTTAATATTAGTAAAAGATTCTTCTAATAATTTAGCAGTTTTTTCTGCTCTTTCTGTTTGAGACTCATTACCTAAAGTTATAACTATTAATGTATTTTCATTTCTTGTAGCTGAAGTTATCATGTTAAAACCAGAATCACAAGTAAAACCGGTTTTCATGCCATTAGCGCCGGTAAATCTACCTATTAATGGATTTGTATTAGTTAGTTTTTTATTGTCTATCTCTACTTGTGCTATACCTAGATAATGTCGATATTGTGGAAATTCTCGCCATATATTTATTGCTAGAATAGCTAAATCATAAGCCGTTGAATAGTTGTTGGCGCTAGGAAGACCTGAAGGATTGTCAAAATTGCTATTATCCATACCGATTAATTTAGCTACTTTATTCATTAAGGTAGCGAATCCCGCAGTAGAACCTGCGATATTTTCAGCCAAGGCTATAGCAACATCATTAGCAGACCTAGTTAATAAGGCTTTTATCGCTGTATCTACGGAAATAATTTCTCCTTCTTTATAACCAATCTTTGTTGGACTAACGTTACTAGCATTTTTTGATATAATGATAGGATCATTAAGAGAAATTTGATTTTGATCAACTAATATTAGAACAACAAAAGCAGTCATTAATTTGGTAAGCGATGCTGGATACCAGCGTTGAAATATATTTTTTTGATGAAAAATAGTTAAATTATATGGGTCTATAACTAAAATAGGGGCGACTATATTTTGCTTAGAAGTAGGTTTAACTAAATTATTTTGTAATTTAGAATTAGTTAATTCTTTGCTATATGTTATTGGTGTGATAAGTAAAAAACATAGTAAATTTACGATAAATATGATGTAAATATGTTTTTTATTAAACACTAAAGCCTCCATAACTAAGTTTTATATTTAAGTTATTAAGGGCTTAATAGTTCCTTGTGTATTGATCTTTTTGGAGTTAGAGAGGTTTATTAGCTCAGTTAATTCAGATATTAATATTAAATAATTTTTATAAAAATAAGTTATTTAATATAACTTAATAATTAGTGACGTGGTTAACTTTTATATTAATTCAGTTATGGTTAAGGTTGGATTTTGATTGTTAGGAATATAACTGAAAGTTTTTATCTTAAAAAAATATTTTAATTTCTTCTAGCAAAAATAGGTTATAAGTCTTTTAATAAAGCAGTATTAAAAAATAAAAGAACATTAGAATATTTTAAATAAATATACTTATAATAAATATTTATTTATGCTAAAGTGACTTATATAGATGCTTTATTTAATGGTGAAAATATTTTTTAAAACAATAAATTAATTTCAATTTTACAGAATAGCAAGAAATAATTGAATTATTAATTAAGGAAATTATAAAATGGAAATTAAAATTAATTAGGTCAAATATTTATCCTCACTTCATTTATGACGTTTTACATTATCTCAAAAGAACAACTAAATATATAAAACAAAATGAAAAATAAAATGACTAAAGTACAAAAGAAAATCAAAACACCAAAAAAGAAGATAGTAGATCCAGCTTTGGTTTTTAAAAAAGCTTTAGCTATCTCTATTATTATACCTTTTTTATATATAACTAGAACTATAATAAATTTATTTTCATCTATTTTTAATATGATTAGTAATTTTTGTAGAAATATTTTGCCTATATTAGTAATGATATCATTTCTTGTGATTGATCTTCCGGTAGCTTTGGGGTTTGATTTTAAAAAACATTTTGGTTTTGATTTAGCAAAAGATATAGACTTATTTAGCAGTATATTTGGTGCATATCTTCCTAAAAGTCTTAGTATATTTTTAACAAAAACTCTAATTACTATTCTAATAGTAAGTATCTTTGAAACGATACATAAATTATTTTTAGATATAATAATTAAAGCATATACTGTATTAAATGAATGTCATTATTATATAAACGATAATTGGATTTATGAAAAACAATATAAAGACGTAAAAGAAGAGGGTAATAATTTAATAACAGATGAGACAGACTATAAAAGCATAACCAAAACAGATGCTATACATAATTAAATTGATTGGTTATCGTAATTTAATAGTTAATCAGAGTTTATGTTAATTTAAATTTGAATTATTAAAGCTTGTCATTAATCATTATACAAAAGCTCGACTTGAAAAATGAAGTCAGTCGTTGTTCTGCAATTATCGATACAATAATATTTCTTTATTAGATTGTATTTGGTATAGTTATTGGAATATTTCTCTATACTCTTTATCTAGTGATAATTACTTAGTATAAATCTTATTGATTAAATATTCTATATATTAGAATTGAGCAAGAATTGAGTGACCTTGCAATAGTTTTAGGAGACAATATGCACTTGTGTCTGATTCTGGTTTAAATAGGGTCAGGTGTTTTAGTTAGATTTAAGTAAGAATTATGTAAATCCTAATTGGAAACAATTTAAGGTCAAAAGAAGAGAGACTATTATAAAGAGCAGAGAAACATCTTATATTTATGTCGAGGGAAATATTGGTATTCTATTAATAAGTTACATAGTTTAAATATATATCTAATTTAAAGAGCTTATTATACTAAAATTATCCTTTAAGTTATCTATCTATTAATTAATAGAAAGGTTTATATATTAAATGTCGCTTTCTATTTCTTTAACTGAAGCTAGGGCAATAGCGGTTGCAAGCCAGGGATTTGGTTTGGATAATGTGTCGTTGAGACGTATCTTTGAAAGAGTAAAATCTATTCAGCTTGATCCTTTAAAAGCTGTTCGTGAATCTCATGAGCTTGTATGTTTATCTCGTGGTTTATCGCTTACAGAGGCGCGCTTGATTTTAACTCAAGAGAGCGCTTTTCCCGTTTTTACTTTCCCGGGTCATGCTATGGCTATTTTACCGCTTTCTTTTTGGCCGTGGTTTGCATTTATGCGTAGACGAATACGGGTTAACGGTTGGCGAGGTCCTGATGTTAATGCAGCTGCATTATGTGCTGTACGCGAACTTTTACATGAAAAAAAGGGGGTAACAGTAAAAGATTTTCCGAAAGCGAATGGATCGGGGTGGAATCGGTTATCTCCATGGCGTACTGCTGCTGAGTGGTTGTTATGGACGGGCGAAGCAGTTTCAACAACTCGCGATGGTACCCGTCGTATATATAGGTTAGCACAGGATAGTATTCCTGCTGGATTGTTTAATTTTGAACCCTCTGATGATGAGTGTTTCTCGTATCTTATTCAAGCAGCAATTGATGCACTTGGTGTTGCTACTGTAGAGGATATTGCTGATTATTTTCGTTTGCCTCGAGCGGTCGTTAAAAATACGTTAGAGCAACTTGATTGCTTAAAAGGCACCGTTGAGGGGTGGAAACAGCCGGTATGGCTATCTCGCCGTGCTGAGGAACTAGCATTATTAAAATTAGATAATATAACTCTTCTTTCTCCATTTGATTCTCTTGTTTGGTATCGTCCAAGGTTACATAGGCTTTTTAGCAAACTATATAAATTAGAGTCTTATAAGCCTGCTCATAGTCGTTATTTTGGTCATTATTTTATGCCCATTTTATGGGGGACAAAAATTGTAGGACGTATTGCTCCGCGTCGTTGTAATAACAAAATATGGATAGAAGCACACGAATTGGATGCTGGTATAGATTGTACAATTATGGAAAATATACAAGATATTTTGCAAAAATGGGGTGAAGCTTCAGTATCTTTCGGGACTTCCTAAAGACAAATAACTTATGCATAAGATCTAGATTACTTATCAAAATTTTTTCGTTAGATGAGGATTTTCAGCTTTATTACTAACAGCCTCAAGTAGCCGCGTTTTTATCTTTTGTTTTTTAGCTTAATAGTATTTTTGTGTAATGCAATAACTACTTATTGTTAAGGTGTTTATGTTTATCAGTTCTGCGGTAAGTCTTTGGTGATGACATTATATATATCGTTATGAAGTTATAATCATAGTTTTGTTTTTTGTATATTTTGGATAGTTGTTTTTGTAAGTAGCGTTTATTTTTTATGTGGCTATAGGTAATTAATTAGATTCCGTATGCACGCCAATAGGCGCAGTGGTACACTATTCTAATATTGTCGTTGGGGGTTTAATTTGGTTAACATAAAAATATAGCTAAAAATGACTGGGGTTATATCTGTTTTATTTTATATTACTAAGCTTTAAGTATTATTATATTTGTCTTTGCTATCGATACTGGTAATAATATCTCATACGCGCGTAGCTTGTTGGACTCGCCGATCAGCATATTTTATGGTGGAATTTTGCGGATTTAAGTTTAACAAGCAGAGGTGGCAGCAAATTAAAATTACAGATTTTATAATTCTTTTACTTAAATAATAGATAATAGTTTTCTAGTAAATATTTTAACTTTAAAGGTTAGTTTATAAGATTTCTACCTTTTTAGTAAATAAAAATTTTAATTATTTTTTACTTTTTTTGATGCAAGTTCATCTAGTGACCAAATAGTAGGAACGGTAATAATAAAAGCTATAATCAATATACTAGAAACTAAAATTGCTATAGATTTTAATGATAAAATTGTGCCTAAAATAGAAACTAGAAAACTTCCAAGAGGTAGCCCTGTATATCCTATAACTCTAAATGCAGAATTAGCACGACCTAAGAGATTTTTGGGTGTTAAACTTTGTCTAAGAGGTGTGATGGCAATTAACCAAAAACTCAACCCTACTCCAGCCATGAATATAGCAATCCAAACTACAAGAACAGATTTTGAAAAAGCAGGAACTAGCAAAATCATAATTGTTCCAATAATATCAATTATAATGGCTAAACGGATAGAAAAATTATTGAAAAATTGTAAACAAAGACATCCAAACATAGTGCCCAGTGCATAAGCTGAGAGCATTATACCATATTTTTGAATAGATAAGCCGAGATAATTTGCATCTGTTATAAATACTATTAGAGAGCCCATAAAAGCTCCAAAAACCAGGGAAAGGAAAAAAGTTATTGTAGTTATAGAAAAAATAATTTTATTTGAATATAAAAAAGAAAAACCGCTAAAAATATATTTTATACTGATAGCGTTATTTTCTTCATTATTAGATAGCTTTTTATTTAAAGCAATAGATAAAGTTAACAATGACAAAATTAATAAAAATCCAATAAATAAGAAAAATAAAAATATATTATCTATAATAAAACCAGTTGCAATTATAGGGCTAATAAATGAAGATACACCTAATTCCATAAATATAACTAAAGAATAAAATTTATATAAATCTTTATTTTTCATAATTAATGGTGGAATAGTGAGCAAAAGCGACTCGATAAAAACAACTATTATTCCAGAAAAAATAGAATATATAAAAATGTAATATGTTATATCTAGATTAAAAAATAATATAAGGATATTTACAGCATAAAGAAAAATAAACAGAAAAATAAATATTCTAGTTGTAGATAATATTTTATATCTATCAAATAATACTCCAAAGAAAATACCAAATATAGGCCAAGATAATAAAAAAAACGTCTGACTTAAACTTATGTAGGATAGATCATATCCATACATTTTAGATATTATTGGTATAGAAGTTTTTATAAAACCGTTGACAAATGATAATAGTATTACTGTTATACATAGATACCTTATGTTTCTATCTTTAAAAAGAAACATCATAATTAGCTCTCATGAAATACAATCGCAATCACTAAACATATAATGTTTAGTGATTGCTATGACATTGACTTATATAAATTTACCTAGTTTATTTTCTATTTTGACGTTAACAGATTTTAATTTACCATATTTTTTATAATTATACTATTATATATAATTTTATACATATAGTTTTTGTTTGATATATGTTTGCGAAATAAAATTATAATTACTTAGTATAAACATGGTATCATATTTATAACATTTTCATTATATGTGTTTATGACAATTATTTTACTGTATTACATTGTATTTTATAGTTTAATTAAATTATATAAATTAGGTGCAAAAGTTAAGACTTAATCTATAGAGATTTGTTTGTTATTTGATCTATAATTTAAATTTGTGGTTGCTATTTCTTTTTTGTGCTATTAAAAATAACTGCCGGTTATTTTTAATAGCAAGATAGTATTTAAAACTTCCTTATTATAAGAATAAAGATTTTACTCTGTGATTTAAGATGTTAATAACAACAGAAAACTATGAGGCGATGTGGAGCCATAAGCCTTATGCAGGGCTTTTTATAGCAATGTGTGGATTTGATGGCAGTGGTAAAACAACTCAAACTCAAAATATTGCTAATGTTTATTCAAGTAAAAGAAAAGTAATTAAAACTTATCAGCCGACTAATTGGTATAGAAATTTACCAGAAGTGCGTGCATATTTGGATAAAGGATCTTATATTGATCTTCAGTTGTTAGCTCTATTCGCTGCTGCAGATAGGCGTAAACATAGTATAGAAGTAATTGAACCTGCTTTATTAAGTTCTGATACTTTGTTGATAAGCGATAGATATATTTTTTCTTTGCTTAGTTATTTTTCTGTAATAGGAATGAAGTTAGAATATATTATTAATCTTAATCGTAATTTACTTAAACCGACATTAAGTTTTTATCTTGATGTTCCTTCCTCTGTTATATTGCAAAGGCTAAAGGAACGAGATGGATCTATATTAAAATTTGAAGAAAAATTAGAATTTATAGAAAAAGTCTGTGCTGTCTTTCGTTATCTAACTACGATAGATGAAAAATTTATATTAATTGATGGCACACTTTCCGAATCGCAAATAACAAAAATGCTATGTGAACTAATAGAAAGAAAGAGGAATACTTATGAATAAAGCGATAAAATTCATTGATAGATTTAAAGATGCTGCACAACTTTATTCTCCTTTATGTATAGGAATAGATCCAACGCCTGAAGTATTAAGAGCTTGGGGTGGAAATGATGATCTGTTATCTTTAGAAAAATATTGTGATCAATATAGTGACATTCTCATTGGAAATGTAGCAATGATTAAACCGCAAGCATCTTTTTTTGAGCGATTTGGCTCCGAAGGAATTAAGGTTTTAGAGAAGCTAATTGCTAAATGCAGAAAAAATAATATCTTAGTATTACTAGATGCAAAACGTAGCGACATTCCTACAACTATGCAAGGCTATGCTGAAGCATACTTTAGTCAAAATAGTTCTATTAGAGTTGATGCTATCACTGTCACACCATTTCTAGGTTTCGATACTTTATTGCCGGTTATTGATCTTGCTGCTAAAAATGGCGGTTATGTTTTTGTGGTAACGGTCTCCTCAAATCCTGAAGGAATTAACTTACAACGAGCATTAATTGATAATAAACCATTATATCAGCATATTGCTGAAAAAATAAAACATATTAATACAGTGATTTATCCAGATAGCAAACCTTGCGGAGCTGTAGTGGGAGCAACACAAACTAATTTACCTGCTGAATTTTATGATACTTTACAAACGGCTATGCTTCTTAGCCCGGGTATTGGAGCACAAGGAGCCTCGATAGAAAATTTAGCTATGAAGCACGTAATGAATAAGTTTATTCCTACAATTTCTAGACAATTATCTCTAATAGGGAATGATCAAGTTCAGATATTAGATCGTCTTGAGAGTTTTAAAGATAAGGCAAGACAACTTATAGGTAAGAGTTAATATAGGAATTATAGCGAAACTTTTGGTTATTGTAGAATTAAAAAATTTAATGTTACAGTTTGTTATTGTTTTTAATAACTTAAATAAGGAAAATTCTCAAAAGGTTCAGTCAAATTCGAAAGCAAGAGTTAATTTATATTATCCTGTGTGTGCTCACAGTAGATATATAGTAGCTCTTGTTGTTCCAGGCTATGAGTTTGGCAGATATTTAGCTAATAACAATAAATAAAATATAAAATTATAGGAGCTTAAAGAATTTCAATGTTATAGCAATTAAAAATCCTAATAAAAAAATGTTGATATTATAAACCAGTTTACTCTTTTCATTTCTTGACTCCGCTAAACAATATTAAATTTATTCAATGTTTTTATAATATAATCTCGCTTTCAGTTTGTTATTATATAAATATTAAAGATAAGATAAACATTAAAATATATATCTGTATTTTTATGTTTATTTGTAGGTAGCGCGACTGTAACTCAGGCCAATGGTGTTTTTAATAACGTAAATGTGGATGCTAAAAACTCTTAAAAGTCAAATCTAAAGGCAGGAGTTAGTCTTTATTGCCCACCATTGCAATATTAGGTGGAATTGCACCAGGCTATGAGTTTGGTAGAGATTTAGCTAATAACAATAAATAGAATATAAAACTATAGAGTTATAAGGAATTTATATGCTATAGTGGCTAAGAATCCAGATATAATACAAATTGAGACTACAAACCAGTTTTTTGCTTTTTTCATTTTTTTGCCCTTGTTAAACAATGTTAAATTTCTTTAATATATCCCAAGTAACAATGCCAAGAAAAATACCCCATCCTATCCATATTACTATGCAGCAATCTTCATATTTATCTTTTTTGTCGTTTTTCATAATATTATCCTTCTTATTACACTTAAATTTACAACAGATAAAAAAATCTATGTAAGTTTAAAGTTTATTCTTTATCAATTACATACCCCACGACTATTCCTACACCAACAGAAGCTCATAATACACACGGAGATTAATATAAACTAACTTCTGCTTCCAGATTTGACTTTGAGAATTTTTAGCATTTACATTATTAAAAACACCATTTGCCTGAGTTGCACTACCTACAAGTAAATATAAAAATATGGATATATATTTAATTTTTATATTATCTTTAATATTTTTTTTAACAGTTAATTTTAATATTTACATACTATATTTGCAACTATAATCTAAATTTATACTTGCAAAACTGTTAATACAGAGAATATATTTTTTACTACATTAGATAATATTAATATATCCATATATTGATATCAAAATAAATCATAGAGTGCTTTTTAAGATAAATAGTAATTTTGATATAATGAAGTTATAGTATAATTAATAATTGATCTTATGCTGAAAAATATCTTGTAGAATTTATATCTATCAGTACAATAAATCTATAATTAACGGTAGAGTTTAATATTGAGATAAGAGACTTTAATTAAGATAAACTTTTTAACTAATTAATTATTATTGTTAGTAAAAATTGCTAATATCTAACTAACTATAAAATAATATATTGTATTAATAAAAAATTTATCAATATTCATAACTAATTGCTTTGTATAAAATTCTAGCTGATATTAGCGATTAAATTTTCTAAATGATTTAATAAATATTATACGATTAGATTATAAGATATTTATAAAGATTCATTTATTTTTTATATAGTAATCAATATTTTTTTGTTGAAGATAATTGACCGCTGACTCAGGTAAAGGTGGGCAGTCTGGTTGCGAAGCAGTTTCTATCAGTAGTTCATTACAGCTAGTTTCTGTTAATTCAATTAATTTGTTAAAAAAATCTTTAGGATCCATATCACTAGGTAGCGCTGGTAAAATTTTGCATCTTAATGTACCGCCATATTTAGTAAATTTTTTTGCTGACCAAAATAAGCCTGCATTATGAGCAATTATTATTACTGGAACATTTAAGTTTTTATATAAATTAACAATACCGCTTTTATAAGAAGGTTCTTCTCCTGGAGTTTTTCTTGTTCCTTCAGGGTAGATTAAAATTTGTCTTCCTTGATTAATTTTTATTTGTGCTTCCTTAGTGATTGTTTTAAGCGCTTTGAGTGGAGATTGCCGGTTAATAGCAATCATTCCTGTTTTTTTAACAAACAATCCAAATAAGGGTATACGTAAGAGTTCTTGTTTTAAAATTAATGATGGATGATCTAATATTGGAAAAAAACCAAAGGTATCCCACGCTGATTGATGTTTAGGGGCTATCAAATAACTAGTACCTGCAGGAGGTAAATTTTCTATACCTTCTATAATAATCTTTACGCCTATTATACGGGAGAATAACCAATTATTGATGCGCGCCCACAATTTAGTAATACTCCAAGTGGTTTTTTGTGATGATAAAAAAAACACAGGTAAAAAGATAATAACTTGTAAGATAGTAGAGATATAAAAAATTATTATAAAAATAAGGCTGCGTATAAAAGCCACTAGAACACCTTTAATCTAAATAAATTAACATTGTAATATTATAAATTATTCCTTGATAAAAGGCTAGTAAAATGACAATTTATATCTTTCTTATTTATATTGCTATTCACATTTATATATTTCTCCTTGTTGTAGAATATCTTTCCAATTTGCACCTAATATGGCTTTTGCACTTATAGCATTATTGCTTTTACCTTTAGCTTCATCAAACATCTGTATAATTACAGTGTGATATCTATCAGGTAACTCTTTATGGCTGCCACTCATTTTAAAGGTAGGGATAGGGGTTTTTAGTTCAGTATCAACTTTGGTATCTAAATAAAAACTATCTGCTTTTACCTGTCTGATTATATAACTATCATAACCTGCTTTTAATGTTTCTAATGCTGCAACTTTTTGTGTAGTGCTAATAATTTGATTGAAAGAACATCTATCATTAACTTTAACATTGATAATTATCATGTCAGCAGAGGTTCTAATAATGCTAGAAGAAAAATTAGAACCTAGGATACAGGCGCTTAGAAAAATAGAAAGAAATATAAGGGTAAAAGATTTTTTCATGCTATCTATCCTTTATTATATGTATAAAGAAATAGAATAAAATATATAAAAACTAGATATATAAGAGATTTTTTTTAAGCTTAACTAATTTTAGTCACTAAAAAAAGATATATAGAGAAGTTTATAATGGAGCGGGCGATGGGATTCGAACCCACGACCCCAACCTTGGCAAGGTTGTGCTCTACCCCTGAGCTACACCCGCTCATATATTAAAACATAATATATTTACTTGCTATATATGCAATAATTTAATTAAGATTACAACATAAAAATATAATTTTTATATTTTTATAACCTTTCTGTGGAAAATTTACTTTCTTTTATTAGTCGATCGTTTTATATTGAACAATATAAATTTTTGAGAAAAATATAAGTAATATGGCACAAAAAAAAGCTTATGAGGTTGAGGATTTTCTAAAAGCGGAATCTCTCAAAAGTTATCCTGTAATATTGATTTATGGTCCTGATCGTGGAATGGTCTTTGATAGGGCTAATAAAATAATATCGTTAAATAATGTTGACACAAATAATGTGTTTAGTTTGATAAAAATGGAAGTAGCTGAGTTAGAGCAAAATATAACAAAATTAATTGATGAAGCTAATACAATATCTTTATTTGGCGAGCAGCGTATTATTTGGGTAAAAGATGCTACAAACAGTAAAAAATTATTAAATAATTTAGAAATGATTTTGAAAGATATTCCACCAAATTTGTTAATATTAATTGAAGCAGGTGATTTAAAGATAACACATGGTTTAAGATCATTGATAGAAAAACATCCTAGATCTATGGCTTTACCATGTTATCCTGATGATGCAAAATCTTTAGATAATCTTATCGAGCAATATCTAAAAAAATTTAATTTAACTATAACGAAAGAAGCAAAATATCTCTTAAAAGAATATTTAGGAGGAGATAGATATGCGTCAAAAAATGAATTAGAAAAATTATGTTTATATTGTCTTGAAAAAGCGGAAATAACTATAGAAGATATTAAAATAATAATTAGTGATGTAGCTAATTTGAATCATGATCCAATCTTAGAGGCTATTTTTGCAGGAAATATTTCTTTAGCTGATAATTATTTTACTCGTTATTTAAGATTGGGGGGTAATATCCATTGGCTTTTAAGTGCAATTTCTAAACAGTTACAACAATTACAGATGATACATTTACATGTGCAAGAAGATAAGTTAACTATCGAGCAAGCAGTTAGCCGGCTAAAGCCAGCTGTTTTTTATAAAAAGAAAAAACAACTGGAGTTAGCCGCTATTGATTGGAGTTTGCCCATGATTGTTAAAGCTATCAAACATATGCAAAAATTAATTTTTGATATTCGACAAATGCCACATTTACAAAATATTTTGGTTTTTAGAGTGATGTTAACATTAGTCAAAATGGCTACTTATGATAAAGATTCCATTAAAAATTAAGTTTTAGGTACTGTTTCAAAATATATTTTACGTAGTTTTTGTGTTATTGGTCCCCATCCATTATCATAATCGGCTATAGTTACTCCATCTATCATTGACACTGGTGATGCTATCTGCGATGCTGAAGATACGAATACTTCTGCTGCGTTGAGAGCTTCATCTAAGGTGAAAGGTTTTTCTAACACGGGTATTCCACATTCATGTGCGATTTTTAATAATCTAGCTCGAGTAATACCAGGTAAAATAGCTTCATTAGTTGGATGAGTAATTAATGTTCCTTGTTTAGTTATGATAGAAATATTTGAAGAACTAGATTCCGTTACATTTCCTTCTAAAGTAAAAATAACATCATCGGCGCCTTGTTGTACGGCTTCTGTTTTAGCTTGTGAGGCATATAATAATTGAGTAGTTTTTATATCTCGACGTTGCCAACGACCATCTAATTTAGAAATTAAATGTTGAGATTTAATTTCCTGAATTGGTTTGTCAAAATATAATGGAATAGTAAATAAGAAGAGATGTGGTTTATAAGGGTGATTTTCATAATTAAAATCTCTTGGTCCGGAACCACGTGATAATTGTAAATAAATTAGACCTTCTTTTAAATTATTTTTTTCTTTTAATTGTAAATGTATTTGTAATAATTCTTGAAGATTTATAGAATAATTCATATTAAGCTTCTTAATAGAGGATAAGAATCTTAGCATATGTGCTTCATAATCCAATAATTGACCGTTAATCACAGCGGTTGCTTCATAGATAGAATCTGACATTAATACTCCGCGATCAAAAATAGAAATTTTTGCTTCAGATTCCTTAACCCATTGTCCATTAAGATAAATAATTGGTTCCATTAGTTTCCCTTTCTTCTTTCTGTGTTCCCGGATTATCTAATACTAACATATTGTCAGCGTCGGGATTTAATATATGTATTTCATGAGCATTATTTTTGCTTTCAATGGTATGATAATATAAAATATCATCTTTTTCTAAAGTTTTTTGAGGAGTTGCATCATTTTTGGGGGTTTTCCATTCAAAAACGTCTAACTTACCAGAAATAGGAGAATAAGGAAGCCATTGTGTGGAGCTTTTACCTTCACCTATCCATGTTGCATCTTTAGGAGCTATTCTAGCTTTTGTGAGCCATTGTTTTATTAAAGCTTTATTACCAGTTTGTAATTCCTCTATATCTGCTAGGAGTAAGTAAGCATTTTCAGTAGGTCTAGAATCTATTAATTCTTCAAGAATTTGCCGTGCTTGGTAAATATCTCCAGTTTCTAATAAACTACGCGCATGTAACAGAGTTAAAAATGGTGTAGTGCTACTTAAAGTTAATAGTCGTTCAACTCTTTTCAGTTTTTCTAAGGCAGTAGCATATCCGGAACGTTCTACATATAATAAGGCAATATTAGGATGTGCAGTAGATAACCATGCTTTTTCAAGGATTTGTACTGCTTTTTTACCTTTACCTTGATTAAATAATAAATTAGCCTGGGTAGTTATAGCAGGAACAAATTGAGGAGATATTTTTACGGCTTTTTTGATATTATCCATAGCTTTTAACGGGTTGCTATCTTGATAATATAAAGCTGAACCGGTTAATAATACTAATTTTAGACGTTTTCTTTTATTTTGAGAATTTTTATCGGTTCGGTTAGATTTTTGGTTTAATTGGTTAATGGCGCTATCCCATTCATTATTTTGTGCTAGATTGGTGATTACTTCTTGTTGTGCCCAATCGCTTTGAGGGGATACTTTCAGAGCTTGCGTGGCATAGGTTAAGGCTAATTCATTAGAATTATTTTTTTTTGCTTGAGTGTATAAACCATGTAACGCAAATAATCTGCTATGAGGATTTTTTAGTAATTTTTCATAGAGAGAGATAATTTCAATATTTTGGTTAGTTAGCAATGCATGTTGTATTGCTAGTATATTTACAAACATATTATTGTGGTAATCGGGTAATTTTTTTATATTTTTTTGTAACTTATTATAACTATTAAGATCACCAGAAAATATAGCTAAAAAACCTTGTTCTAAAGCTTGTTGTGCTTTAGCCGTACGTTTTCTTTTCCAATATTTTGAAATATAATGTGGTATAGATATTAATTGATAAAAGAAAAAACCAACAAAACTGAGCAGAGCAGCTATAAGTAAAATTCCACCGAAGAATTTTTGACTGGAAATAGTAATTTCTAAATTTTGGTAAGTTAAGATAATATCGCTAACATGATGTGGTAACCATGTAAAAAAATAACCTAAAATAATTAGTAATATAAAATACATTATTAGGCGAAACATATATTAACTCCTCAGACTAATTTAGTAAAAATTGATTAGCTAGAATACGAATTTTAAAAGCTTGTAAATTATCTTTACTAAGTTGTTGGGTTTTTTCTGACAATTGTTTCCATAGTGTTACTAAAGTATCGTAATTTTGTTGAAACACTAAGTGTGATAGCTGTGATAAAATTTTTGCATCAGAGAATTGTTGTTCTGTTGGTTTAGCTTTAATAGTAACTAAGTTTTTTAAAACTGAAATCACTTTATTGTTTGAAGTACTTATATCTTCAGTTACTATTTGTGGTTGACTTATTTCATTAGCTAACTCAATAAACTTTTGTGATATTTGTGGTAAAGTCGGTAGCCCTACTTTAGCATAAGGTAGTAATGAGTTGTATAAGTCCTGATCAATATTTAAAGAATCAGAGAATAATTCTGTAAAAGGTCTAGATGTTTTTAGACGTTCCTTAAATTTACTTTGATTAGATTCAATTATATCTGTTGAATGGTTAGTTGGATTATCATTAGAAAGATTTTCATTCACTTTAATTAAATAATTGTCGAATTGTTCCTTTAAGGTAGAAATTTCTTGATGTAGATTTGCATTTTCTGACTTAAGTTGAGTTACTATAGCTTCAGGGAGAGAATTTTGTTTAATGAAATTTACTTCATCTTGTAAGGTTAAAAGTTTAGATGTTAATTCTTTTCCTTCAGCTAAAATATTGTAGTAGCTGTTAGTAAGTTGCTCTATTTTTTGTTGATTGGTAAGTAATTCTGTTTTTAATAAAGTTACTTCTTCTAAGATATTATTATTAACCGTCTTAGAATTTTGGCTGAAATATATTTTAAAGGAGGCTAGTATAAGGAGGGCTATGAGTAAGATGATTATAGGATAAAATATTTTTTTAGAGAATTTTCGTCCGGGTTTCTCTGTGTTAAGCTTTTCTTTTAAGTTATCCTCTGACAATATTTCTTCTACATCTGGTTTATTTATTAAGATTCCTTCGATAGAAGAGTTGATTTCTTCATTTGAATCTGCATCTTTTTCAATCGCTTTTTGGGTTATAGTTTTAGGTTCTTGGTTTTTTTTAGAATATTTCATTCGTTTCCCGGTTGCCATTTTCGCCTCTTCTTAGCAGTTCAAGCATTCATATATATAAAAGCTTATTATATTATAGATTATATTGTAAACATAAAAAAAGTTGCTCTTGTGTTGGTATTGTAGGAAAAAAACTATTTTTTTGTAGCTTCTTAGGTAAATTATTATAAATACGTTCTGATAAGCAAAAGAATTTAGTTTTATTATTAATATATGGGGTTAATTGTAAATATCCTTCAGTAGCCATTAGAGAATAAAATAATATTGCATCCATAATAGGTAAATTGCAATTTTTAACTTTATTAGCAATGGAGTCATATGTTTCTATTAAGATAATATGTGTTTTATTTAATTTTGACAAGAATTTATCAAATCTTATCTTACCAGCTAAATATAAAACCTGGTTTTTTTTATCAATTATTTTATTAATTTTATTTACCATCTCTAAGCTAGTTAAAGAAGTAGAAATTTTGTCAAATCCTAGTGTTTCAGCTTGTTCTGCAGTTTTATCGCCAACAACAAATATTCTTTTTTTTTGTAATAATTTAATATCTGCTTTTTTTAAGCTTTTTAGAGCAAAAGGACTAGTTGCTATTATAATAAAATCATTAATTAAAGAGGGTAGCTGATAGTCGATAGGGATTAATTTAGTTAAAGGATGACAAAATACATTATATCCTAACTCCGTTAATATTGTCATAGTTGAATGACACATTATTTCAGGGCGAGTGATTAAGACATTTTTAGTTGTTTTGCCAAGTCTCAAAGAAATTTTCTCCTACTTGATTTCTTAAATTATTAGCAGCACTTTTACCAATGAGTATTGCATCGTTGACATTTCCTGTGACATAAGTGGAATATTTATAATTACCATCAGGTGATAAAAGTATGCCCATGAAGGATAATTCATTGTTATAGATAGTAGATAAAGCTGCAATTGCTGTGCGGCAAGAGCCACCTAAATGTTTGGTGAAAGCTCTTTCAGCCATAATTTCATATGTTGTAGTTATATCAGCTATCGCTTCTAATAGGGTTAATGTCTCTTTATCATTAATTCTTGTCTGTACGGCAATAACTCCTTGTGCTGGAGCTGGAGGAAAATAATGATCGTCCATTATTTCTGTAGCTAGGTTAGCTATATTTAGCCGTATTAAACCTGCATATGCTAAGAAAGTCGCATCTATTTGTTGATTATTTAATTTTTGCAAACGAGTGTGTACATTACCTCTTAAGGTGACAACATTTAAATCAGGTCGGTAATGTTTAATTAAAGCACGTCTTCTTGCTGAAGAAGTACCAACAATAGCACCATACGGCAAATTAGTAAATTTGTTAGTTTTATTACTAATAAAAGCATCGGATCTATTTTCTCTTTTAAGGAATATTTTACAACTTAAATCAATAGGATCAAAAGGAGGAAGATCTTTACATGAGTGCACAGCCATATCTATTTGTTGATCTCTTAATGCTTGCTCTATCTCTTCTGTGAATAAACCCTTACCACCTATTTCTGTTAAAGGTTGGTCAGTTAAACGATCTCCTTTAGTAGACATAGCTATTATTTCTACCATATCATTAGGTAAATTATGTATCTTGCAGATTTTTTGTTTTACTATTTCTGCTTGGATCAAAGCTAATGGACTTGCTCTGGTTCCAATTTTTAATTTTTTTTTGTTCATAAAGATTGCTCTATAATATAATAATCGATTATAAGATAAGAAAATTAAATTACTCTTAACTCAATTAAGTTACAATAGATAATAAGAAAAATTGAGGTTATTTTATGCATATTTTGGGAATTGAAACTAGTTGCGATGAAACAGCTGTAGCAATTATAGAATATAATGATAAAACTTCAGGAAAAATATTAGCAAATATAATTTATAGTCAAATTAAGATTCATGCGCCCTATGGAGGAGTTGTTCCTGAAATTGCTGCTAGGGCTCATTTACCTGTGTTAGATAATATGATTAAAGATGCTTTATCTGAAGCTAATTTACAGTTAGAACAAATTGACGCTTTTGCTGCTACAGCGGGCCCCGGTCTCGTTGGTGGACTAATTGTAGGACTTATGACCGCGAAATCTTTAAGTTTAGCTTGTAATAAACCATTCATTGCGGTTAATCATCTGGAAGGACACGCCTTAACTGCAACTTTAACAAATAAAGTAGATTTTCCTTATTTGTTATTGTTAGTATCAGGTGGACATACGCAATCTTTGATTATTAATTCTTTAGGTGATTATCAAAGATTAGGTACAACTATTGACGATGCTTTAGGTGAAGCTTTCGACAAAACTGCTAAATTATTGGGATTAGAATATCCTGGTGGTGTAGCTATTGAACAAATGGCTAAAAATGGAGATCCTACCCGTTTTGATTTTCCTAAACCATTATGGGGCGAGAAAAGATTAGATTTTTCTTTTTCAGGCTTAAAAACCGCTGTAAGACGACAGATAGAGCAATTGCAACCTTTAAGTCAAAAAGATATTGCCGATATTTGTGCTTCTTTCCAACAGGTAATAGTAGAAATTTTAAATGAACGTTGTTTATTGTCATTTAAAGAGTTTCAACACCAATACCCTAATCTTGCATCATATAATTTTGTAATATCTGGTGGTGTAGCTTCCAATCAAGTTATTAGAGATTCCTTAAAAATATTAGCTAATAAATATAATTTTAATTTTATTGTACCTGAACCAAAGTTATGTACAGATAATGCTGTCATGATAGCTTGGACGGCGGCACAATATTTTGCAAATAATATTACTCACTCTCTAGATTTTGCGCCAAAATCACGATGGCCTTTAGATCAAAAATCAAGACCTATAATTGGATTCGGGAGAAAAGGTGCAAAAGCATGAGAATAGTTAAAAAAATTGCCGTATTAGGTGGCGGAGCTTGGGGAACAGCTATCGCTGCTAGACAGTCTATCATTGGACATGAGGTAACTTTATATGCCAGAAATAAAAAAATTCTAACAGAAATTAATCAACAACATAAAAATTCTGTTTATTTACCGGATTGTATTCTACCTTCTAGTTTGAAAGCCGGTGATGATTTGGAGCAAATTGTACAAAATAAGGATTGTTTATTATTAGTGATACCTGCTCAAGAAATGGTAAATTTTCTAACTAAAATAAAGACCTTTATACCTTGTAATACACCATTAGTAATTTGCTCTAAAGGTATTGATCAAGAGAGCGGTCGAAGTATGTCACAAATCGTTAAAGATATTTTACCGAATCAAGTTTTTGCGATTTTGTCAGGTCCTTCATTTGCGTGTGATGTGGTGCAAAATGTTCCAGTAGCTGTAACTATAGCTGCTGATTCGCTAACATTAGCCGAAAATTTAGCAAAAATATTATCAGGGGCTTATTTTAGAGTATATTCTAGTGATGATGTTCGCGGTGTAGAATTAGGGGGGGCATTAAAAAATATTTTAGCAATAGCTACGGGTATGATAATGGGGTATAATTTAGGATTAAGTGCTCAAGCAGCTTTGATTACTAGAGGCTTTATTGAGTTACGTAGAATAGGTGTCTGTTTAGGAGGACGTAAGGAGACATTTATGGGTTTATCTGGATTAGGGGATTTAATTTTAACTTGCTCATCTGCTCAATCAAGAAATTATTTATATGGTGTTGCTTTAGCTAGAGATTGTGATTTAAAACAGCTAAAATTAGCAGAAGGTGTAGCGACTGCTAAAATTGCTGCTACAATCTGTGAGGAAAAAAATATAGATGCTCCAATCACAAAAACGGTTGCAAAATTATTAGAAAATGAAATAAATATTAAACAAGCGGTAGCATTATTGCTTGACCGTCCATTGAAAAGGGAAGATTAATGTTATTCACGGTTATTGCTTATGATAAAATCAATCATTTAGAGAAACGTAACGAATTAAGATCAAAACATTTAGAATTTTTAGAGTCTTGTGGAGAAAAGTTAAAATTAGCCGGACCATTTTTAGATGATGAAGGTCAACCCATTGGCTCCTTATTAATTTATGAAGTTGAAAATAGAGCAGAATTAGAACAATTAATAAAAATGGATCCTTATACTGAAGCTAATTTATTTGAAAAAATAATTATAAATCCATGGCGTTTAACTAAGAATAATTTAAATTAATATGGCTTATTGGTTAGTAAAATCTGAACCGGATGTCTGGTCTTGGCAACAACAAAAAGCAAAAGGTAAAACTGGCGAAGCTTGGAGTGGAGTACGTAACTACACGGCTCGTAATTATATGCGGTTAATGCAATTGGGTGAAAAAGTATTTTTTTATCATTCTAATATTGGTAAAGAAATAGTTGGTATAGCTGAAGTTTCTGCTATTGCTAAACAAGATCCAACTACAGATGATAAAAGGTGGGAGTGTGTGGAGTTAATAGCCTATATGGATTTACCTAGAGCTGTTACCCTAAAAGAAATTAAATCAGATGGGCGTTTTGCTAATATGGCTCTGGTTAAACATACACGTTTATCTGTACAACCGGTAACTGAGCAAGAATGGCGAGATATATGTAATTTAGCAGGATTAACTGATATTATAATTTAAGATTATATCGGTTAGCTAATAATTTACCCTTGGATAGGAAATAAATATTTAGGAGAGGTTTTCCTAATAAATTTACTTTTTTCTGTTATAGGCTGTAATAAGCTTTTTTCTGCTTCTATTATTAATACGCCGCCAAAAATAGGTAGAAAATATTTTATCTTAGTTAGCCAACTTTCTGGTAACCACGGATAATTAAACATTTTATATAAAGATTCTTTAATTTTTATAGAAGAAAAATTATTATCATATAATAATTTTTTTATTTGATTAAAACTATAAGGTCGACCATTTCCAAATGGTGTTTCTTCTCTATTAATCCAGTAACTTAGTCGATGCGGGACAATAATAATTACTCTTGCAGAAGGTTTTAAGATGCGCCAAATTTCTTGTAATAGTTTATTTTCATCATTAGCCGTTTCGAGCATATGTATTAATAGCACATAATCAACAGTTTCATCATTTAAAGGTAATTTTGTTTCGTCAACTAACATAGTGCAATTTTTATAAGCCGTTGGCCAAGTCTCAGCGCCTTGATAAGCAGGCATTAGGGGGATAATAATTTTTCCTAATTTAGTTAAATCATTTAAATAAGGAGGAGTATAACCTAATCCTATGATAACATCATTTTTGTGAGGTGGATAACTATCTTTAATAACTTTTTGTAATATTTTAATAGTTTTTTGGCCTAACGCTGATTGATAAAATTGTCGTAGGGAACGAATATCATAATACATAATTAATCTTTACTTTATTATACGACCTAATATAAAATTATATATTTAATATAGTTATATAATTAATGATTGTCATCTGTTTTTTAAAAAAGAGTGATAATAGTTACTATATTTTATCTCTTGTATAATATATGGAATAATTATATAATGTAGGTATCTGTAAATTTATTTGGGAGAATAAGATGAAAGAGAATTCCTTAGCAAACCCAGGCCCGCTAGGTCTAGCAGCTTTTGGTATGACAACAGTGTTACTTAACCTGCATAATGCAGGTTTTTTGCCTTTGACGATGACGGTGTTAGCAATGGGGCTTTGTTATGGAGGATTAGCGCAAATAGTTGCGGGAATTATCTCTTACAAACGTAATGAAGTGTTTCCTGCTACTGCTTTTACTTCTTATGGCTTTTTTTGGTTAACTCTAGTTATAATTTGGTATTTCCCCGCTAATGAAAAAGTAGGAGCTGCTAGTTTATCTGCTATGTCAGCTTATTTATTTATATGGGGTTTATTTACCTTATTTTTATTCATAGGTACTAGAGGTGCAAATTTTGTATTACGTTTTATATTTGCAACTTTAACTATATTATTCTTCTTATTAGCTTTAGGTGATTATTTACATAGTCCATTTATAGGCAAGATTGCTGGATATGAGGGTCTTGTTTGTGGAGCTAGTGCTATTTATTTGGCTATGGCTGAGCTACTTAATGAAAAATTGGGTAGAGTGGTTTTACCAATAGGAGACTAAGACTTTAAACCAATAATTATATTATAACTATAAATTAGCTTAATTATTATTAAGCTAATTTATTTTGTAATTTTGGCAATATCTCGAATAGATCTCCTACTAATCCACAATCAGCATATTCAAATATAGGAGCATCTTTATCTTTATTAATGGCTACAATTATTTGAGCATCACAGATACCGGCAATATGCTGGATAGCACCAGAAATACCAACCGCTATATATAAAGTTGGTGCAACTATTTTACCAGTTTGACCTATTTGCCATTCATTTGGAGCATATCCAAGGTCTACTGCGGCTCTAGAGGCGCCAATTGCGGCGTTGAGCTTTACTGCTAATGGTTGTAGTAACTTGGTGAAATTTTCTTTACTTTCTAAACCTCTACCGCCAGAGATAATAATATCAGCACTTTGTAAATCTATATCTTTATTATGAGAAGTTTCATTAGCTATGAATTTAGATAGATAATTATTAGTCTCAAATTTTATTTCTTTAATTGGTGTCGTATGGTTAGCAATTTGTTGCATTTTGTCAAAGGTTGTAGCACGTATTGTTAAAATTTTAAGGTTATTTAGTGATTTTATTGTTTCTATTATATTTCCGGCATAACTTGGTCGTTGAAAGGTATCTTTATCTAAAATAGCTATTACGTCAGAGATTTGTGCTACATCAAATTTTGCTGCTACACGGGGAAAAGCAAATTTTGCATAACTTACCGTAGGAGATATTAAATATTTATAGTTATTTTCTTGTATTAAAGTCACTAATAAATCAGATAAATCTTCTGCCATTATATTAGCAAATGATTCATTGTCTACCGTTAATATTTGATTGATATGCGGGTATAGACGTGCTTCTGCAACTATATCTAGAATTTGATGACCAACTATTAATAAGTCAATTTTATTAGATAATTTTGTAGCTGCTGTAAGTGAAGCTAATGTTTGGTTAGATAATTTGTTATTTTGGTGGTGAGCTAAGAGTAAAAGAGACATAAAAAAACCTTAAATACCTAATGTTATATCACGTTGCTTTATAAAATCTAATAATTCATCAATATCATTAACCATGGTAGCAGCTCCTCTTTTAGGGGGGGCATTAACAGCAATTATGTGATAATTTGGAGTGTGCTTAATTTGCATATCATCTAGGTTAATAGTTGTTATAGGTTGTTTTTTTGCTTTCATTATTTGCATTAGAGAGATAAATCTAGGTTGATTTAGACGTAAATCAACTGTGATAACGCACGGCAAATTTATAGCTATTTCTTGCTGTCCATTATCCACTTCCATTTTAACATTTACTTGAGAGCCATCTATTTTTATGTCACTAGCTTGGCAGGCTTGTGCAATATCCAGTAGAGCGGCTAACATTTGTCCTGTTTGATTAGCGTCATCATCAATAGCTTGTTTTCCCATTAATATTAGATCAGCTTGCTCTTCTTCTACTATTTTTTTAAGTATCTTTGCTATTAATAGGGGTTCAGTTTGTTGTTCGGTCAATATATGGATAGCTCTATCAGCGCCCATTGCTAAAGCATTACGTAGTATATCTGTATTTTTTTCTCCTCCGATAGATACAGCTATAAGCTCTCTAGTTAAGCCTTGTTCCTTTAGGCGAATTGCTTCTTCTAAGGCTATTTCATCAAAAGGATTGATAGACATTTTAACATGTTCTATATCTAAGCTTTGTCCATCATCTTTAATTAGAACTTTTATATTTGGGTCTACTACTCTTTTAATAGGAACAATAACTTTTAAAGATTGTGCAACAGACATTTTTTACCTTTCAGAAAAGATATTTTATATTTAAACTGCTATAATTTGGTAAAAGTTTCGAGATTAATTTATTTTATTATAGTATGTTTGCTACTAAATTACTTTAGAAACACATAGAAATTTAAAAAAATATGTGTATAATAACTGATTTTAAATTAACTTACTAAGTAAGATGTCGCTAATTATGCAAACTAATACCCAGAATATACTAGAAAAACCGTCTTTGATCGGCTTAACAAAAGAAGAAATTAAATATCTTTTATCCGAGATTGGCATAGAGGATAAACATTTTAATATGCGCGTAACTCAATTATGGTATTGGATATATGTGAGAGGAATGAAAGATTTTCTCAATATGTCTAATTTATCTAAAGAGCTACGTCTATTATTAAATGAAAAATTTTCTTTAACTAGACCGGATATTGTTAGTCAACAAATATCTAAAGATGGTACAGTAAAATGGTTGTTACAATTTCCTGCTAGAGGAGCTGGTAAACCAGTAGAAGTAGAAACTGTATTTATACCAGAAGAAGATAGAGGAACATTATGTATCTCTAGTCAGGTTGGCTGTAGTTTGACTTGCTCTTTTTGTCATACAGGAACGCAACGTATGGTGCGTAATTTAAATGCAGAAGAAATATTAATGCAAATTATGGTCGCAAAAGATTTTTTAGGAGATTTTCCTGATATTCAAGCGTCAGTTGGTTCATTCGTTCCGCAAGAAAAACGTAAAATAACAAATATAGTTATGATGGGTATGGGAGAGCCCTTATATAATTTTGATAATGTTAAAAAAGCTTTATTAATAGCGGCCAATGGAGACGGGTTGTCTTTATCAAAAAGACGTATTACTTTATCTACTTCAGGAGTGGTTCCTAATATTATTCGTACGGGTGAGGAAATAGGTGTAATGTTAGCTATTTCATTACATGCTGTAAAAGATGAATTACGTGATATTTTAGTTCCTATAAATAAAAAATATCCTTTAAAGCAGTTAATCGAGGCTTGCAAAAATTACCCCGGCGTTAGTAATGCCAGAAAAATCACATTTGAATATGTAATGATTAAAAATGTTAATGATTCGATAGAGGATGCTAAAGCTTTAGTTAAATTATTAAAAGGTGTGCCCGCAAAAATTAATTTAATACCTTTTAATCCATGGCCTGGTACAGATTATCAATGTTCAGACTGGCAGCAAATAGAGCTATTTGCTGACATAGTTAACAATGCTGGATATGCTTGTCCAATTAGAACTCCTCGAGGCAGAGATATAATGGCTGCTTGTGGTCAATTAAAATCTGCTACTGAAAGAATGCGTAAATTAGACAGAGAAAAACTAGAAAATAATAACTTATAATCCAGGTTGAGATATACTTTTATCAATTTTATTTGTAACTTTTTTACGGCGATATATTAAAAATAAATTTGATGAAATAATAATAGCCGCGCCTAATATTACATGGGCTTCCACTTGATGATGGAAAAATAAATAATCAAATAGAATAGCCCATATTAATATTGTATATTGCATAGGGGCCGCTAGTGTAGCAGGGATATATTTTAATGATTTAGAAATTAGAATATGTCCACTACATGCTATGGTACCAAATATTAAAATATATATCACACCTGTGGTATTAAGGGGGGTCCATGAAAAGAGACATAATATAGCACCTATAACTAAAGCAACAATATTTTGCCAAGAAACCATGACGCTATCTCTGGAGGTTTGGAGAATTCGATTTAAAACTATTAATAATGCAAAGGAAAGACCGCTAATTAAAGCGAATATAGAATAATAAGAGAAATTAGCTCCTGTAGGATTTAAGGTAATGATAACACCAATAAAACCTATTAAGATAGCTACCCATCTCCGCCACCCCATTAATTCATTTAGAAAAAAATGTGAAATAATTGTTACATAGATTGGTCCGGCCATATAAAATGTGAGAACATCTGTAAGTGGTAAAAACATCACGGCTATGTAAAAACAGATAGTATCAAGAGTGGCGCAAAATAATCTACTAACGTGTGCCCACATTGGTTTTAGGCTAAAAAATCCTGTTTTACCTTCGTAAGCTATTATAGGTGCTAAGATAATTGCAGAGCCAATTGATCGAAAAAATAATAATTGCCCTAGGGTAAAAGTTTGTAAAAGAACTTTGCTTAAAGCATCGTTTAAGGAAAATAAAAAATAACCAATTAAAATAAGTATAACACCAATTAAAGTGCTTTTGTGATTGAGGGAGTTAATATTCATAATAAGTTACAATATGCCACATTTATATAATTGAGATGAGTAATTTTTGGTTAAATTGTCTAAACGTTGTGCGGTTTTCATTATGTGTTCAGGTATATTTTTCCGTAAATGAGTAGGGCTATTATTGCCTAGATGATAGGTAATATATAGTGATTTATAATCTTTAGGCTTAATATTATGACGGTCAATTGATTTCCTATAATACCAAGCTATAAAATCTGTTGCATCATAAAAATTGTGCCTATCTGCATAAATACGACCAGTGTCCTTTATATAATCTTTCCAACTACTATCTAATGCTTGTGCATAACCATATGCTGAAGAAAGCCGTTTCCAAGGAATAAAGCCTAAGACTTTGGTTCTTTGTGGTTTTGCATAGGAATTAAAACTAGATTCTATAAATATAGTTGCTAAAATAAGTTCTAAATCAATTTTATGCGTCATAGCTGCTGATTTGCTTGCTTTTTCCCAATTAACTAGCAATCCATTTTTTTGTATTAATACAGAGCAAATATCATTTTTATCAGCAGGCACACTCGCACAAGCGGATAATAGCATATATAATAGTAAATATTTTAATCTAAAGCCTTTGCTTTTAAACATATATATGCATATCCATGGTTTATTATTAATATATCATTAGTAAATTTTTTTATTATTTGTCAATAGATTCAGTTTGTAAAAGTAATTTATTTGTTGATGTATCTGAGGTTTCTAAAGTTAGATCTTTAGTCATTATTTTATCGCTAGCTTTAGTTATCTTCTTGGTGGATATTAGAATCTCATCAATATCTTTGGTTGTAAGGTGAAAATGTGACGCTAATTTTTGTACTCTTTCGTCTAACCGTGAGATATCTTTTGCCATTTTTTCTACTTCTATTTGTATCAGCAACGCTTGCTCATTCATACGAGCGTCTTTAAACATTGATTGAATAACTTGTATTGATAATAATAATAAAGAAGGAGAAACAATAATTACCCGGTTTTTATAAGCTCGTTGAACTATATCTTGGTAATATTCTTGGATATCAGCAAAAATGGATTCAGATGGTATAAACATAAAAGCTGAGTCATATGTTTCTCCAGTTATTAGATATTTGTCAGATATATCTGTTATATGTTTTATCATATCACGAGAAAATTGTTTATAGGCTAATTGTATTTCTTTTTCGTCAGTAAGAGAGCGAAATTTGTGCCATGACTCTAAAGGAAATTTAGCATCAATAATTAAACAAGGGCCGTTAGGTAATTTGATTATACAATCTGGACGACTTCCATTTGATAAAGTATGTTGAAATTTATAGAGATTGTTAGGTAAAGCGTCACAAATTAATGCTTCCATTCTACCTTGTCCAAACGTACCTCGCGTATGTTTATTAGAGAGAATATGTTGTAATTGTACTACTTCACTAGCTAAAGATTGGATATTTTTTTGGGCGTTATCTATTATACCTAGTTTTTCTTGTAGATTACTCATATGCTGGTATTGGAATTTTGCTTGTTTATGAAAATTTTCATGTAACTGTTGAGTGATTCCAGAAAAATTATCTTGTATTTTTTTATCAAAAAAATGTTGGCTAGATTGAAAGTTATTATTAATAGCTTTTAGTTGATATTCTAATTCTTGATGAGAGGTCAATAATTTATCTATTTCTTTTTTACTATTATTTCGTAAATAATTCACAAGCCAAGATAATGCTAAGCCTATGATAAAAGAAATCATCAGTAAAATGATCAAGTGAATAATATTTAAAGAAATATCAGGATATCCTAGCATAAATTTTCTCTATTTAACCGCATTGATTTATGGTTTTTGCTAAACCGCCTATTGAAGTTTCTCTGTATTTAGTATGCATATCTTTACCAGTTTCATACATAGTAATTATGACCTGATCTAAATTCACTCTAGGATCACTAGTTCTGCGTAAAGCCATACGTGTCGCATTATAAGCTTTTACTGCTGCAATAGCATTACGTTCAATACAAGGAATTTGAACCAATCCCGCAACAGGATCACATGTCATTCCTAAGTGATGTTCCATCGCTATTTCAGCAGCTATCTCTATTTGATAAATATTGCCACCTAATAAGTGAGTTAATCCAGCTGCGGCCATGGAACAGGCAACACCAACTTCTCCTTGACAGCCTACTTCAGCACCTGAAATAGAGGCATTCATTTTGTATAATACTCCTATTACACCAGATACTAAGAAAAACTCTGTAAGTTTAAATGTATTTAAAGGTTCAATAAATTGGTTGTAATAATTTAAAACGGCAGGGATAATTCCACAAGCGCCATTAGTAGGTGAGGTAACTATACGTCCTCCTGCAGCATTTTCTTCACTAACAGCAAAAGCAAATAAGTTAAGCCAGTCAAGCAGTTGCATTGGGTCTGATGATTTTTGTTCTGTTTGTAATTGTTGCAACAAACTATTAGCACGCCGTGGTAATTTAAGGCAACCAGGTAAATAACCAGGAGTAGATAGCCCTCTTTGGATTGCTTCTTGCATAGTGAGCCATATTTTTTGAAAATATAATTCAATTTCTTCTTGGCTTCGGAGAGATAATTCATTTCTCATGACCAATTCGCTTAATGATATATTTTCAGATAAGCAATGTTTTGTTAAATCAGATGCAGATTGAAAAGGATAAGGAAAATTAAAAGAGATACTTTGTTCTTTATTAAAATCTTCCTCAGTAGTAATAAATCCTCCTCCAATAGAATAATAAGTTTTTTGCAATAATTTTTTATTATCACAAAAAGCATAAAAAATTAGACCATTTTCATGCAAGGGTAAATTATCATTACAAAATTCTATATGTTTCTCAGGGGAGAAACATATAGTTTTTTGGTTGTTTAATAACGGTAGAATTTTTTCATTATTAACTTTAGTTAGAAAATTATCAATATTTTCTACATCAACATTATCTGGTAAGTTACCTGCTAACCCTAAAATCACAGCTTTATCACTAGCATGCCCTTTGCCGGTGAGAGATAAAGAACCATGTAATTTTACATATATTTCAGTGGTGTTAGTTAATTTATTCTCTTGTGCTAAAAGATTAATAAATTCATAGGCTGCTTTCATAGGACCTACGGTGTGTGAACTAGAAGGACCTATACCAATTTTAAAAATATCTAAAACACTTATCATATTACCACCTCATGTGATTATGTACTACTGGAAAATCCAGCAATGGCTTTATTAAAATAACGATACTACTGCAATATACATAGAACATAATCCTATTATAAGAATGAATGAATCCGGGATAAAAGATTTATATTTATATAATGTAGGTATAGTGTAGATTGCTATTAGAGGAAATATAAATAGCATAAAAGCTAGCACTGGACCTAAAATATTTAATAATGTAGCAATAATACTTAGGTTATAAGTAGCTGATGCCCACACCAAAATAAAAACAGTTACCGCAGTTGAGATTTTTATTGTTTTATTTGCAACAGTTATTGTTTTAGTCTTATAGATGCAAGTAAAAAAATATTTAAGGGCTTCTTGTGTTCCAAAATATACACCTATGAAAGAAGTTACAACCGCAACAAATGCAACAGCTGAAGCTATATATTTAATAGCTGGATTGTGTAAATATATGGCTAAATAATCTAATACACTTACATTGTTAGTTTTTGCTATGAATAATTCTTTAGGTCCAAGCACCATCACACAGCTGAAAACAAAAAAAGCGGCCGTAAATACCATTAATGCAACTGCTAATATTTGAGTTTTTGATATTTTTCTTTCAACAATTTTACCATATTTTTCTTTATAACTTACAGTAAATGAAGAAATTACAGCCATATGATTAAAGGCGAACACCATAATAGGAAATGATAGCAATAACGCTTTAAATAAACTATTATGCGATTCTATCGGTGAGACATAACTAAAAGAGAGTGTTTCTAAAATTGCAAAATTCCAATTAGGAATCATAGCTACTGAAAATAAAAATAAAAATGCTATTAGTGGGAAAACTAACAAACTCATGATTTTAATAGTGATTTCTTTTCCGAAATTAACTAATAAGATTAGTGACGAAATAATTAATAAAGCTATCCACCAACGTGATGGTGTAGACCAGCCTAATAATTTTACTAGAACATTTAAAATATTATTAGTTAAAGCTATTCCATAAATCATTATTATTGGAAAAATAGATAAAAAATAGATAGTAGCAAAAAAATTAGTAAATCTACTACTAAAATTTTGTTTAGTAACTTCAATAATATCATCACTAGCTTTTATACCAGCTAATACAAATCTTGCTACATTGCGGTGCGCAAAAAAGATCAAAGGAAAAGTAATAATACTCATAATTAAAACCGGTAACAATCCTCCTAACCCTAATTGGATTGGAAGAAATAATATACCTGCCCCAATAGCTGTACCATATAGACTTAAAGTCCAAGCAGTATCAAAATTATTCCACTTTTGAAAGGGTTGCTCTATTGGAGTATTTTCCATGGTCATTTTCGGTGCTTTTCTTATTGTTCTTGCTAGACTAATGATATTAAGCTTAAAATATTTTTTTATAAATTACTATAATTATTTTAGTTTTAATTTTTTAAAAAACAAAATAATGTATATATTACCTATATCTTTATAATAAGTAAGCAAAGATAGTGAATAAAAGGTCAGCAGAAAAGAGTTTATAACGAATATACTAAGAAAGATTTAGTAGTAATATTCGTTATAATCGATATTTTTACAATAAGGATATTATTGCAATATATATACAAGTGATACCGGTTATTGCAATGAATAAATCCGGGATAAAAGATTTATATTTATATAATGTAGGTATAGTGTAGATTGCTATTAGAGGAAATATAAATAGCATAAAAGCGAATATTGGAACTAAAATATTTACCATAGTAGCAACAATGCTTAAATTATAAGTGGCTGCTGTCCACGCTAAAATAAAAACAGTTAATGCTGTTATAATTTTTATTGTTTTATCTGACACAGTCATTGTTTTAGGTCTATAGATATTAGAAAAGAAATATTTAAGCGCTTCTTGTGCTCCGAAATAGGTGCCTATGAAAGAAGTTATAATTGCAACAAATGCAACCGCTGAAGCCATATATTTAATAGCTGGATTTTTTAGATATACAGCTAAATAATCTAATACACTTACATTATTAGTTTTTGCTACTAATAATTCTCTAGGCTCAAGTACCATCACACAACTGAAAAGAAAAAAACTAGCGGTAATTATCATTAATACTACTGCTAACGATAATGTTTTTGAGAGTTTTCTTTCAGCATGTTGACCGTAGTTTTCTTTATAACTTACAGTAAATGCAGAAATCACTACCATATGATAAAAGGCAAAAATTATAACCGGGAATGATAGCAATAACGCTTTAAATAAACTATTATGCGATTCTATCGGTGAGGCATAACTAAAGGATAATGTGTTTAGGATGTTAGAATCCCAGTGAGTAATCATTGCTAACGAGAATAAAAACAAAAATCCTACTAAAGGAAAAACTAAAAAGCTCATGATTCTAATAGTTATATCTTTACCGAAATTAACTAATAATATTAGCGCTGAAACAATTAATAAAGCGATCCACCAACGTGATGGGCTAGACCAGCCTAACAATTCTACCAAAACATTTATAACATTGTTAGTTAAAGAGATACCAAAAATCATTATTATTGGAAAAATAGAGAAAAAGTAAATACTAGCAAAAAAATTAGTAAAGCCCCGGTTGAAATTTTGTTTAGTAACTTCAATAATATCATCGCTAGCATTTTTACCGGCTAATACAAATCTAGCTACATTGCGGTGTGTTAAAAAAGTCAATGGAAAAGCAATAATGGTCATAATCAAAACGGGTAGTAATCCTCCTAATCCTGCTTGAATAGGTAGAAATAATATGCCCGCGCCAATACCTGTGCCATACAAACTTAAGGCCCAAGCGGTATCAAGATTATTCCATTTTTTAAAAGATTTATTTACTGTAGTCTTTTCCATGTATTATTTTCCTTATACTTGTTATTATTGTTCTCTACAAGAACAGGGACAGTAATACTAAAATATTTTTTTATAAATTACTATAATTATTTTAGTTTTAATTTTATAAACTAAAATAATATAAATATCTTCATAATAGTAAGGAAATATTAGTAAATATAAAGATTATAGAAAAGCCTTTTTAACACGGCAAACAATAGGTAATTATTTGTGTTGTGAATGTGATTACAGAGATAGAAATTTATTAAATTAGGTTATTGAATTTATAATGAGTATATTATTGATTTACACTTAATATACTCATTATAATTATTATTTTATAGTAATGATACTATTGCAATATACATACAACCGACGCCTATTATTGCAAGGAATAAATCCGGTATTAAAGATTTATATTTGTGTAAATTAGGCATAGTGTAGATTGCTATTAAAGGAAATAAAAATAGCATAAAAGCTAACATTGGACTTACAAGATTCATCATAGTAGCAACAATACTTAAATTATAAGTAGCTGATGTCCATACTAAAACAAAAACAGTCAATGCAGTTAATATTTGTATTGTTTTATCTGAAACAGTCATTGTCTTAGGTTTATAGATGTTAGTGAAAAAATATTTAAATGCTTCTTGTAAACCTAAATAATTACCTATAAAAGAAGTTACAACGGCAACAAATGCAATAGCGGACGCCATATATTTAATAGCTGGATTGTGTAAAAATACAGCTAAATAATCTAACACACTTACATTATTATTTTTTGCTATTAATAATTCCTTAGGTTCAAGTACCATCGCACAGCTAAAGACAAAAAAACTAGCCGTAAGTACCATTAATGCAACAGCTAACGCTAGCGTTTTTGAGATTTTTTTTTCAGCCTTTTTGCCGTATGCCTCTTTATAATTGATAGTACATGCAGAAATGACTACCATATGATAAAAGGCAAAAACCATAACCGGAAATGATGCTAATAATGCTTTAAATAAACTATTGTGAGTTTCCACTGATGAAACATAACTAAAAGATAATGTGTCTAACATTGCTAAATCCCAGCGAGGAATCATAGCCAATGAAAAGAAAAACAAAAATGTTATTAGTGGAAAAACTAAAAAGCTCATGATTTTAATAGTCAACTCTTTACCAAAATTAACTAATAATAATAGTAAGCAAACAATTAATAAAGCGATCCACCAACGTGATGGTGTAGACCAGCCTAATAATTCTACTAAAACATTTAAAATATTATTAGTCAGCGAGATACCATAAATCATTATTACGGGCACAATAGCAAAAAAATAGATGCTAGCAAAAAAATGAGTAAATCCTTTACTAAAATTTTGTTTAGTAACATCAATAATATCATCATTATCATTTTTACCAGCTAATACCACTCTAGCAACATTGCGGTGAGACAAAAATGTCATAGGGAAAGCAATGAGTGTCATAATTAAAACAGGTAACAATCCTCCCAATCCTATTTGGATAGGAAGAAATAATATGCCGGCACCAATAGCTGTACCATACAGACTTAGTGTCCAGGCAGTATCAACATTATTCCACTTTTGTGAAGGTTTATTTATTGGAGTATTTTCCATGTATAGTCTCCTTATACCTGTTATTATAGTTCTTGGTAAGAACAGGGACAGTAAAAACAGGGATATTAAGCCTAAAGCATTTTTTTATAAATTACTATAATTATTTTTAGTGTTAGCTAAAAAATAATTATATGGAGTTAGGTGAATAGAATGATAGTAGAAAATACGTTCTGCTATTTCTGCTCTTAAAGATAATAATCAATTATCTTGGTTTGTGATATGTCATTACAGTTATTAGTAGATATTTGTTAGATAGTAACTATTAAATTTATAATGAGTATACTAAATGTAAGTCAGTAGTATACTCATTATAATTGGTATTTATAGTAATGATACTATTGCAATATACATACAAGCTACCCCTATTAAAGCAATGAATAAATCTGGTATTAAAGATTTATATTTATATAATTGAGGTATGGTATATATTGCTATTAGAGGAAATAAAAATAGTATAAATGCTATCATTGGACCTATAATATTAGCTATAGTTGCAATAATGCTTGGATTGTAAGTAGCTGCTAGCCATATGGCAATAAACATTGTAATAGCAGTTAATAATTGTATTGTTTTGTCGGATATTCTCATTGTTTTAGGTTTATAAATGTGGGTGAAAAAATATTTAAATGATTCTTGTGCCCCTAAATAATGCCCTAAAAAAGAGCTAGCTACTGCAACAAAGGCAATACCAGAAGCTATATATTTAATAATAGGATTGTGTAAAACTATAGCTAAAGAATCTAATACACTGATATTATCAATTTTAGCCATTTCCAATTGTTTAGGGCTAAGTGCCATAATACAACTGAATACAAAGAACATACTTGTGAATACCATTAAGGAAATAGCTAACTTTTGGGTTTTTAAGATTTTTCTCTCAGCATTTTTACCGTACATTTCTCTATTAGAGGAAACAAATGAAGAAATTGCAAAGATATGATTAAAAGCAACAGCTATAATAGGTAATGATACCAATAATGCTTTAAATAAATTATTATGAGTTTCTATAGGTGAAACATAACTAAAAGATAACGTGTTTAGTATATCATAATTCCAATATGGTATTATTGCTAGTGAAAATAAAAATAGAGCTGCTATTAGTGGAAAAACTAAAAAGCTCATAATTTTAAGGACTATTATTCGGCTACAGCTAACAGATAATATTAATGATGAAACAATTAATAAAGCTAGCCACCAACGTGATGGGCTAGACCATCCTAATAACTCTACCATAACATTGATAATATTATTTGTTAAAGCTACACCATATATCATTAATATAGGGAAGACGCATAAAAAGTATGCGAAAGCAAAAAAATTAGTAAATCCTTTGCTAAAATTTTGTTTAGTAACGTCAATAATATCATCATTATCATTTTTAGCAGCTAGTATTACTCTAGCTACATTGCGAGCTGGAAGAAATGCAATAGGGAAAGCAATGATTGTCATAATTAAAACTGGTAATAATCCTCCTAATCCTAATTGAATAGGTAAGAATAATATGCCTGCACCGATAGCGGTACCATATATACTTAAAGTCCAATCAGTATCAACTTTATTCCATTTTTGTAAAGGTTTATTTATTGGAGTATTTGGCATGGTAGTTCTCCTTTACTTGGTAGTATAGGTCTTGATAAGAGTAAGTATATACAAAGACCGGGAGATTAAGCTTAAAACATTTTTTTATAAATTACTATAATTAATTTTAATGTTAGTTAAAAAATAAAATTATATGGAGTGAGGTGAACAGAATAATAGTAGAAAAGACCTTCTATTATTAAAAATAACAAGCACTTATTTTTGGCTTTGATATGTAATTATAGTAATTAGTAGACATTTGTTAGATAGTAAGTAGTTGTCATAGATTATAATGAATATACGAATGGCGATCCAATAGTATATTCATTATAATTAATTGTTATAATAATGATGTTGCTGCAATATATAAACAACCTAGACCTATTAGTGCAATGAATAAATCTGGTATTAAAGATTTATATTTATATAATTGCGGTATTGTATAGATTGCTATTAGAGGAAATAAAAATAATATAAAAGCCAATATTGGACCTACAACATTAACTAGAGTAGCAACAATACTTGGGTTATAAGTTGCTGCTAACCATACAGACATAAATATAACAATAGCAGTTACTATTTTTATTGTTTTATCTGATACAGGGATTGTTTTAGGCCTATATATATGAGTGAAAAAATATTTAAATGCTTCTTGTGCTCCTAAATAATGTCCTAAAAAAGAGGTTGCTACTGCAACAAAGGCGATACCAGAAGCTATATATTTAATAATAGGATTTTGTAAAACTATAGCTAAAAAATCTAATACACTGATATTATCAACTTTAGCCATTTCCAATTGTTGAGGGCTAAGAACTATAATACAGCTTAATACAAAGAACATACTTGTGAATACCATTAAGGCAACTGCTATTGCCAGCGTTTTTGATATTTTTCTTTCAGCATTTTTACCGTACATTTCTTTATTAGCCGCAGCAAATGAAGAGATTACAACGATATGATTGAAGGCAAAAGCTATAACCGGAAATGATAATAATAATGATTTTAATAAACTATTATGAGTTTCTATAGGTGAGACATAACTAAAAGATAATGTGTCTAGGATTGGCTGATTCCAATATGGAATCATAGCTAGTGACAGTAAAAATAGACATGCTATTAGTGGAAAAACTAGAAAGCTCATAATTTTAATAACGAGTGTTCTACCAAAATTAACGGATAATATTAACGACGTAATAATTAACAACGAGATCCACCAACGTGAAGGTGTAGACCAGCCTAATAATTCGACCATAACATTTATAATATTGTTAGTTATTGCGACACTATAGACTATTAGTGTAGGAAATGCGTATAAAAAATATAATATAGCAAAAAAATTCGTAAAGATATTGCTAAAATTTTGTTTGGTAACATCAATAATATTATCGTTAGCATTTTTACCAGCTAGTACTACTCTAGCTACATTGCGATGACATAAAAATGCCATAGGGAAAGCAATGATTGTCATAATTACAACTGGTAATAATCCCCCTAATCCTAATTGGATAGGTAGGAATAATATGCCTGCACCAATAGCGGTACCATATAGACTTAAAGTCCAAGCGGTATTCATCTTGTTCCATTTTTGTGAAGTTTTATTTATTGGAGTATTTTTCATGTGTGCTCTCCTTTATTTGGTAGTATAGCTCTTGATAAGAACAAGGATATACAAAGACCGGTATATTAAGACTAAGCATTTTATAGTTTAATATAATTATTTAGTGCTAATTAAAAATAAAAGTATATCGAGGTATTGGTGAATATAACCCTTCCTAATATTGCAACTATATGAAGTTGACATGCGTTTGGTGTGAATTACCGTGATTGCTATAGAATTTGTTAGATAGTGTTATGGAATGTATAATGAGTATATTAAAGGTAAGCCAGTAGCATACTCATTATAATTAGTATTTTATAGTAACGATACTGCTGCAATATATAAACAACCTAGACCTATTAGTGCGATGAATAAATCTGGTATTAAAGATTTATATTTATATAACTGAGGTATGGTGTAGATTGCTATTAAAGGAAATAAAAATAATATAAAAGCTAATATTGGACCTACAACATTAACTAGAGTGGCAACAACACTTGGGTTATAAGTTGCTGCTAACCATACAGACATAAATATAACAATAGCAGTTACTATTTTTATTGTTTTATCTGATACAGGGATTGTTTTAGGCCTATATATATGAGTGAAAAAATATTTAAATGCTTCTTGTGCTCCTAAATAATGCCCTAAAAAAGAGGTTGCTACTGCAACAAAGGCAATGGCCGAAGCTATATATTTAATAATAGGATTTTGTAAAACTATAGCTAGAAAATCTAATACACTGATATTATCCATTTTAGCTTCGTTCAATTGTTCAGGAGTAAGAACCATAACACAGCTAACCACAAAGAACATACTTGTGAAGACCATTAATGCAACTGCTAACGCCAGTGTTTTTGAGGCTTTTCTTTCAGCATTTTTGCCGTACATTTCTCTATTAGATGAAGCAAATGCAGAAATTGCAAAGATATGATTAAAAGCAAAAGCTATAACAGGGAATGTTACCAATAATGATTTAAATAAACTATTATGAGTTTCTATCGGTGCAACATAACTAAAAGATAATGTTTCTAGAATGGTAGAATTCCAATGAGGAATCATAGCTAAGGAAAATAAAAACAAACAGGCTATTAGTGGAAAAACTAAAAAGCTCATAATTTTAATAACGATTATTCGCCCAAAATTAACCGCTAATGTTAATAAAGTAATAATTACTAAGGCTATCCACCAACGTGAAGGTGTAGACCAGCCTAATAATTCTACTATAACATTTATAATATTATTAGTTATTGCTATACCGTATATCATTAATATAGGAAATACGCATAAAAAATATGAGAAAGCAAAAAAGCTGGTAAATCCATTACTAAAATTTTGTTTAGTGACATCAATAATATCATCGTTAATGTTTTTACCGGCTAGTACTACTCTAGCTACATTGCGAGCTGGAAAAAATGCTATAGGAAAAGCAAGAATAGTCATAATTACAACTGGTAATAATCCTCCTAATCCTAGTTGGATTGGAAGAAATAATATTCCTGCACCAATAGCGGTACCATATAGACTTAAAGTCCAAGCGGTATCTATCTTATTCCATTTTTGAGAATTTTTATTTATTAGAGTATTTTTCATATTTGATCTTCTTATATTTGTTAATATGGTTATTCATAAGAATAGGGTTAAGTAAAAACAGGGATATTAAGGCTAAATTTTTTATAGTTTAATATACCTATTTAGTGTCAGTTAAAAATAAAAGTATGTGATAATATTGGTGAATATAACATCTCCTAATATTGTAAATATATGAAGTTAATTTGAGGTGGTGTGTGACTTACAGTGATTGCTATAAAATTTGTTAGATAGAGTTATCAAATTTATAATGAGTATACTAAAGGTAAGCCAGTAGTATACTCATTATAATTGGTATTTTATAGTAACGAGACTGCTGCAATATACATACAACCTAGACCTATTAATGCAATGAATAAATCTGGTATTAAAGATTTATATTTATATAATTGAGGTATGGTGTAGATTGCTATTAAAGGAAATAAAAACAAGATAAAAGCCAATATTGGACCTAAAACATTCACTATAGTTGCAACAACGCTTGGGTTATAAGTTGCTGCTAACCATACAGAAATAAATATAATAATAGCAGTTACTATTTGTATTTTTTCATTAGAAATAGTTGCTTGTTTAGGTCTATATATGTGACTGAAAAAATATCTAAATGCTTCTTGTGCTCCTAAATAATGTCCTAAAAAAGAGGTAGCAACTGCAACAAATGCAATGGCTGAAGCTACATATTTAATTGCTGGATTTTGTAAAACTATAGCTAAAAAATCTAATACACTGATATTATCCATTTTAGCTTCGTTCAATTGTTCAGGGCTAAGAACCATAACACAACTAACCACAAAGAAGATCGTTGTGAATACCATTAATGAAACAGCTAGTGTTAAGGTTTTTGATATTTTTCTTTCAGCATTTTCACCGTATATTTCTTTATTAGAGGAAGCAAATGCAGAAATCACTACCATATGATAAAAGGCAAAAGCCATAACAGGAAATGATAATAATAATGCTTTAATTAAACTATTATGAGTTTCTACTGGTGCAACATAACTAAAAGATAATGTTTCTAGAATGGCAGAATTCCAATGAGGAATCATAGCTAAGGAAAATAAAAACAAACAGGCTATTAGTGGAAAAACTAGAAAGCTCATAATTTTAATAACGATTATTCTCCCAAAATTAACCGCTAATGTTAATAAAGTAATAATTACTAAAGCTATCCACCAACGTGAAGGTGTAGACCAGCCTAATAATTCTACCATAACATTTATGACATTATTGGTTAAAGCTACCCCATAGATCATTAATATAGGAAATGCGGATAAAAAGTATAAGATAGCAAAAAAATTAGTAAAGCTACTGTTAAAATTTTGTTTAGTAACATCAATAATATCATCATTAGCATTTTTACCAGCTAGTACCACTCTAGCAACATTGCGGTGAGATAAAAACGCCATAGGGAAAGCAATGATTGCCATAATTAATACGGGCAGTAATCCTCCGAGCCCTAATTGAATTGGCAGAAATAATATACCAGCCCCAACAGCGGTACCGTATAGGCTCAGAGCCCAAGCGGTATCAACCTTATTCCATTTCTGTAAAGGTTTAATTATAGTTTCTTTTTTCATATTTTCTCCTCTTTTATAACTAACTTTTATGATAGTTATAAAAAATGTCAGGGTCAAATATTTTTTAATATATGTTAGTAATCTTTACGTAAAGAAGGAAAATGAGGTAGATATTGCTAGCAAACCTATGATAATTAAGAAAATATCTGTTGGAGCTGAACGGTATTTTTTTAATTGAGGAATTCTATATAATGCATAAGTTGGCATGATAAAAAATAAAATTGCTACTATAGGTCCTTCTATGAATTCTATAATATTTAATATGTTTGGATTGGTAGTGGATATTATGCAAATAAACAAAAGGAGAAATATTGTAGATAATGGATTATTATATTTTTTAGAGGAGATTTTTAAAAATAAGTTTGCTAAAGATTCTTTAGCACTTAATAATAAACCTACAAAAGATGTAAAGATGGCTATAAATGCGAATATAGAAGAAGTATATTTTAAAATAGGGTTATCTAATTTTTGAGAAAAATAATCTAATATATTGATGTTTTGTTCTTTAACTAACGCAAAATCCGTAGATGTTAGAATCATAGCGCAACTAAAGACAAATAATAAAGCTGTAGCTATGATTAATAGGCTTGCATAAAATAAAATGTCATTTATTTTTTTATCTGCAAACTCTCCATATCTACTTTTGGTAGAGCTGACAAAAGGTGATACTATAAAAGAGTAACTAAAAGAAAAAATCATTAGGGAAATAGTTAACCAGCTAGATTTAACAAGGTTGTTATTTTCTAGAATATTAATATTACTGATAGAAAAATCTGTAAAAATCGCTCCATTCCAAAAAGGGATAATAGCTAGAGAAAAGATTGCTAAAAAGACAATTAACGGAACGACTAAAAAGCTAATTAATTTAGCAATAAAATCTTTACCTATATTAACTAACAGTAATAACAGGCTTGTAATAAATAATAAAGAAATCCAAACAGGAGGAGTGGTAATATTTAATAAATTAGTGGATATATGATCAATGTTATTGATGAGTGAGACAGCGTAAATAATTAATAATGGAAATACATCTAAAAAATATAAAAATAATAAAAAACCGCCTAAATATTTGCCAAAAGAATGGGTTAAGCCATAAACAATATCGTAATTTTTATTTTTGCTGTTTAAAATAAGATAAGAAAGATATTTATGTGATAAGTAAGTCGTAGGAAATGCTAAGCCCAAAAGCATTACAAATGTTAATAAACCGCCGATGCCACTTTCAATTGGTAAAAATAATATGCCTGCACCTATCGCGCTACCATAAATACTTAGAATCCAATGTATGTCATATTTGTTTAACTTCTTAAGTCCCAGGGAATCATCTTGCATCTTTTAAAACTTTACGCTACCAATTAAAAATAAATTGCCATAATTTTACTAACTATGTTAAAAACATTATATTTATCAAGGATATAAATTGCAATGGCTATTAAACCTATTATTGTTTTACCTGACCCAATATTGAAAAGAATATCTACGCCAGTAGAAAAAGTAGATCAGCAAATACTAACATTAGCTGATGATATGTTGCATACAATGTATAGTGCTCAGGGGATTGGTTTAGCAGCTGTGCAGATAGGAGTTTTGCAAAGAGTTATTGTTGTGGATATTGGGGATAACCAAAATCCTGATCCAAGGATTTTTATAAATCCTACTGTAATTCACTCTTCTGATACAAGATCTATTTATAATGAGGGCTGTTTATCAATACCAAATGTAACGGCCGAAGTAGAAAGACCGGCTCAAATAAAATTGTCTTATATTAATACAAAAGGACAAAAAGTAGAATGTGATGTAGATGGACTATTAGCTACATGCATACAACATGAAATTGATCACTTAGATGGACTGTTATTCGTTGATCACCTATCGAAAATGAAAAAAAATATGGTTATTAAAAGATTTAACAAATTACAACGGCAAAATGGTAAGGTGCTATAGTAATGGCTTTACGTGTTGCTTTTATGGGAACTCCAGTATTCGCCGCTGAGATACTTAAAACAATTGTACAGGCTAACTATAATATTTGCGCTGTTTTTTCACAACCGGCTCGACCAGCTGGACGTAGGGGCTTACAATTAATTGAGTCACCAGTAGTACAATATGCTAAAACACTTAATCTACCCATCTTTACCCCTATTAGCCTTAAAGATGACCAAATAAAAAAACAATTTGCAGATTTAAAAATAGATGTAGCTATAGTAGTTGCCTATGGTCTATTGCTACCAAGGTTTTTTTTAGATAATCCAACTTTAGGTTGTTATAACATACATGCATCTTTATTACCTAGATGGCGGGGGGCTGCTCCTATACAGCGCGCTATAATGGCAGGTGATAAGGAAACAGGCGTTATGATTATGAAAATGGATCAAGGCTTAGATACAGGAGATATAGCTTTAACTGCTAAGCAAAAAATTACAACTAATACTACAGCGACTGAATTATCAGAACTTTTAGTGCAAAAAGCATCTATATTGGTCATAGAAGCGTTAAATTTACTTGAGAGAGGTAATTTATTATTGGTTCCTCAGTCAGATAAGGGAATTACTTATGCTAATAAAATATCTAAAGATGAGACAAAAATAAACTGGGAGCAGTCCGCTGAGATGATAGCTCAACAGATTAATGGTCTATCACTTATGCCAGGAGCCTGGTGTGAGATGCAATTAGAATATTTAAATACTGGAGTTATCAAAACAGAAAGAGTGAAACTATTAAAAGCTGATGTTGCGCTAAATTTTCAGCACACTGGTCATATAAGTGATAATGGCGTTATTATCGTTTGCGATGGGGGTGGTGCTATAAGTGTGTCATTATTACAAAAAGCTGGAGGAAAGATTCTACCTTTTACTGAATTTTTTAAATCAGTGAGATTATTAAAATTAGGATAAGATGCGTTATAAAATACTAATAGAATATGAGGGGTCTAACTATGTTGGTTGGCAACGACAAAAAGATCACCACTCAGTGCAAGAAGCTATTGAAACGGCTATTTTTGCTTTTAGCGGAGAAAATGTAACTATTGTGGGGGCGGGGCGCACCGATGCTGGTGTACATGCTTTGTCACAAGTTGCGCATTTTGATTTGAATAAAAAGATAACTGAATATAAATTAATGTCAGCTATTAATGGTTATTTAAAATTAAATAGGGAAAATATAATCGTAACTGATGCGCAATTATGTGCCGATGACTTTAATGCTAGATTTTCTGCTGTAAAAAGACATTATATGTACAAAGTCTATAATAGAAATATTCCAGCTGTTTTAGATAAAAATCGATGTTGGTGGGTACCGAATAAATTGGATATTCAATCTATGGTAGCCGCTAGTAAAAAATTAGTTGGTTTACATGATTTTACCACTTTTAGATCTGTTAATTGTCAGGCTAAAAATCCTGTACGTCATTTAGACCAATGTGATATTATAGTTAATGGTTATTTTATAGAATTTTATTTATCAGCTAAGGGATTTTTGCATAATCAGGTGCGCTCTATAGTTGGTAGTTTAATAGAGGTCGGTATAGGAAGATGGTCAGTTGATGATTTAGAGCAAGCTTTAAAAGCTTGTGATAGAACTAAATGTGGTCGTGTCGCTCCGCCTTATGGTTTATATTTTGTTGCGGTAGATTATTAATTAAATTATCGGGGTTATTTTGTTATAATAACTTATTAAAATAGCGCAGAATATTTTTTATTATTTTATGCACTCTATTTAATTGGATATAACAATTAAGGGGTTTATAATGAACAAAGTGCAAAAAATAATAAATTTGTTATTTGCAAAGGTTATTTTTATATCGGCTATTTGCATATCTTATGGCTTTGTAAAATTTATAGATAATTTTGATTATATTTTAAGACCAGATCTTTCAGAACATAAAGAATTATTATTCATTACTAGCAATGATTTCCCTCCATTTAATTATATTAACGATAATGGTGATTTAGTCGGTTATCATTTAGAATTAGTCAGATTAATCTGTAAAGAATTAGATGTAATTGATAGATGTGTTATTAAAGCCGTGCCTTGGAATAATTTATTATCGGAAATATCAAAGGGTAAAGCTAAAGCTGTTGTAGCTGGTGTAGTTAATAATGGCGAGACTCGTAAAATTATAGATTTTAGTGAAGAATATTTAAGATTTCCGGCTAGATTTTTAGCGAATAAAGAAATGATAGATAGCAATTTTAGGGTAACTAATGAAAGTTTACAGCAGCTAACTATAGGAGTGGTAGCAAATAGTAAACAGGCTAAGTTAGCAAAAAGTTATTTTGCTACTAGTGATATTAACTTATATCCAAATGATAATTCTTTGCTGGCTGCTTTATATGCTGGTAGAATATCTTTAGCTTTAGGAGATGGATTTAAATTTTCTCAGTGGTTAAAATTAACGCATATTAACAAATGTTGTAAGTTCATTGGCGGCAATTATTGGGCTCCGCAAATTTTAAATCCTGGATTATCAATAGGAATCAAAAAAGGTGATAAAAAATTGTTATATGCTATTAATTTCGCGTTATTTTCTTTAGAACAAAAAGGAAAATTAGAGGAATTATATTTACAATATTTTCCTATTGCTTTTATTGAATAATAAGTAGTTGCTTGTAAAAAAAGCAAAAGCAAGTTATAGTCAGACATTAAATTATATTTAAAGAGATTATAAATGACTATATCTAGCAATAATTTAGCCTTATCTAACGAAATGTTAGAAGCCGCAAGCAATTCTAAAGCTTGGCCATTTGAAGAAGCAAAAAAAATAATTAAAAGATATGAAAAAACTGGATTCCCAGAAGTAGTATTATTTGAAACAGGATATGGTCCTTCTGGTTTACCCCATATTGGAACTTTTGGAGAAGTTGCACGGACTAACATGGTCAGATTTGCTTTTAGAGTTTTAACTAATGATACAGTTAAAACTAAATTGATTTGCTTTTCTGATGACCGTGATGCACTACGTAAGGTGCCAGAAAATGTACCTAATAGGGATAAGTTAGCAGAATCTCTAGGTAAACCATTAACAATGGTACCTGATCCTTTCGACTCTGAATATACTTCTTTCGGTCATGCTAATAATGCGCGTTTACGTGCTTTTTTAGATCAATTTGGCTTTGAATATGAATTTGCTAGCGCTACAGATTATTATTTAGATGGTAGATTTGACCAAGCTTTATTACAGTTAATTGCTGTATATGATAAAGTTATGCAGGTTATGTTACCTACTTTAGGAGAAGAGAGACAAGCTAGTTATTCTCCTTTTTTACCTGTTAGCCCTAACACCGGTAAAGTTTTGCAAGTTCCTATTAATATTATTGATGTAGAAAAAGGAATAATTTCTTATATAGATCCAGATAATAATCAAACTATAGAAACAGTAATCACTGGTGGTAATGTAAAATGTCAATGGAAAGCAGATTGGGCATTGCGCTGGTATGCATTAAAAATTGATTATGAAATGTCTGGTAAAGATCTTATTCCATCTGTGCAATTAGCAACAAAAATTTGTAAATTATTAGGCGGTAATCCACCAGAAGGATTTAGTTATGAACTTTTTCTTGATGAAAAAGGTGGTAAAATTTCTAAATCTAAAGGAAATGGTCTATCTATTGAAGAATGGTTAAGATATGCACCAACTGAAAGTTTATCGTTGTATATGTATCAAAAACCTAAAACGGCTAAAAGATTATATTTTGATGTGATACCTAAAGCCGTGGATGAATATTATAGTTATTTGGCCGCATGGAAAAAGCAAACTCCAGTACAAATAATAGAAAATCCTTTGTTTCATATTCATAACGGTTGTCCTCCTGAAGTGGAAATGCCCGTATCATTTGCTTTATTATTAAACTTAGTAAGTGCATCTAATGCAGAAAATGCTAATGTGTTATGGGGCTTTATTTCTAGTTATGCTGAGGGAGTGACTCCAGCTACTGCTCCAGAATTAGATAAATTAGTGAATTATGCTTTACGTTATTTTAATGATTTTATTTTACCGCAGAAAAAATATCGTAAGCCAGATAACGAAGAAATTGAAGTTTTACAACAGATTATAGATGTTCTGCAGACTTTGCCGGTGAACAGTGATAGCAATGTTATACAAAATAATTTATTAATGGTAGCCCGTCGATTTGAGCGTTATCATGATCCAGTTAAAAAAAGCCCCGATGGAGGGGTAGCTGTAGCCGGAAATTTTTTTCAAATGCTCTACCAAACTTTATTAGGTCAAGAAAAAGGGCCAAGATTTGGTTCTTTCATAGCTCTTTATGGTATCGAGGAAACAGTCAAATTAATTCAAAATACTTTAGAGAGATAATATTCCATTAGGTAGAATATACTATGTTTAATAAGGTTCAAGACGTTAAAAGAGGAAGCTTTGATTTAGTTTTTTTATAGCTCTTTATGTCATTGAGGAAAATGTAAAATTAATTCCAAAAGACTTTAGAGAGATAAGATTAATTAAATAGAGTGTAAAATATGTTTAATAGAGCTAAAGAAGTTAAAAGAAGAAGAAGTTTTGCTATAATTGCACACCCAGATGCAGGTAAAACTACCTTAACTGAAAAGTTATTATTGTTCGGAGGAGCTATTCATTTAGCGGGCGAAGTAAAGGCAAAAAAAAATCGTATTCAATCACGTTCAGATTGGATGAAAATTGAACGTGAGCGCGGTATTTCAGTTGTTACTTCAGTTATGACTTTTGAATATAATGATATTATTTTTAATTTACTTGATACCCCCGGACATGAGGATTTCGCAGATGATACCTATCGCACTTTAACGGCGGTTGATGGTGCGATAATGGTTTTAGATGGAGCTAAAGGAATAGAGCCGCGAACCTTAAAATTATTTGAAGTATGTCGTTTACGTAATATACCTATTATCACTTTTATTAATAAAATGGATAGAGAAGCGCAAGATCCATTTATCTTATTAGATGAAATAGAAAATAAATTAGCTTTAACTACCGTTCCTATGACATGGCCTGTTGGTATTGGTAAGGAGTTAGTTGCTACTTATCATTTACATGAAAATAAACTACGGTTAAATAAGGATGCGAATGAGGAAATAAATATTGATAATGTAAGTGATATACGCTTATTAAATTTATTACCTGAATCACAAAGGGATACATGGGTTGAATCCGTTTCTTTTGTTAAAGAGGCTTGTGATGCTTTTTGTTTAAAATCTTTTAAAGAAGGTCATTTAACACCAGTTTATTTTGGATCTGCTTTAAAAAATTTAGGGGTATTAGATCTTATAGAAGCTATAAGCGAGTATGGTGAGTCACCTAGGTCACAATCTACTAATATTCGTACAGTTGACCCAGTAGAAGATAAAATGTCAGGTTTTATTTTCAAAATACAAGCTAATATGGATCCGCAGCATCGAGATCGTATAGCTTTTATGCGGGTATGTTCAGGAGAGTTAAAAAGAGGAATGAAGGTTAATTTAGTTAGAACCTCCAAACCTATCACTTTATCTGCGCCGCAATTTTTCTTTGCTAGAACTAGGCAAACTTTAGATGTAGCTGTAGCTGGAGATATTGTTGGTATACCTAATCATGGTACATTGCGGATTGGTGATACTTTAACCGAAGGTGAAAAATTGTTATTTAAGGGTGTTCCTAATTTCGCTCCTGAAATATTAAGACGTATTAATTTAAGTGATAAAATGAAAGCTAAAAAATTAAAAGAGGCTTTACATCAACTAGCACAGGAAGGTGTTGTGCAGATTTTTGTGCCTGATGATGGTAGTGCTCCAATAGTTGGAGTCATTGGCGCCTTGCAGTTAGATGTTTTATTACAAAGATTAGAGTTAGAATATAATATATGTGCTAATGTTGAAATGTCTCGTTATCAAATATGTAGATGGATAAAGGCTTCTACGGATAAAGTTTTAGCTGATTTTATTGATAGTCATAGGATGGATATAGCTTATGATCTAGATGGAGATCCAGTGTTTTTAGCTGCAAATTTATTTTCTTTAAATTATGAATTAGAGCGGTGGGAAAATATTCAGGTAACTGATGTTAAAGATTATCAGGTTGTGATAGCTTAATAATTTAGCTTAACTCAAGCATAGATTTAGTTAATCATGGTTATATTATCTTATGCAGTCTGATCAATAAGCCATTATACTATAATGGCTTATTTAGATATTAAATATTTAACTTTTATCAAAGCGGTAAATTACAATTAAAATTTAGCTGTTTAATAAAAGTTATTTTAATAATAATCTTATTAAGTTAATTGATGAGTAAAATTTTTATTTAGCCTAGAATTGTATTGTAGGTTAAATAAACACTAATAAATTAACTTTAACTGCTTAATATTAAATTGCTTATAAAGTTATCTTTTTGTGTTTTTATTTTTTTAGGTTAGAAGCTGTGTTAATAAAACCAAAGAATAACATTTGTTTACTGGAGTTATTTAATTATAAAGATTTTTGTTTTTTGAATTTTTTATTTACTTAGAAATATCTTTATTGGCTCTTTAACCTGGTATTTTAAAAGTTAATTAGATGTGAGTTCGATGTAATAATCTATAGATATGGGTTATTATATCCATTGATAATATTTTTTGATTTAGTGATATATTTAGGTGATTTTTATCGGGGTATTTTTAACAGAATTTCCTTTAAAAAACATTTTAATAAATAGGAGGGTAGATTTTATTCTTAAAGGAAATTCTGTTTATTGTATCTGTGATTAACTAAATATATTCTTAAGTTAATCTTATTTATTTTTTACTACCATTACTAATGCTGGTCGTAAAATACGATCACCAATTATAAAGCCTGTCTGAATAACTTCTTGGACAGTATTATCTGGTAATTGATCATTAGGTGATTCACAAATAGCTTGATGGAAATTAGGGTCGAATTTTTCCCCTTGAGGATTAATGCTTTTAACCCCATGTTTTTCTAGGGTGGTTAACATTTCTCTTTCAGTCATTTCCACGCCTTGTACGAAAGTTTGGAAAATATTATTTTCTTTTATTTCGTCTTCTTTTGGTAATGCTTTTAGGGTGCGATTTAGATTATCTGCCACGGATAATATATCTCTAGCAAATTTACTTATGCTGTAACTATGAGCATCTTGTACCTCTTTTTGTGTACGTCGACGCAAATTTTCCATTTCAGCGGCGAGTCTTATATATTTATCTTGTAATTCTTCTAAAGCTATTTTATCAGCAGATTTCTCGTTGTCTTCTGTAAGCTCAGCTTCGTTATTAATTATATTTTCTGTTTCTGTATCTTTTTGTTGCGGAATATTTTCTTCGTTAGACATATTTTACCTGTTACATTAAATTATAAAATGATATTGAGAATTTTTTTATAAAAATCAAGATATAAAAGACATTAATTGACTGTTTTCATTAGCTTAGCATAAGTTTATTTATTTATAGGGTTTTTGCTTTAAAATTGATATATAATAAAATACCATATTTTTTATAATTTTACTAATTTATTTTGAGGTTTTTATGCGTTTGTTAAATCGTGCTTGCAGTGAAATGAGAAATATCTCATTTGAAAGAAATATAATAAAATATGCTGAAGGATCTTGCTTAGTAAAATTTGGCGATACTCAGGTAATATGTACGGCTACTGTTGAAAAAAATGTACCACATTTTTTAAAAAAATCCGGTAAGGGGTGGGTTACAGCAGAATATAATATGTTACCACGAGCAACTAATAGTAGAGTAAAACGTGAGGCAGTAACAGGAAAGCAGTCAGGTAGAACTTTAGAAATACAAAGATTAATAGGAAGATCATTAAGAGCTATTATGGATTTAAATGCTTTAGGTGAAATACAAATTATTATAGATTGTGATGTTATACAAGCAGATGGTGGTACTAGAACTGCTGCTATTACAGGTGCTTGGGTAGCTTTATATGACGCAGTTAATTGGCTAAAAGAAAATAAATTAGTTAATAATAACAAAATAATAACAGACAATATTGCGGCTGTTTCTTGTGGTATATATAACGGAGAATTATTGGTAGATTTGGATTATACTGAGGATTGTAACGCTCAGGCTGATATAAATTTTGTTATGACGGGTAATGGTGGTATTGTAGAAATCCAAGGAACAGCGGAAAAAGAACCATTCACAGAAGATCAATTTAATAAATTATCTAATTTAGCAAAAGATGCAATTAATAAATTGATTAAGTTGCAAAATTTAGCGGTGCAACAAATTTAGGAGATGATATGACTTTTATAAATAACAAGTTAATACTTGCCACTCACAATGAAGGTAAAATTAGTGAATTTAAACAATTATTATCTTTTACTGATTTAGAAATTTCATCTGCGGCAGAATATTATTTAGAAGAACCAGAGGAAACTGGAATGAGCTTTGAAGAAAATGCTGCTATTAAAGCATTATATGTAGCAGAAAAAACAGGTAAAGTAGCTTTATCAGATGATTCCGGATTATGTATCGAAGCTTTAAATGGTGCTCCTGGTATTTATACTTCTAATTGGGCAGAAAGTGAATCTGGTCAAAGAGATTTTACGATGGCTATGGAAAAAATTGAGCATAAGTTAAGAGAAGTTTCTGCAATATCACCTAAAGATAGACAGGCTTCTTTTATATCTGTGCTATGTTTAGCTTGGCCTGACGGAAAAAAATTATTTTTTAAAGGAGAAGTAAAGGGGGAAATTATTTGGCCACCACGAGGTGAATTAGGCTTTGGGTTAGATCCTATATTTTTACCTGAAGGAGAAAAAAGAACTTTCGGTGAAATGAGTTCTATTGAAAAACATTCCTGGAGACCGGGAGCAGTTAGTGCTTTATCTCATAGAGCTAAGGCTTTTAAGCAATTCACTGAAAAATTATTTTTTAGTTAGCAGAATTATCAATGTTAGATAAATCTTTTGGTATATATATTCATTGGCCTTTTTGTGCTTTTAAGTGTCCTTATTGTGATTTTAATAGTCATGTGCGCAGACGAGAGATAGATCAAAAAATATATGCTCAAGCTTATGCTAAAGAGTTACAATTTATGGCTATGCATACTGGAAGCAGGAAAGTAACCAGTATTTTTATAGGAGGTGGTACTCCCTCATTGATGGAGCCTGCGACTTTAGAAATAATATTAGATAATATATATAAATATTGGTCAGTGAGTGATAAAGTTGAAATTACTTTAGAAGCGAATCCTACTTCAGTAGAAGCAAATAAATTTTATCAATTTAATAAATTAGGGGTCAATAGATTATCTTTAGGAGTGCAGGCATTAAATGATAACGACTTAATTAAATTAGGTAGGAAGCATAGTGTCAAGCAAGCATTATATGCTATCGAAACTGCTAGAGATATATTTAATAGATTATCGTTTGATTTAATATATGCTCGTCCTGAGCAAACTCTTGAACAATGGCAGGAAGAATTAAATTATGCTATAGATTTAGCAGCTGACCATTTGTCTTTATATCAATTAACAATTGAACCCAACACACATTTTTATTATCTCTATAAAGCTGATAAATTAAAAATGTTAAACGAAGAAGAATTTGCAACCCTATATGAAGAAACACAAAAAATAACCCAGGCTAGAGGTTTAATAGGATATGAAATATCTAATTATGCTAAGCCAGGAGCCGAATCGATACATAATCTACTTTATTGGCAATATGGTGATTATATTGGAGTTGGAGCAGGAGCACATGGCCGATTTATCAAGGATACTCCTAATAAATATGTGACTATAACAGAAAAATTACCAGAAAGATGGTTAAATTTAGTCTTAGCAAATGGACATGGCATAGTAGAAGAAGAAACATTAACGCCTCAGCAACAGGGTGATGAATTATTGTTAATGGGGTTGCGTTTGCGTCAGGGAGTTGATTTATCTATTTATGAAAAACTTACTGGTAAAAAGCTAGATAAGTTAACTAATTCTTTACAAAAACAAGGATTAGTTAACTTATACAATAAAAACTGGCTGCAAGTAACTCCAAAGGGTCGTTTGCTTGTTGATTATATTTTAAAATGTCTTGTGTATTAGTAAAATATAGCTAAAAATGATGATTGTATTTATAAAGCTGAGTTAACTAATGGCTGGAGATTATTATGCCTAATACTAAGAATTTTAATCATATATCTATGGAAGAAAAAGCGCGTTTTTTATCCTCGGCTTTACCATATATGCAAAAGTATGAAAAGCAGACTATAGTGATAAAATATGGCGGTAATGCCATGGGGCACAAAGAACTGGATAAAGCTTTTGCGCGAGATATTGCGTTATTGAAGCAATCAGGCATTAATCCAGTCGTTGTACATGGCGGAGGACCGCAGATAGATGCTATTTTGAAAAAAATGTCTATTGAGAGCTATTTTGAAAGAGGGTTAAGAGTTACAGATGAAAAAGCTATTGAAGTAGTTGAGATGGTTTTATCTGGACCTATTAATAAGCAAATAGTTTCTCTTATTAATAATGAAGGTGAGTGGGCAATAGGTCTTTCAGGTAAAGATGGGCAGATGGTTTTTGCGGAACAGTTAGTAAAAACTGTTGTTGATCCGGAAACCGGTGAGGAAAAACAAATTAACTGGGGCTTCGTAGGAGAACCAGTAGATGTTGATCGGCAATTATTAGATATTTTAGCTAACTCTGCTGTTATTCCAGTTATTGCTCCTGTAGCTCCAAGTCGTGATGGCTTTACATATAATATTAACGCTGATATTTTTGCAGGTGCGATCGCAGGTGCAATGTTTGCTAAAAGATTATTATTCTTAACCAATGTTCCTGGTGTATTAGATAAGCAAGGAAAGTTAATACCAGCTTTGACTGTATCTGAGGCTGAAGCATTAATGGCAGATGGAACTATAACTGGCGGTATGATCCCTAAAATAGAGACTTGTATTGCTGCTATTAAAAGAGGTGCGGAAGGAGTGGTAATTTTAGATGGACGTTCACCGCATGTTATTTTGTTAGAATTATTTAGTGAGCAAGGCGCGGGGACACTTATTGTACCATAAGCATAGAATATTTATAATGTGCTAGCTATAGGCTCTGCTCTCATAAATGAAAATATTTTATTCCAGCAGTATCGCGGTGACTGGTTATAGATATATTGCAAGTTTATTTGAATTAGAGTGACTTATTGAGTAAGGCTTGAGATTTTGTATCTTATAATATTAACATGTGTAAAATGTGAGGATTATAATGATTATCTCTCACTAAAATATTCTTATTTTTTTGTTAGTGTTTCAGGTTCTTGGTTATAGATAGATATATTGCAAGTTTATTTAATTAGCATTATTTATTAAATAAGGTTTAAGATTTTTGTTCCATAATTATAGAAGGTTTAAAATGTCAGAATTAGAAGAAGTGCGTAGCATAATTGAAAATGCTTTTGATGAACTTAATAATATTGAAATTACTGAGAATAAAATAATAAAAGATGCTGTTACCACAAGTATAAATTTATTAGATATTGGTAAAGTAGCAGTAGCACAGAGAGATGATCAAGGTAATTGGATAGTAAATGATTGGTTAAAAAAAGCGGTTTTATTATTTATGCGTTTGAATGATATGAAGCTTATGAATGGTGGTGTAGAAAATAGTTTTTGGTGGGATAAAGTGCCTTCAAAATTTGAAGGCTGGGATGAAAATTCTTTTAAACAAGCAGCTTTTAGAGCGGTACCAGGTGCAATTGTGCGTCTTTCTGCTTACATAGCTCCTAAAGCTATATTAATGCCTTGTTTTGTAAATTTGGGTGCTAGTGTAGGTGAGGGTACAATGGTAGATACTTGGGCTACTGTTGGTTCTTGTGCTCAGATTGGTAAAAATGTACATTTGTCGGGTGGAGTAGGTATAGGGGGTGTGTTGGAACCTTTGCAAGCTAGACCTACAATAATAGAAGATAATTGTTTTATCGGAGCTAGGTCTGAGGTAGTTGAGGGCTGTATTGTAAGGGAAGGAAGTGTTTTAGGGATGGGGGTATATTTAGGACAATCTACTAGAATATTTAATCGCATGACAGGACAAGTTACTTATGGTGAGATACCACCCTATTCAGTAGTGGTTGCTGGAAGTATGCCAAGTAAAAATGCTAATGAAGGCGATCCTCATTTATATTGTGCTGTAATTGTTAAACAAGTTGATGAAAAAACACGCTCAAAGACATCCGTTAATGATTTACTTCGCTGTTAATAGCGATTATGTATAAAACTGTTATGTATAAAAACAGTTTTATACAATTTTAAAAGTCTGTATTATAGAAAATACCTAGACTTGATTTTCCATTGGTTCCTAGTATAGCTTTAGTTTTTATATCGTTATTTAGATCTATACTTAACGCCCCTTTTGCGTATCCTTCAGCACTGGTTTCTACTTCCAAATAGATATTTTCTCTGATAGATCTACCTAAACTTATGCCAGGATAATCTTTTTCATTTGTTATTATATCTAAACGATCAAGTTTCAAAAAGTTACGTAAAGTTTCTATCGCTAGAAACATATTATTTTGATTTTTCGATATTTGTAACATAATTAACCCTATTTGAAAGATATTTAATTCATTAATAGATTTATTAAATACAAGACGTGCAATAATTTCTTCTTGTGGTAATTCTGGAGAAGAAGAAAAAATAATAGAAATATTCGAAGGTGTTCCAGATACAGTTAAAGTTAATAGATAATCTTCTTTAGGGGTTTGAGAAACAAAGTATAATTGTGGTGTTAAATCGCCTAATAAGAATATTTTTCCTTCTGTAAATATAATAGATTTACCTAATAGCTCGTAACGTCCTTGTATCATTTTAAAATTACCTACAGTAGCATCTGTTAATAAATGTATTTGCCCGTTAAGTTCTACTGTTAGATTTTGTCCCTTAACTAAGATTTTAGTAGGAGACTTAATTAAAAGGTCAAATTTCATGTTATAATCATTACTTATCTGTGTGTCATCTTTTAAAACCCCGGCTCTTTTTAATGTTTTTATTACATAATAAGGTGCTTTAATATGTTCTACATCTAAAAAGGGAGCTGTATCAAAAGTGTCTGGTAAGGTAATAACAGCTTTATTTAAAATAATTTCACCAGAAAAAAATGGTTCACATTCTAAGTTTCCTTGTATCTGTAAAATGCCGGTTATGTTAGTTTGGAAATTATCACTATAATGGTAATATGCGTCATCAAAATGAAATAAAACATCCAGTGGTATATTATTAGCGAAATCTAAAATAATTTCTCCTTTGCCTTTTACTGTACCTTTTTGTTGTGGAGGGGTGCCAATTAATTGTTCAAAGATAATTTTATTTTTATCTAATTTTCCAAAACCATTAATATTTTTAAGAGATAAACTAATTTCAGGAATAAATATTGTACCATTATCAATAGTAAATACACCTGTCATATTAGGATCTAATAAGTTACCTTGAATTTTACTATCTACAATAGCTAAACCGGTAACTTGCGATTCTGTAGATAATAATAAGTGTAGTAAATTAAGAGGTAAACTTCCTTTAGTGTTTAAATTTAAATTAAGATTATGAATATCTATTTCACCATTGGTAGTAAAATCAACACCTTGTTGGTTTTTAACTTTTAACTCATGTAGAATAAGTGAATTATCAAAATATTTACCTATACTAGTTAGTTGAGTAGAATTAATAGATAAATTATCAGTTAATTTTACTTCTAAGTTATTGCTTTGTATTTTAAAATCCACTTTTGGATTAGTTAACTTGCCTGTTACTATAGCGTCTCCAGTCAATAAACCTCTTACAGGCGGTATATTTTGTGTTGTAAATTGATTAATAATATCAATAGGAATATTTTTACTAGTGACTTTTAAAGAAAGATTTTGATAATTACTATCTACTGAACCATTAACGGTAAGTAATAGATTTTTATTTTTTATTTTCGCATTAACATCAATATTATCGTCGTTATTTTTACTTTCTACATAGATATCAATTGGCATTATCTTTGCTTTTTTTAGAATTCTATTAGTAAAATTTTTGATATCGCTATTTAAAGTTATTACCGGTGCTTTAGGACTACCAGATAATAATAACTGTCCGCTTAATAGGCCTTCTAGTTGTAAGTTATGCAACCACGGGTGATTGATATATGAGTCTAAATAATTGATTATTGAGATATTAAATTTATTTATGTTTACAGCAAGATTTAGTTGCTTACCAAGTGAACCATTAGCTTTTATAGAGCCATTCATGATATCTAAAAGTAAATTATTAATGGTTACTTCATTATTTGAAAAAGTTATCTTAGTTTCTTGTCTTAAATTTAAAGGTAAAATATTTAAACTAGAATATAATTTACTTAGATCTAAAGACCAGTCATTGTTATTAATATGCTTAAAACTACCTGTAGCAATTAGATTTTCGGCTTTATTTAAAGACGCTGTTAGTTGAAAGTTTGTCAGTTTGTTTTTTGTAGTTGCGGTTAGATTAGCATTATCTAAATTAAAATTATTATAAGTTAGATTGGTTAGTTTGGCGTAACCTTCAATAGTTGGAAAATTAAAGATATTGTTAATTATTGCATTAGTATCTGCATGTTCTATTTTATTTTTATTCCATACTAGATTATCTATCTTACTCTTAATTTTTACATTTTGCTGTGAGCGATCTTTTGAAAATAACACATCAGCTTGTAGCTTGCCAGAAGCTGATATATTAAATAATTTACCTATTTCTTTAATATCAGGTGAGTTAATATGTATACGACCGATAGTAGATTTTTTATAGTCAGTATCAATATTAGCAGAGATAATAGATGCACCTAATTTAAAATCTAAGTCATGAATTTCTTGCGGGCGCCAGTCACCTAAAAGATTAACCGTTGCATTTAATTTTAATTCATCATTACCTAGTTTACTATTTAAATTAATTTTATTTTGTATATAAGGTGTAAATAAAGTAGATTTTTCCCTATCTATTTCATGAGATAACTTAATCTGAGTTTCTGCTAAAGCACGATCAGAAATAGTACCTTCTTTAGTATTAAGATTTGTATTAATATTTATTGTTTTTGGATTACCTGTAGCTTTACCTGCAAAATTAATTGGTGCAGAAATATGTGGTAAAAATAACTTTATATTATTGAAGTTACCATAATAGTTTAAATTAACATTGTTAGGTGAGTAAGTGCCACTTATATTTAATGAATTTTTCTTATTATTAAAAGCAAAATTATTAATTTTTAAGAGATTATCTTTATATGAAATATTAGTATCTAGGGTTACTTGATTTGCTAATAACTCATTTATAATTGTATAAGGCGTATTTAGATCATTCAACTTACCTTGTATAATAATATCAAAATTATCGTATAACTTACCAGTTAAATTTCCATATAATTGTAAATTACCAGTTATGTGTTTTTTGGTAAAAAAACTTAGCCAATTTAAATCGTCTGCTTTAATTTTTGTTTCTGCTTTTATTAAGTTATCTTTATTTAAAGCAATTTTAGTTATTATTTTATTATTTACACTATTTATAGTTAAGTTATTTATATTATATCCATATTGAGGAGAGATTTTACCTTGAAAATTTGCATGTAATGGTAATAATTTATTATCTTTATTAAGATTAGCGTCAACATTACCCTGTAATGTTATTTCTCTGTGTTCATTATCGTCTAAATTGTGACTTTCGCCCCATAATTTAGCGTTCAAATTAACTTTTTGATTTAGCTTATTATCAAGATCTTCAATATCAAGATTTGCTTTCCAATTTGTATTATTGCCATAATCAATTAGCATTTTTATTTTTTTTGCAGTAAAAGTTTCTTTAATTAGCGGCAAAATAATTGAGGAATTGTTTGCTTCAATAAGTAAATTAAGTTTCAAGTTACGCAGAAATCCATCAGCTAATAAAAGGGCAGATGCTTCTATGTCTGCATTATTAGATTTAAGAGAAAAATTATTTAAATGGATATTCTTCTTTTTATCATAAATGACCTGTCCTTTAATATGACTCGGGCTAGAAATAATATTTTTATAATTAGTTGGTAAAAATAAAGGGTCGTAATTATTAACAGTAAAATTAATTAGATAGTCTTTATTTAATAAGTTAGCTGTTAAGTTAGCATCAAGTATTTTTTTATGTTTACTAGTGCCATTAACATTTAATATTAAATTATTTAAATATCCTTTTCCGTTAATATTTAAGTTAAATTCTTGAGGTGAAGAGGGGTTTAACCAATGTGCAAATATTCCTGTGCTAGGGGAATTTAATTTAGTGTTTAGCTCTACAGTTTGTTGGAGTAAATCATAATTTAAAGATAAATTTATTTTTTCTTTTTTATTTTTTAAATTATGCCCCTTAAGCTTTAAGAGGTAATTTTTTTTATCCAATTTCATACTAGAATTAATTTGTAAATTAGCTTCCTTGGTTAATATCTCTTTACAGATAGTTAATTCTTCAATATCTATATTTTTGAAATTTATATTTAGAGGTAATTTTATTTGATCGTTGTTGCTTTTTTGTGACGTGGCTTGTGGTGTGCGGATAAATTTTGCGTGTCCTATGTTAAGATTATTTATATCTAATTTAGATATAAATAACGGTAGAAAATTATAGTCAATAGTTACATCATTTAGTTCTAACCAGGTGCCCCTTTTATCTTTAATTCTAATTTCAGGTATATTTGTTTCTTTGGAGAAAATATTGTTGATTTCTGGTATTTCTATTCTTTGTTCTTTTGAGGAAGCTAGATAACTAACAAAATCACCTAAATGTTGATTGATAGGTTTTTTTTGAAAAAAATTATAAGTAAATGTTATAAAAAGAAGGGAAAAGCAAATTATTATCCACCAAGAGATTTCTTTTATTAATTTCATTTTAGAATGCCTGTCCTATACCAATATATACCCCAAAATATGGATCGTTTTTAGTTCTACGTAAAGGTGTCGCTATATCTAAACGCAATGGACCTACTGCGGTATTATATCTTAAGCCTAATCCTAAAGACATTTTAAATTTTTCTCCAGAGGCAAACCACGCATTTTCACCTACATAGCCTATATCGCTAAATATAACTCCGCCAAATGATGAATTAAAATTAGCTCTTAATTCCAATGAGCCTAAAATTAATGAACGTCCTCCAATAGTGACAGGCTTGCCTTCGCGGTCTTTTACATCAATACCTATGGAACGGTAAGCGTAGCCGCGGATGGTATCTCCTCCTCCTGTATAAAAGATCATATCTGGTGGGATGTCTTTCACTTTAGCATTCAATATGGATCCTAACATAGCTTTTCCAGCTATTATAATACTATTAGTTTTATTTAAAGATAAATATCCACGTGTTTCTAGAGTTGCTTTAATCGCTAAGCTTGAATTAGAGATATTATAGAAAGGAAATATATTAGCTGCTAAATAAAAGCCATGACTAGCATCTGTGGGTATGTCTCTATTATCGAAAGTTAGTTGAGTTTGAATTCCGGTCCAGAGAAAATTTCTTTCACGAAAATAATTATCATATGTTTTAGCTTTGGTATTATATGAAGTTACTGTAGCTGATAATTTTTTTGAGAATTGATGACTGAAAAATAGTTTTAGCATCCAAATATTTTGTAAATAATTATTAAGGACAGATCTATTTTTAGTTAAAAATATTCCGAAATCGCTATTAGGTGTTATCGTACCAGGGCGCAAAAAGCTTGCAGAAAAACTATGGTTGAAGGTATGTTTCATATTTGGAGGTAGATCAATAACAGCTGTCGTCGCTATTAATCCTCCTATTCTAGCAGATAATTTTAGACTTTCAGATCTGCCCATAAGATTTCTGTTAAGTAAATTAACTTCTAGGTTAGCGCCGTCTATATTGGAATATATGGCACCTAATGTTAGATTATATTTGCTATGATTCTGTAAATATACCTCTAATGGTAGATAGCCGTTAGGTGATATTTTATCAGCAGGTACAATTTTCACCCCTTGTATATATTCTAGTCTAGATAATCTTTCTTGAGCTTGTCTTATTTCATCTGGATTGTAAATTTTTCCTTTAGGTAAATTTAACATCCAAAGAAGATAGTCGTTGTCTATATTTGCATCTCCTTTAAGCCAATTAAGATTTATATCTCCATAATATCCGACATCGCCAGGTTCAATTACGATAGCAGAAGATATCGTGTTATTTGGATGATAAGCTACTATATTAGTTTCTTTAATATGGGCTGTTGGATATCCACGTTTTTTCCATAATTCTACAATATGTTGCCCTGCATTTATAATGATAGGAGATAGAGCAATATTTCCGTCTATATATCCAATTTTATTAAAATTATATGGGTCATTTTTTTTCATTGGAGAAGGAAGAGGAGATATTTTAGTTTGTTCAAAAGTAAATTGCTTATGGGGGTCAACATATATTTTAATATGATTATTATAAGGTAACTCGGTAGTAATATCTAAATCGCTGACCTCTGTGTCATTGAGCTTTATGCTAATATAACCACCATAATATGCTTTGTTATAAAGCGCAGTTAATAGATTTTTATAATCTGACCTTGCCGCTAAGATTAAATTAACACTGCTATCAGTGTTTTTTTCAGTATTATTGAGTAAGGTTGAATAAGATTTAATAAAATCTTCATATTCCTTATCCCCGTTTATAGTAAAAGAAACGGTATAAATATGCTTAACTATATCTGTAGTTTTTTCTTTTTCTTTTGATGCAAACCAAGAAAAAATAGAAGCATGCGCATAGTTAGGATAAATTATAGTATAAAATAAAATTATTACACTATATATAATTTTCCTATTTTCGGCTTTAGCAAGAAAAATATTTAACCGCCGTAGCATGTAATATGGTATCCTAAATTTGGTAATGATGCTGTAAGTTAATCTTTATATTATATTATAAAAATTAATAATTGATAACTTATTTTAAAAATAGTTATTTTATTATAATTTATAAGAGCAAAAATATATTATTTATATAACTTTTATTAAAAAAATCAAAAGCTTTTGTAATAATAATTTACAGAATTATAAAGCTCATGTTATTAATATCAGACTATGTCCTATTGAGAACTAATAAATAATAGAGCTAGAATATCTATTAGGTATATTACAGAGTTATAGCAATGATGTCTTATATAAAAACATTTGCTTTTAGAGGGGTGGAGGCTATTCCTATAGAGGTACAAACGCTAATAGCTAACGGTAAAATGGGTATATCTGTAGTGGGTTTACCAGATAAGGTTGTTGCTGAGAGTAAAGAAAGGATAACGGCGGCTTTCTTTTCTATTGGTATTAAATTACCAGCTAAAAAAATTATAGTAAATTTATCTCCAGCAGATTTACCTAAGGAAGGATCTCATTATGATTTACCTATAGCTTTAGGTATTTTACGAGCTATGGAAAAATTAGCTAATTTTCCTTTAGATAAATATTATATATTAGGAGAATTAGCTTTAGATGCTTCTATAAAAAAGATTAATGGTGCTTTATTAGCTGCATCTAAAGCGAATGCAGAAAAATGTGGTTTAATTTGTCCAGAATTATGTAAAAATGAGTTAACGTGGTTGAATGCGCCAATGGATATAATTGCAGCTCCTAATTTATTGTTGTTAATAGAGCATTTATCAGGTAATCAGAAATTACCTGAGTTAATATTAAGAAAAGATGAAAAAATAAATATAAATAATGCTGGTTTAGATATAGCTGATGTCAAAGGGCAGAGACAAGCTAAAAGAGCTTTAGAAATAGCTGCGGCTGGGAGCCATAATTTATTATTTATTGGACCTCCAGGAGCAGGTAAATCAATGTTAGCTTCTAGATTACCCTCTATTTTACCACCTCTAACCCGCAAAGAATTATTAGAAACTTTAGTTATTTCTTCATTAGCTGGATCTGTAGACCTTGATAATATTTATAGCGGACAGCGTCCATTTCGGGCGCCGCATCATTCTGCTTCAATGGCCGCAATGGTAGGGGGCGGACTCAAAATTCGTCCAGGAGAGGTATCTTTAGCGCATAACGGGGTATTATTTTTAGATGAATTACCTGAATTTGCACCAAAAGTATTAGATTCTTTACGGCAATTATTAGAAACAGGAGAAGTTTCTATAGCTAGAGCAAATTATCATTTATCTTATCCTGCACGAATACAATTAATTGCGGCTATGAATCCTTGTCGTTGTGGTAGGGCAGGAGAAGAAGGTTATCATTGTGTTAGAGGTGAAAAATGCCGTTTAGAATATCAATCGCGTTTATCAGCTCCATTGCTTGATAGAATAGATTTAAAAGTTGAGCTTCCTAGTGTTACTATTAAAGAATTATTAATAAAAGAAGAATGTGAAACTAGTGTAGAGATTGCAGCGAGAGTACAACAAGCTAGAAATATTCAGCAACAACGATATAAAAAATTAGCTTTGCCAATAAATTGCAACGCATATTGTCCAAGTAAATATTTAGAGCAGATATTAAATCTAACTCCTGATGGTAATAAAATGATTAATTTATTAAGTAATAAATTAAAAATATCTGCTAGATCTTTTCATCGTATAATGAGAGTAGCCCGCACAATTGCAGATCTAAGTGCTGAGGAGAAATGTGATGCTAAACATATTGCCGAATCAGCAGGATATCGTATGGAAATGCTTAACGTTAGTGAATAATTAAAAAAAATGAAACAATGCGTAAAAAAATACGTTAGATAATATTAAAATATCTTGTAGGATCAATAAAGGATTCTTATATATTTAATAATTGAAATTTTAATAATGAATAATAAAATTAAATTTGCCTAAGGAGAATTATAAATGGCTAAAGTTATTGGTATTGATCTAGGAACAACTAATTCCTGTGTTTCTGTGATGGATGGCAAAAATGCTCGTGTTATCGAGAATGCAGAGGGTGCACGTACAACGCCATCTATAGTTGCCTTGTTGTCTGATGGAGAGCGTTTAGTAGGACAACCAGCTAAGCGTCAAGCTGTTACTAATCCAGATGGTACTATATTTGCTGTGAAACGTCTTATAGGTAGACGTTTTGATGATCCTACTGTAGAAAAAGATAGTAAATTGGTGCCTTATAAAATTGTAAAAGGTGATAATGGTGATGCATGGGTAGAAGTAGATGGTAAAAAATATTCTCCATCACAAATTTCTGCTATGATATTACAAAAAATGAAAGAAACTGCAGAAGCTAATTTAGGAGAAAAAATTGAGCAAGCAGTTATAACTGTTCCAGCTTATTTTAATGATGCACAACGTCAAGCTACTAAAGATGCAGGTAAAATAGCAGGATTAGATGTATTACGTATTATTAATGAACCAACAGCTGCCGCGCTAGCTTATGGATTAGATAAAAAAGATGGTAAGACTATCGCTGTATATGACTTAGGTGGCGGTACTTTTGACGTTTCTATCTTAGAAATTGGTGACGGGGTATTTGAAGTTAAATCTACTAATGGTGATACTTTCCTTGGTGGTGAAGATTTTGATATGCGTCTAGTAAGTTATTTTGCTGATGAATTTAAAGCAGAAAATGGTATAGATTTACGTAATGATAAATTAGCTTTACAACGTTTAAAAGAAGCAGCTGAAAAAGCAAAGGTAGAATTATCTTCTGCACAACAAACAGAAATTAACTTACCGTTCATTACTGCAGATGCCTCTGGTCCAAAACATTTAACTATGAAGTTAACTAGAGCAAAGTTTGAATCTTTAGTAGATGATCTTGTTAAACGTACGATTGAACCTTGTAAAGCAGCTTTAAAAGATGCTGGTTTAAAAGCGGGTGAAGTAGATGAAGTTGTGCTAGTTGGTGGTATGACTCGTATGCCTAAAATTCAAGAAATCGTGAAAAATTTCTTTGGTAAAGAACCACATAAAGGTGTGAATCCTGATGAGGTTGTAGCTATGGGTGCTGCTATTCAGGCAGGTGTGTTACAAGGTGATGTTAAAGATGTATTGTTATTAGATGTTACACCTCTTTCTTTAGGGATAGAAACCTTAGGAGGGGTCTTTACAAGACTTATTGAGCGTAACACTACTATTCCTACAAAAAAGTCACAAATCTTCTCAACTGCAGATGATAATCAAAGTGCTGTTACTATTCGTGTGGCGCAAGGTGAACGTGAAATGGTCGCCGATAATAAACTATTAGGGCAATTTGATCTAGTTGGTATTCCACCAGCTCCTCGTGGGATGCCACAAATAGAAGTTACCTTTGATATTGATGCGAATGGTATAGTCAATGTATCTGCTAAAGACAAAGGTACTGGTAAAGAGCATCAAATTCGTATTCAAGCTTCTGGTGGTTTATCAGATGAAGAAATTGAAAAAATGGTAAAAGATGCTGAAGCTAATGCGGAAGAAGATAAAAAGCGTCGTAATATGGTGGAAGTCAAAAATCAAGCTGAAGCATTAGTACATACTACAGAAAAATCATTGGCTGATTACGGTGATAAATTATCTGAAGCTGATAAGAAAGAAATAGAAGCCGCTTTACAAGATTTACGGAGCTCATTAGAAGATACTGATGCTGATGTAATTAAAGGTAAAACAGAGGTATTAGCTCAGGCTTCAATGAAATTAGGTCAGGCTATGTATGAAGCGCAAGCTAATACAGAAGAAAATTCTGATCAGCCAGATAATACTGAAGATAAAGACGTTGTTGATGTTGATTTTGAAGAAGTTGACGATGAAGAGAAAAAGAAAAAATAATTATTAGATAATATGTATAGGTCGCTTTCAAATAAGCAAGCGACCTATTTTGTTGTTAAAACTAAAGGTTAAATAGAGTATAAAATGAAAGCTGATTATTACGAACTTTTAGGTGTGGATCGTAGCGTAGATGAAAAAGGTCTTAAAGCTGCTTTTCGTAAATTAGCCATGAAATATCATCCAGATAAAAATCCTGATGATCCTAAGTCTGAGCAAAAATTTAAAGAATTGGCTGAAGCTTATGACGTGTTAAAAGATCCTCAAAAAAGAGCCGCATATGATAGATATGGTCATAGTGCTTTTGCTTCCGGTATGGGAGGTAACGCATCTGGTTTTAGTGGTTTTTCTGGAGTTGATGCTTTTGCTGATATTTTTGAAGATTTTTTTGGTGGTTTTGGAGCTTCACAGCAACGCCGGTGGGATGGTAGTGCAAGAGGGGAAGACATTAGTTACCAGCTTGAACTGACTCTAGAGGAAGCTTTTTCAGGTAAAAAGGCTAATATAAATATTGAATCTTTAGTAATTTGTGATGAATGTAATGGTTCTGGAGCAGAAAAAGATAGTAAACCAATAACATGTCCTGCTTGTAATGGTAATGGTAAGATCCGTAGTGTACAAGGCTTTTTTTCGGTAGAGAGAAGTTGTTCTAATTGTCACGGCACCGGGCAGATCATTGAAAATCCTTGTAAAAAATGTCACGGAAAAGCAAGGGTAAATAAACCAAGAAATTTAGAAGTTAATATTCCTGCTGGAGTTGATGACGGGTTACGTATTAAGTTAACAGGTGAGGGAAATGTTGGACTAAGAGGCGGAGCTACTGGAGATTTATATATCTTTTTATCCGTTAAGAATCATGATTTCTTTCAAAGAGACGGGTTAGATTTACATGCTGCTGTACCTATTTCTATAGTAACGGCCACCTTAGGTGGAGAATTTGAAATAACTACAATTAGTGGTATAAAAGCTAAGGTCAAAATACCTGCTGGTACACAAACTTCTACGCAATTTCGTTTGAAGGGTAAAGGTATGCCCAGATTGCAGTCTAGTGGTAATGGTGATTTATATATACAAATAATTGTAGAGACACCACAAAATTTAACTAAAAGGCAAAAAGAGCTTTTGCAAGAATTTAATGATATTTCCTCTGGTGAAACTAGTCCAAAAACTAGTGGTTTTTTAGCTAAAATGCATGATTTTTTTAGCTCATAAAGAATAATCTAACCCCATTAAGGGGTTGATTATTGCTTGCAATATATTGGTAAGTTTTAGCTATAAGAATATTATTAATGAGTTATATTTATTCTTCCAATTAGTGAATATTAGCTTATTGGAGTATGTTGCATTTTATTTATTATTTACCTGGAAAAAGATTTCTAAAAATCTATAATAGATTTTTGTTAATTCTTCTAAGTCTGTTATGTCTACAGCTTCATTCACTGCATGCATAGTTTTATTTGTTAAACCAAAATCTATTACTGGGCAGTAGTTTTTTATGAATCTTGCATCTGAAGTACCGCCGCTAGTGGATTTTCTTGTTTTTATATTAGTAATTTCTTCAATCGCTTGAGATAAATTATTTACAAGTTTAGGCGAGTTAGCTATGAAGCTTTCAGAGGGATTTTTTATCCAGTTTATTTTATATTTGAAATCTTTATCAGTAAAATATTCTGCTAATATAGTTTCAATCTTTTCTATTAATTGGACTGATGTCCAATTATCATTAAAACGGATATTAAATGAAGCACTAGCTTGCATTGGTATAACATTAGTAGCATCATTACCTGTGTCTATAGAAGTTAATTCTAAATTACTTGGGTCGAAATTCTCATTTCCATTATCTAATTTTTGAGCGATAAAAATTTGTAATATATCTAGTAATGTAGGTAGTGGATTATTAGCTAACTGTGGATATGCTACATGACCTTGTTTGCCTTTTATTTTTAAAATAGCGGAGAGAGATCCACGACGTCCAATCTTTATTGTATCACCAAGCTTATTTACGGAAGTTGGTTCACCATTAATTGCGGCATCCCATTTTTCATTTTTCTCAGCTGCCCAAGCTAACAATTTTTTTGTACCGTTGATTGCTAGTGATTCTTCATCTCCAGTTACTAAAAATGATATCTTGCCAGGGAAGTTAGGATAGTTATGCAAGAATCTTGCAACACTTGCTAGCATAGATGCTAGACCTCCTTTCATATCTACAGCTCCTCTGCCATATAATAAATTATCGTCAATTATGGCGCCGAAAGGATCATATTTCCATTCATTAATATTGCCTGGAGGAACGACATCTAAATGACCACTATACATTAAATGTGGGCCGCCGCTACCAATAGAGCCGTAAAAATTAGCTACATCGTAACTAGCATTATCGCTAAAAATAACCGTTTCTCCGTTAATACCAATGTTTTTACATAAGCAAGAAAATAACTCAATTACACTATTAGAATTAGGAGTAACAGAATTAATTTTTAATAATTCTTGTGTAAGGAAAATAGGATTTTTTATATCTGTTGCTGTAAACATTAATTATACTCCAGCAGCTGGTACTAAGTAATGTGGATCCCACAAATTTCTAGGAACTAATGTTCCTAGCTCTACTTTAATTTGTTCTATATGGATATGGTCGGATTTGGCAGTACAATCATAAGATAAATAATACCATTTATGATTAATTCTTATAGCTGCATGTGGTGCTTTAAAGTTATGATTAGATAAGAAAGTATCTCCAAAAGCATAGGCGATCATTTTTTCTGGTGATACATTAAGGCTTTGTTTAATTTTTTCCATAGCTGCTATATTACAAGCTTGCTCGATTCTTGTTTGCGGGTCTAAGGATTTTAGTTGCGATATTTCTCTGCTACTTAAGGCTAAACTATTAGAACTAAATATCACAGCAAATATACATATATATAAAAAATGACGCATATTAACCACACATAATAATGAATACTAACATATTATTATGGTATTTATCTTTTTTTTGCAAAATAAATTTAAATAGTTGAACAATTTTGATGCTAAAAAGTTTTGGTTATATTACTAATTTACTGTAAAGTATTTTATAAAGTTTTTATAAAAGGGAAAAATTTAGGTTGTCTTTTGTTTAATAGATGTTTGAAAGTGATTATTTATGAGTAATCCAGAGAGTAATATTATATTTGTTTTTGAAGATAAAACTTTGGTGTCTACTTTAGCTACTTTGTTAAGTAATGAAGGATATATAGTAAATATATGTGATAAAAGTGATACCACAATAGATTATATAATTAAAAATACTCCTCATTTAGTTATTTTAGATGCACAACAACCACCCTTAGATAATTTAGAACTTGTACGACAATTGCGTCAAAAAACAATGGTACCTATTATTTGTTTGAGTGATAAAAATGATGAATTTGATGAAATACTTGCTTTAAAACTAGGGGCCGATGATTATTTTTATAAACCTATGTCAGCACGATTATTTGTAGAAAAAGTTAAAGCCTTATTAAGAAGGATGGATAAGTTAAATCTAAAAAATAATAAAAGCTATAATCAAGATGAGCAAATTATGGAAAGAGGTAGTTTGATACTTAATAAGGAGCGTCATATTTGTAGTTGGAAAGGTGTAAATATAAGATTGACTGTAACAGAATTTTTAATTTTGCAATCATTAGCACAACGACCTGGAGTAGTTAAAAGTCGTGATACTTTAATGGATGAAGCTTATGGAGATCAGGTATATGTAGATGATAGAACTATAGATGGTCATTTAAAAAGGCTGAGGAAAAAGTTTAAAAGTATAGATCCTGATTTTAACGCTATTGAAACTTTATACGGTGTTGGTTATCTATTTAAAGAGCAAAAAAATTAGAGGCATTATGGAAAAAATATTACATGCCAATTCATTGATTTTAGAAGATGCAGCAATATTGATTGTTGGTAAACCAGCAAGTGGTAAAACAACTTTAACTTTATCTTTAATAGAAAGAGCAAAATTACAAGCTAGATATGCCTCTATAATAGCCGATGATTATACTAAAATAGTAAAAATTAATGATAGCTATTGGGCAAAAGTACCTGAAAATATAGCAGGCGCAGTAGAATTAAGAGGCGTAGGTATATTTTCTATACCATATATGAATGAAGGCAAGATACAACTCTGTGTGTTCTTAGGTGATTGTGATAAAGCAAATTATAATTTTTTATTAGAAAATAATAAAATTAGGCAACTTAATTTGCCAGAGATTTCTAAAACTTCAATAGTTAACTTATGTTATGCAATTGAATTTACTTTATTTAATCCGGTGTGGTAATATGGTCGCTAAACTATTGACTTGATGGTGAAAAATCGTAAAATCATAGGATAATGATTAATAGGAGGAATTATAATGATTGGTATTGTGTTAGTAACACATGGACAATTGGCTGAAGAATTTCGCCTAGCATTGGAACATGTGACGGGACCACAGAAAGCTTGTGTAGCTGTATGTATTGCACCAAAAGATAATATAGAGGAAAAAAGGTTAGAAGTTTTAAACGCAATAGAACAAGTACAAGATGGTAAAGGAGTGATTATACTAACAGATATGTTCGGTGGAACTCCATCTAATATAGCTATTTCTGCTATAGATGATAGTAAAACTGAGATAATTGTAGGTGTTAATTTGCCCATGTTAATAAAATTAGCTAATGTTCGTCAAACACATTCGTTAGATGAATGTTTAACTCTGTCTTTGGAAGCAGCTAAAAAATATACTACCATACCTAGTAGGATAGTAATATAATAATATGCGACAAACAAAAATTTTAACTATTACTAATAAATTAGGTTTACATGCTAGAGCTTCTGCAAAATTCGTGCGTGTATGCGAAAAATTCTCTGCTGAAGTTACCGTAGAGAAGGATGGTCAAATAGTAGTAGGACGGTCATTATTAGGATTAATGATGTTAGCTGCAGGTCGTGGTTCCCAAATAAATATATCCGCTACTGGAGACGATGCAGCAGAAGTTTTAAATAGTTTAACTGAGTTAATAACTAATAAATTTGGCGAACCAGAATAAATTATTATGAATAAATCAATTCAAGCAAAATTATTTTTTTAATAAGTCATCTAATTTATTTGCTTTTTCTAATGCTTGAAGATCATCACAACCACCAATATGCTGGCCGTTAATGAAAATTTGCGGCACTGTGTGTCTACCATTGGCTTTTTGTATCATTTCTTGTTTTAAAGTATCGTTATCAGTTATGTCAATTTCTTCTAAAACTAAATTTTTACTGGTTAATAATTGTTTGGCGGTTTGGCAATAAGGGCATGAGGCTTTAATATAAATGATAATTTCGTTCATAAGTATAACTTTCTTATGGTTAGGTTACATGACAATATAATATATTAACACAATATAGATTATGTCAAGGGTGTTCGAGCAAAAGTTAAAACATCTACCACATTAGGGTGATATTTTAAAAGCTCTAAAACGATTGATTTAGTTGTGGCTCCAGTAGTATAGACATCATCAAATAATAAAATTTTCTTATTTTGTATAAAGGATCTATATTTTGCTACTACTTCAAATGCTTGAGATAGATTAATAAATCTATCCGACCTAGATAATTCGGTTGCTGGTTTGGTGTATTTTATTCGCTTTATTAGATCTGCTCTAAAATTTATCTCATGTTGTTTGCTTAATAATCTTGCTATTTCTGCTGATTGATTAAAACCTCTGTTTAAAAATTTTAATGGATGTAGTGGAACAGCTATTAATAAATCATATTTTTTGAATAAATTAGAGTGTACTTTAGAAATAAGAGATTCTATTAACTTTGATAAAAAAATATGACCATTATATTTAAATTGTGTGACTATTTTCCTGGTAATTTCATCATATAAGACGGCTGAATATATTTTTATGTAGATAATAGAAGGATTTTCCGGTAATAAAAAATAACTATCATGAATATGATAGTTAAGCTCTGGGAGGTTGTTATTATATTTTGAAAAATAAACATTTAACGCATTTGGTAAAAAAGAAATATTTTTATAACATTCCTTGCAAATGTAGTTATTGTCAGTTATTATTTTATTGCAAAATCTACAAGAAATAGGAAATATTAAATTCAGTGTTTTGTACCAACTATTAGATAAGGAATTAGCTAAAGATAGATGTGTTGCTTTATGTTTAGTTAATTTTCGCATATAATTCCCCCTCAAATAATGTGATAATATGATTTTTGATCTTAACAATTTTTATAATTTTCAACAACGTTTATACGGTAAAAATACGGACAGAGAGTTATTTTTACTTAATTGGGTTACTAGAGAATTAACTGAAAGATTGTTGTTTGTTGATAGAACATTTGAGCAAACATTATATTATCCTCCGCTAGAGGATAATAATAAAAATTTGTTATTACAACAAGCAAAAATAGCTAATTTAACCTGCGCTTATAATAAAAATATATATTTAAATTTAAAAAATTTTACTGAATTTTGGTTAGCAGCTAAGCTTGAAAATGATAAGTATGATCTTATTCTAGCACCTTTTATGTTATACCCTCGCGAGGATATAGTTGGTTTTTTAAGTAAAATATATAATGCATTAAAAAAAGATGGTTTATTTTTGTCCGTTGCTCTAGGTGAGGGTAGCTTATATGAATTGAAACATTCTTTATTACAAGCAGAAATGCAATTAACTAATGGAGCTACACCACGTGTTGCAACATTTCCTTCTTTAGTGAATATGGGCTCAATTTTATCTCAAGTGGGTTTTTATTTGCCGGTGGTAGATTTGGAAACAGTAACATTATCTTATAGTGATATTTTCGCTTTAATGAGTGATCTTAAAGCCATGGGTATGCAAAATATACTAACTAATAAATTAAAAAAAATATCACATCCTAAGTTATTTAAGTTAGCTAATGAAATTTATGCTAAAAATTTTAGTAATGAGCAAGGAAAAATAATTGCAACTTTTTCGCTAATTTTCTTATCAGGATGGAGAGTGCCGGATAATCCACCTGAATTACCTAAAAAAGGTAGCGCAAATATTTCTCTACAGCAAGCATTAAGAGATATTACAAAAAAATTATAATTTTTCTAGATAATTTTTTAATATAGGTAATATGTTAATATCTGCTGCGGGCATAGGATAATTAGATAAATTATCCATAGTAACCCATGCTATTTCTTGTCCTTCGTTATTCTTTAAAGTACCGGTATAATTATGACATAAATATAGAAATAATATTAAATTAAATTCTTTATAAGCATGACTGGCGAATGTTAGAGGAATTAGATTATCAGCAGTAATATTAATATTTATTTCTTCTTTTATTTCTCTTATAATGGCTTGTTCGGGCATTTCTTGTGCTTCTAACTTCCCGCCAGGAAACTCCCAGTAGCCCGCCATCGGCTTTCCTTCAGGGCGTTTTGTTAATAATATTTGTCGCTGAGGATTAATTAAAGCACAGCTACTGACTAAAATTATTTTCTTCATATTTTAGCTACGATAATCCGCGTTAATTTTAATATATTCTTCTGTTAAATCACAAGTCCATACAGTAAAATCACTGTTTCCTATATTTAAATTAACTTTTATCGTTATTTCTTTGTTTTTCATATAGCTTGATAAAGTGTTTTCGCAATAATTTATAGATCTTTCACCATTTTCTGCAACACAATGATCACCAAAATATATTGCTAATTTGTCTCTGTCAGCTGTTTGTCCAGATTTACCTACTGCCATTACTACTCTACCCCAATTAGCATCTTCTCCAGCTATTGCTGTTTTTACTAAGGGTGAGTTAGCTATTGAAAAAGCTACTTTTTTAGCTTCTTCTGTGGTTTTAGCTCCATTTACTTCAATTTTAATTAGCTTTTCAGCTCCTTCTCCATCTTGTACTATTTTTAAAGCTAAATCTAGCATAACTTCTTTCAGGGCTAGAGAAAATTCACTGTAAATATCATCATTTTCATTAGTAATTTTTACTCCATTTTCTCCAACTGAGAAAAATAATACACTATCAGAGGTAGAAGTATCACTGTCCACTGTAATGGCGTTGAAAGTTACATCACATAATTCTTTTAATAGTTTCTGTGAGATGTTATTAGGAATTACTGCATCAGTGAAAATAAAACATAACATAGTTGCCATATTAGGAGCTATCATTCCAGCTCCTTTAGCAATTGCATTAATAATAATATTACCTTGCGGAGTTTTAATTATTTTGCTAACACCTTTTGCAAAAAGGTCCGTCGTCATTATTGCTTTAGCGGCATCATGCCAATCACTAGTTTGTTCACAACTCTGTTGATATAAAGATGCTAGTTGAGAGGTTATTTTATTATGATCTAAGGGCTCTCCTATTACTCCGGTAGAGGCTAGGAATATTTCTTCTTTTTTACAATTTAATAAATTGGCTGTTGTTTCTGCTATTTTTTGACAGCTTTCATATCCTTTTTTTCCTGTAAAAGCATTAGCGTTACCGGAATTTACTATCAGCGCTTTTGCTTTACCTTGTGGTAATGAGAGACGACAATGGTCTACGGGAGCAGATGGACATAACGATTGAGTAAAAACGCCGGATACTTGGGTAGGGCTGGTAAAAAAAATACATAAAAGATCTGTTCGATTAGAATATTTAATATTGGCCTTAGCTGTAGCTATTTTAAGTCCATTAATATAGGGCATATCTGGAAAGTTTGGCTTATTGTCCATGATTATATTACTCCCACTAACATTAGGAATAGTTGTAAATCTTATGCTATTCCTTATAATTTTCTATTTCCTTTAAACAGAATTTTTTATAATTATTGTGTAAAAAAGGCTGTGCGTAGGAACACACAGCCTTTAGTATGAACGGCTTTAATTATAAGCATTAAAGGTTAAAAAATTATAAATTATTTAAATCTTTAACAGCTTTTTCAACTTGGTTGTTAGTGTATTTTACTGAAATAGCTGATTCAGCTTTTTTAACTAAATTTTCTAGAACTTTTGGATATTCCTCACGTAGAATAAGTGATTCTAATTGTGGTTTTACTTCTTCAAAAGTTGGTTTGCGAGTTTCGTCTAAACGAATGATATGCCAACCGTGGCTAGTTTTTATAGGAGTAGTATTATATTTACCAGGACTTAGCTCATCTAGAGTCTTATGAAGGTCAGCAAGTAATTTATCTTTAGAGAAAAGGCCTAAGTCACCACCTTTTACGTTATCTTTTTCAATTGAATAGATTTCTGCTACCTCTTCAAATTTTTTACCAGCTTTAAGTTGTTCTAAAGCTTTTTTTGCATCTTCTTCATTTTTAGCTAGAATATGATGAGCGCGATATAATACAACTTCAGGTGAGTTCACAACTTGTGTTTTATATAGTTCTTGTAGACGTGCTGGTGTAACTAATTTATTCACTTCTTTAGCCACATATTCACGTACTAGAAAATCATTAACAACATCTTTTAGATCATTTTTATATTCATTTGATCTAGCATATGGTGATTTCTCAGCTTCTAGTAGTAATGAACGTGTAGTAATTAAAGAGCGTAATGCTACTGCACGACGTAGCCCTTGTTCAAGAGAATTCAAATTTGGAGCATTTTTATTAATAAATGCATCTAAATCAGCTACGGTTATACGTTGCTTACCGACAGTTGCTACTACATCGTTAGCACGCAAATCGCTTAGGGCATTTTTTTGTTGTTGTGTTGTTTTATTTTTTTCTTCTGCAAAAGTTATGCTTGGATTAGCTGTTGCTAATAGTCCAGCAGTAATTAATGCGGTTATAGAAATTTTATTCATTTTTTTACTCCAAATAAATAGTTTAGACATTATATAACGTTTATGGTTCATGAATGTTCACATTGTTTATAAACAAAAGATAGTATTTTTTTTAAATATAAACAGATGTATGTAGAAAATATTAAGAAAATAATATTATAGCTTTAAAGAATATACAGACCTTTTTGTTTATATATTTAATATATAAAAATACTGTCCGTATATTAATAATGTTTTTTATTATATACAAGTATTTTTTTAAAAATGTTGTAATTATGCAGAGCAGAAATTATATTAGTAAAGATAATTAAAATAAGGAAATTGCTCTAATGGTGAAAGTGTTAAATTTTATTAGAAAAATATTTGGATCTAATAATAAACGTAAATTAAATGTTTTGTATCCTATAGTAGATAAAATTAATGCTTTAGAGCCTGAATTTGTTGCTTTATCAGATAAAGAATTACAAGATAAAACTAGAGAATTTAAAGATAGGCTCTCTAAGGGCGAGAAATTAGATAGTTTAATACCAGAAGTATTTGCTTGCGTAAGAGAGACATCTAAACGGGTGCTTGGGTTACGACATTTTGATGTGCAATTGCTTGGTGGTTTAGTTTTACATCGTCGTGGTATAGCGGAAATGCGTACCGGTGAAGGTAAAACTTTAATGGCAACTCTGCCTATCTATTTAAATGCTTTAGAGGGTAAAGGGGTACATATAGTAACTGTTAATGATTATTTAGCACAAAGAGATTCGGAAACTTTAAGACCTTTGTTTGATTTTTTAGGTATGACAACAGGAGTCATCTTAAATGATATGAATCAGGAAGAGAGAAAGAGAGCCTATAATTGCGATATAACTTATGCTACTAACAATGAGTTAGGCTTTGACTTTCTACGCGATAATATGGCCTTTGATCGTGAACAAATGGTGCAAAGAGAACATAATTATGCCATCATTGATGAAGTGGATTCTATCTTAATTGATGAAGCAAGAACTCCTTTAATTATTTCAGGACCTTTAGAAGATAAAACGGAATTTTATGATTTAATAGATAAATTTGTTTTAAAATTATCTGCTGAAGATTATGAGATAGATGAAAAAAATAAAAATGTAGTCTTTACTGAGGTTGGTGTAGAAAAAATAGAAAAATTATTAGCCCAGGAAGGTCATTTAAAATCTGAAAATCTTTATGATATCGAGAATGTTTCTATTGTACATCATCTTAATAATAGTTTAAAAGCTCACAATCTTTTTCAACGTGATAAAGATTATATCGTTCGTGATAATAAAGTGATAATTATTGATGAATTTACCGGAAGGATGATGACCGGTCGTAGGTATGGCGATGGACTACATCAAGCTATTGAAGCTAAAGAACATGTAACCATTCAGCCTGAAACTCATACTTTATCACAAATTACCTTTCAAAATTATTTCCGTATGTATAAAAAATTAGCGGGTATGACGGGAACTGCATTAACTGAAGCAGAAGAATTTGCTAATATTTATGATTTAGAAGTAGTGGAAATTCCTACTAATTTACCAATTTGTAGAATAGATGATGAAGATGAAATATATCGTACAGAAGTAGAAAAATATAATGCTATAGTGAAAGAAATACAATCAGCACATGCTAAAAAACAACCCATTCTGATAGGAACGAATTCAATTGAAAAATCTGAAAGAATGGCAAAAATGTTGAAAAATATTGGAATAAAAAAATTCCAAGTATTAAATGCTAGATATCATGAGCAAGAAGCAGAAATCATTGCGCAAGCTGGTGTACCAGGATCGATAACTATTGCTACAAATATGGCCGGACGAGGAACCGACATACAGTTGGGTGGTAATTTAAGTATGCGCATTAGCAAAGAAACTGCTAATATGCAAGATGGACCAGCAAAAAATCTAAAAATAGAACATATTAAACAAGAGGTAGAGCAATTAAAAAAAGAAGCATTGCAGGCAGGTGGCTTATATGTCATAGGAACAGAGCGACATGAAAGTCGTCGTATTGATAACCAATTAAGAGGGCGTTCAGGCAGACAAGGTGATCCAGGGAGATCAAAATTTTATTTATCATTAGAAGATGATTTAATGAGGATCTTTGGTTCTAACCGTATGCAAGCTATATTGAATAAATTAGGGCTTAAAGAGGGAGAAGCGATTATTCATCCTTGGATCAGTAAAGCCTTAGAAAAAGCACAAACTAAAGTTGAAGCACATTATTTTGATGCTCGTAAAAATCTTTTAAAATATGACGATGTCTCTAATGATCAACGAAAAGTGATCTTTGAACAAAGACTTGAGGTAATGAATGCTAATAATTTAAATGAGCATATAGAAGAGTTAAGTTTAGAGGTAATTGATGACATAGTTGCTAAAGCTATACCAGCAGGTTCATATAAAGAAAAATGGAACCTAGAACAATTAAAAGATGAAGCTTTAAAAATCTTCAAAGTTGTTTTACCAATTGAAAAATGGAATGAGGAAGAAGGTTTAACAGAAGAGGAAATAACCAATAGAATAGAAACCATTGTTTTAGCTAATCAGAATATCCAACGCGAACAATTAGGTGAAAAAATGTCTTTATATATTCAACGAGCAATATTATTAGAGGCAATAGATGAAGTGTGGCGTGCACATTTAACTGATTTAGATCATTTACGTTCAGTTATAGGATTTAGAGGATACGGTCAAAGGGATCCATTAATAGAATATAAAATGGAAGCATTTGAATTATTTAATTCTATGTTTTCTCAGTTACGTAAAAATGCTATGACAAAATTATCTAATTTGCAGATGGCTACCCCTAACAAGATAAATTCTATACAGACACCTTTTACTAGTCGATCAGTTGCTTTACCTGAATCCGTTCTCGCACCTTCTATTGAGATGGTAGATGAGAAGCTTACAGAGGAAACGGCTAGAAATAGTAAGTGTAGTTGTGGTTCAGGTAAAAAATATAAACATTGTCATGGTAAATTTTAACTAATTTGAATAATTAGCAATTATTCAAATTGTGTATGTGGAATAGATAATTCATAAGTTAAATTTTCTTTACCAAACTCATAACATATATATCCATTTACCGCGGTTGGTACTATTTTGGTTAATATTATATTAGAAAAAGATGTTGTTTGGATATTGTTCATTTGAATGGCTGGATAAAATTCTTGCCATCTAATCTTTATTACAGGCTCTTTATTTTCGTTTAATTGTCTTTGACAAGATATTTTTAATTTTCCTTGCCCTTTTTTGATAGCACCATTTTTTTTGCTATTTCTAGCAAGTTCGTGTAACGCTAAACCAATATATAAGGTAGAGTTAGGAAATAAGTTAGGATTGTCTCCACTTATTTCTATCAATTCTGCTTTATGACATAATTTATCTTGTAATTGTATGTTAACTAATTGCTTAAATTTTACTCCTAGCCAATTAGCATCTGTTACTAGATCTTGCGTTAATGATAAACTTTGTATTCTTCCTTCAAATTCTTGCATAAATTGATTAGGGGAGGAGCTATAACGAGCTGTTTGTCTTGCTAAACTTTCTACTATAGCTAGTAAATTCTTAGATCTATGACTAACTTCTCTGAGCAAAATTTTTAAAATTTTTTCTCGGTGTTTTAGATGAGATATATTTATAATAGTAGTGATAAGACCTAATATTCTTTGTTGATCATCTTTATGGCAAGCTATGGTTAATTTATACCATATTTCTTCAGTTATAATATTTTTAGGTGTTTTTTTGTTATTAAAAATATCGTTAAAATTTAATTCTATTGATTCACTTTTACCAGTAGATAAAATATCTAATTTTATTGTTTCTAATCTTTCACTAATCTCAGTAGGGAAAATATTGGAATCTCTGTAATTATGACAATATTTTTCTTGTAATATAGCAGGCAGATTTTCTGCCCACTGATATATAAGATCAGGAGTTTGATACAATAAACAAATACCAGAATTTACTAAAGCTTGTAATAATACATCAGGATGTTCTAATGCAATATTTGGATTAGTTTCAGTTAATAACGTAAAAGATTCTGACATGTTATTAGAATAATTTAAATGTTAACTTTAGCATTTTCTTTAAAAAATAAAGCTTGGCTAATAAGTGCTTTAACCATGTCTGGCTTGAATGGTTTAGTTACTAAAAAAGTTGGCTCTGGTTTTTGACCTGTTAATAATCTTTCTGGAAAAGCGGTAATGAAAATTACGGGAACAGAAGTTTCTTTTAAAATATCATTCACTGCATCAATACCAGAACTATCATCTGCTAACTGAATATCAGCTAATATCATGCCTGGGTTGGTCTCTTTATATAATTTTAATGCTTCAGTATGAGTTCTAGCTATACCTACTACTCTATGTCCTAAAGTTTCTACTAATTGTTCTATATCCATTGCTATTAAAGGTTCATCTTCAATAATTAAAATTCTCGTAGAAACTTGTGCGGATATTTCTGCTGTGGCTTCCATTAATAAATTTTGGAATTCTTCTTTAGATACATTTAAAATTTCTGCAGCTTCCTCAGTAGTAAAATCCTCAACAGAAATAAGTAAAAAAGCCTGTCTTGCTTGTGGAGTTAAACAAGCTAAATTAGCTGAGGCTTGTTGCTCCCATGCATATTCAACTGTTGGAGAGGGAACTTTTATACTAGTTTGTTGATATAAGTGATTGAATAAACGATATAAACCGATTTTGTCGCTAGAAGTTTCAGGAAAAACTGATAAATCCATAATTAATGCTTCTAGCATAAAAGCTATATAAGCATCGCCAGATGTTTGTGAGCCAGTTACAGCTCGAGCAAAACGACGAAGATAAGGCAAATATGGCGATATGCGACGAGATAATGTCATAACAAAAGTTCCTTATTTTTTATATTACACTATATATAAAGCTATTAAATGAATTAGTGCGTTATCTTTAAAGGACAAGATTTATTTGTTGCTTATGTTATAATTTTGATAAAACACGAAATTAATGGAGATAACGGATGAATTGTAAAAATAGACCAAATAAAAACACATCAGGAATAGCAAAAATGACTCAAAATCAAAAACAAGAGGAGAATGTAGAAAATACACAAGATCCTCTAGAGTATTATGGAAATATAATTGCGAAATTACGTAACTATTATGACGACCTACAGAAAGAGGAAGTTCCAGAAAAATTTTTGCACCTATTAGAAAGATTAGAGCAAGCTGAATTAAAGGAAGGAAAAAATAAACAAGATCAAGATGTCAGCCCAGTAAAAGAGAGTGAAAATAATGAGCAATAGTCAGCCAACAAGCTTTAAGGATGAATTATTAACATTAATCCCTGCGTTGCGTGCTTTTGCTATTTCCTTAACCGGGAAATATGATAAAGCAGATGATTTAGTGCAAGATACTATAATGAAAGCTTGGGCTAAGCAGGAAAGCTATTCCATGGGTACTAATATGAAAGCTTGGTTATTCACTATTTTACGTAATGAATTTTATAGCCAAAAGCGTAAAGATGGGCGAGAAGTTTCAGATGAAGATGGATATATAACCACTAATTTTGCTGTTTTGCCTAGTCAATACGGCGTGTTAGATTTACATGATTTTCAGCAGGCACTTAATAAATTACCATTTGACCAGCGGGAGGCAATAATTTTAGTAGGGGCATCAGGATTTTCTTATGAAGAAACAGCAAAAATATGCGATTGTGCAGTAGGAACTATTAAAAGTAGAGTTAGCAGAGCAAGAGTGAGATTGCAAGATTTACTACAAGTGAATGGTGAAATTGATTATGGACCAGATGATACTATCGCTCCGTTGGTGAAAAAGTGAACATAATTATATTATTATTTAGTAAACATACATAATGTTAACATTATTTAAAAAAACTTTTCATGCAATCCTAGGTTGTATAGAGTAAATAAAACCAAGATAAACATTTAATATAATTTATGTTAAAACTAGATAAAGATGGGATATGTATTCGCTAGATTTTACAATAGATAAAAAAATAAAAGCTATTCGTAAGGGTGGAATAACTTTGATATCATCTATTATTTGTTTAATGATTGGTATCTATTATTATTTAATTATACCTGAAACGCTGGATGTTTTTTTAATAAGAGTAGTGTTTATTTTTTTATTATTTTCTTTATTATTTTCTTATTTTACTGTTATTGGACTGTATAATTCTATTAAAAAAATGCATAATTATCAAAATTTATGTTTTTTAGAGAGTAAAATATTAGAAAAAAAGCGGACAGAATTTTTAGAGGTAGAAAAAAAGCAAGTAGAGTTAAAAATAATCACGGTCGAAGAGGAGAAACAACGAGCAGAATCTCTACTCCAAGATACTAGTCATAGGGTAGGCAATGCATTAGCGAATGTTTCAGCTTTACTTACTTTACAAATAAAAAATAATGTTAATGAAGAAGTAAAAAATGCTTTGATGTCAGCAAGAGATAGAATACAAACTATTTCTATTGCACATAGAAGACTTAGATTAGCTGAAACTTATGACAAAGCTCCTGTTTATGATATTCTATGTTCAGTTGTTAAAGATGCTTATAAAACCCTACCAGATTTCATAGCTAAGCGTATAACCTTACAATTTGATATACAGCCATTAGAATTACCTGGAAAAGATGTTACTACTATAGCTATTATTTTGGGGGAGTTGGTAACCAATTCCTTTAAACATGCTTTTCCTCCGCCTACTTGTGGTTATGTTAGAGTAATATTTGGTTACCAACAAGGAAAATTACAGTTAATTGTAGAGGATAATGGTAAAGGTAGGGGCGAGATGATGAATAGTAAAAATAAAGACGGATTAGGAAAAATGATAATTGAGCCACTATGTTTACAATTAGGTGACCCAGTTAATTTTTCTAATTTACAATCTCATGAACCCTATGGTACAAGAGTGTGTGTCTCTTTATCAAAAATAGCCGCAAAAAATACATTAGCCTCTAATATGTGTTTATAGTCTATAAAATGCTGAATATTAAATTTTCTCTTAATATTTAGATGGCTGATTTATTATATTTAAGCAAGCCTGCTTACCAACCATCACTTGGTAATAGAGATTTATTTTTACGATTATAGCGGTGTGTTCAGCATTAAATATATCTATAGTTTACAGCCTGCTGAGAGTTAAATTTTTCCTTCTAATTCCTCAATAGCTAATTCTATCAGACGTAAGTTTGCTTGCCAACCATCACTTGGTTCCATATTACTTTCTGATGCTGCTCTTTGATGACTTTCTGCAGTGTAGGCTAAATTTTTTAATTTTTCAATTTTTTGTTGTTTTGATAATTTATTATTTTGTAATATATCCTTACATTCTTGATGAAGATCTGACATTTTATTCCTCTTGATTTTTATGGTTTTCTAGCAATTATATTACAAGCCTAATAATAAACCAATGATGAAACCTACTAGAGCTGCTACGGCAAGTCCTACGGCTGGATGCATACTAGTGTTTTTCAAAGTATCGTTATAGGTTTCTTTGACTTGTTTATTAAGTTTTTGCCAGTCTAAAGAATTGTTATTTTTCTTAGATTTCTTACTAGGACTGCTAGTAGCTTGTGCGGCAATTTTTTTGCTGGTACGGCTTACGCTATTAGCAGCTTTTTTAGCTGTGTTTGCAGTTTTACGTACTGCTTTTTTAGCTACATTTTTAGTTTTTCTCGCAACTTTTTTAGAAGTAGCTGCTATTGAGCTATCGTTTGTTTCCTTTTTGCGGCGAGTAGAAGTTTTATTTTTAGTAGAAGATTTTTTATCTTCACCTGATTTATGTTTGACGCTCATAAAAGTCTCCTATAAATTATTAAGACGAAAAATAGTTATTTATTATGTGCTAATAACGTCTTAATAATTTAATAGTTCCCAACTGCGTCATTAAATATTACGTCAATCCTGTAGACCCAAAACCACCTCTACCTCTGATTGTGTCTACTGTAAATTCTTGACGTTCAACGTAAGCTTGTTTTACTGGAGCAATAACTAATTGTGCGATACGCATGTGTCTAGTAATTTCAAAAGCTTCTTGACCTAGGTTAATTAATATAACTTGTATTTCACCGCGGTAATCTGAATCTATCGTGCCAGGGGTGTTTAAACAAGTTATACCATGATTTAATGCTAAACCAGACCTAGGTCTTATTTGTGCTTCATAATTGTTAGGTAGTTCAATTACTATGCCTGTAGGGATTAGTACCCTCTGCATTGGATGTAGAATTAATGGAGTTTTTTCATCTATAGCTGCGCGTAAATCCATACCAGATGCTCCAGCTGTTTCGTATGATGGTGGATCCATATCCTCTCCATGTGACAAAAACATCATTTTTACTACTGGGGTTGTGGTTAAATTTGACATGAGATCTCCGATTTATTGATTCGTTGATATTTATAAGTTACCAATTAATATTCCTGTTGCCAAGACTAAAAAGCCACCTAGAATAACTTGGAGTGAAGCTTTTGAAAAAGATATTTTCATATATCTTTTTTGGATCCAAGCAATAGTAAATAATTCAATTATTACTATAATAACAGCTAATATAGTAGCTAAAATAAAATTAGATAATAAATAAGGTAAAGTATGACCTAATCCGCCCACAGTAGTCATTGTACCATTTGCTATACCTCTTTTCAAGGGTGATCCACGTCCAGAAAGCTTTCCATCATCGTGGATAGCTTCAGTAAAGCCCATAGATATGCCTGCGCCAATCGAAGCAGATAAACCTACTAATAAGGTTTGGTAACTGTTTTGAGTAGCAAAAGCAGCTGCAAAAATTGGAGCTAAAGTAGAAATAGAACCATCCATTAATCCGGCTAAACCTGGTTGTATCCAAGTTAATAAGGTTTGTTTTTCTTCTTGATTGATAATATCATAGGCATATTCAGATTGAATATCATCAACATCGGCCTCTTTAATTAGGCTGTTGTTATTTACATACTCTTCGAAAAATAACTGATTTAAAAATTCTTTAATTTCAATATCATTAACAAGTTGAGTAGCTTGTTGATAAAAACTACTAAGTTGCTTAGTGATAGTTAATGCGTCTTGTCTGGCTGTCATAGGCGTCGTAGTATCGTCTATTACGTAAGAGTGAGATATAGGAAAATTATATATATCTTCTTTTTTTATGCAAATTATATTATCACCGAAACGCTGTTTATATAATTCTAATAATTTAGAAGCGTGTTGCTGTTTTATAGAGGCTAATTGTTCAAAAAATATGCTAGTTTGGGGATAATCATTTTGAAAGATAGCTGCATAAAATAAAAATTTTTTTTTATTTTTTGCTTCTATAGTGATAGCTAATGATAAAATTTCTTTTTCTGTTAAAGCAGAAAAAGGTTTTTTTCTAAAGAATGATAATTTATACCACATAATAACCCCTTTAATTATGGAATATAGTAATTATTTTTTTAAATTTATAATAAAAATACTACCAATAAGTGCTCCTATAGTTATTATAGCATTCCAACTTACGAGGGAAAGACCTAAAATATATAAGTTTACTGTATCACAAGATGCTGGTGGAGACGAATTATATAGTGCAACTAATAATGAGTTATTATTTAAATTTATATTATTAACTTTATTGACACATGAATTAGGTAAATCTATCCAGTGAAATTCTATCGCTAAATGATAAATACTTAGTAATAAATTAATAAAAAGAGTAATAGCAATTATAATTATTAAAATATCTATTTTTTTATGATGCTGCGGATATTTATAATATAATATACTACTTATTAGTGCTAGTGGAATAGCAATATAATAAGCGATTCTTTCTTTTTCACATAAGTTACATGGTTTATAACCAATATATTCTATTATAAGAGCTACTGCTATTATAAATAATAATAGCAATCCTAATAATAGAGTTAAATTATGTTTGTGTAAAAGATTCTTTTTTTTCATTTTTTACTTGATAAAGTTAAAATATAAGAGAGCTATTATCATAGCAATGAAAGTAACATAAGTTAGTAATTTTAGTCTTGTTAATATGAAATTTAGCATTTTTTCTCCATATTTCAAGATTATCCACGCCGTGATATATGATCTTAACCCTCTACTTACTATTGATAAAATAATAAATAAAAATAAATTTAAATGTATGACACCAGCTAATAAAGTCATAACCTTCATAGGGGGTAAATGCATTAAGCCAGAGGTGAAGATAAATAATAGTAATAAACTAAAAGGTAGAGTATCTTTAAAATATAAAAAGCTATCGAATTTTCCATAAAATTCTAATATAGGCTTTACAATTACTTCAAACGAATAATATCCAAGAAACCATCCTATTATTGCACCGATAATAGATGCTATTAGTGAGATGGTAGCATATCGCCAAGCTTTACTTGGGTTTCTTAAGGTCATAGGAATGACTAATGCATCAGATGGTATAAAAAACACTGAAGTTTCCACTATAGCTAGAAAGATAACCCAATATTCAGCACTTTTTTTATCTATAGTTCTAATAAACCAATCTTTTATGTTTTTTATTGACTTTTTCAGCATTGATTCTCCTCACTGTTTATTGTAACGTTTATAATGATATTTAGTTTAATATTAAACAAGAAATTTATTTTAATTAATTTATCTAGTTGACGGTTTTATAAAAATATGTAAAAAGAAATAAAATGCGGGTGTGGTGGAATTGGTAGACGCGCCGGACTCAAAATCCGGTTCCTCACGGAGTGTCGGTTCGAGTCCGACCACCCGCACCATATTTTCCATAAAACCTAGAACAATCAACGATTTACAGAAGATTTAATATTGTAATCTTACCCTTTTACATACCATTTTAAGCTCAGTGTACTTGAAAGCATACGAAAGAATTTGTAAATCTTATTCTTTGCTAAATAATTTTTTTAGCTATTCAAAGATGTTATTTATAGCTGTTAAAAATCTCTGATCTTCTGTAAGCATAACAAAGATTGCGAAGATAAGTCATTTTAACTAACGTGACAAAGTTTTAAATCTAGCGTAATCAGTAGCTAATTCTCTTAGCGTCTGTTTTTCTTGTGTTGTTAATCGTGTTCTTTCTTTTTATTTATTCTTTTATAACCCTATCATCACTTACAAACTTTAGCGTCAGTTTCGTTATGTTTTAATAATTGTCTAGCTAAACTGTGGGCTAATACATTCAAATTTTTATATTTTAAATAGGAGTAAAGAAAATACAATTAGCTGGTCGCGTCATTACTGCGCACCAACTTACGCAAAGAGAGCATAAATTGTAATATATTGGAATTGAGTAAAAACAATAAAAAAACCCTATAAAAATTATAGGGTTTAGATACTATATAAATTGTCTTAGAAATAATAGCTTACACCAAGACGTACATCGTGTCTACTAAGATTGTCTAAACAATAAGTTAAAGTAGTATTTTCTTTTTCGGCTTTTGTGTTGGTATAAGTTATTTTCTTATTGTGATTAGAAAAACTATTACTATAACGATATTCTGTTCGAAGAGTTAGATTTCGATTTATTTTATATTCAAAACCTGTTCCTAATGACCAGCCAATATACAGGTCATTACTACCTTCAATCTTTGTTATTATATTATCTAGTTCTTCTTTTTTAAATTTACTCTCTGTTAACATATCCTGTAACATATTTTTTGCGTATTGTTCCATATTTGGGCTTGATAAATCGTATGCTACATTAATCCCACCAGCAAGATAAGGTGAAAAATCACTTAAATTTAGTCCAACGCGAGCACGTAAAGTGCTATCTAAATAGCTAGTAAAAGGTAATTCTAGACGGTTAACCCTTATAGGAAATCCATGTTTTGGCACGATGGTTTCTGTATAATAAAGCTCATTAGCATTTAACTTAAAAGATACATCTAATTCTGCGCCGAAAAGTACCCATTGGGTAATTGCTTGATTATAACCTAATAATAACCCGACTGAACTAGGAAAATTCTTAACGGATTCATTTGTTTCATCTCCATTATTTGTGGTCTGGTAATTTAAACTATGTTTTTTAGATGGTGTTGATTTCAGCGAAGGATTATCATATCTATCTATACCGAAAGAATATTGCAAACCCATATAAGTACCAGACCAATGGTTATTTAAAATTTTGCTATTAGATGTTTTTTGTATGTCCGTTGTTTTACTTGTGTTATCAGCAGATGTTTGACCAATTGAGAAAATAGAGCCAAGTAAAAGATAAAATAAATATTTAATTTTCATAATAAACTCATAAACAATTAAACTACATGTAACTTTATTATCATTGTAACATATCTTTTTATATAAGAATAAATTTAGATACTATAGTTGTAAACAGTATTTTATTTAAAAATACATTTTACAGATTCTGTTACTTTGTTATAGCAGGAGTAAATTGCGTTCTATTATTATAAAGTTGTTATTTTATTGGTTGTATGAATATATTAATTAATAAATCACCTTATTAATTGATAACACTGGAATTTCGGCTATAATATATTATTCCGTGCTTTAACCATCATATTGAACTTGTATTATGCCAACCTTGCAGATTGATCTTAAATTATATTAACTATAACCATTCATTTAACTAATATATTTTTAAAAATTATAGTTAATTATTAAATAATATTGTTGCGAAATGAATATAAGCTTGATAGCTTGATATTAAAGATAAATATTTTGAGAAGCTATATTTGTCTTATCTTATATGTAATTAATATAACTATATATGAGGTGTTTTGGGAGGAGCTAAAAAAGCTCGTTTTGCTTGGTTCTGTACATGAACATAAGTTTAAAATAGGTAGTTTACAGTTTTAGGCTAAGTTTGTTCCTGATATAGAACCTTATATGGATGGTTTAATCAGCGGCTTATCTTATGAAAAGCTATGTTTATAGTGGATCTTGTGACGCGTGAATTTTATTTTAGTTATGTAATCTATGATTCATATTGATCAAGCTAATTGATTGGTTTTTACTTGTGATAGTATAAAATACATACACGAGCATTTTAGTGATGGTAGAGAGGATAATCCTAGTTTACATCATCATACTGGAGTTTTAGTATATATTGTCGTTTTATTCTTCTTAGGAGGAGTAATGCATAAGTTTAATAAGAATAATGCATAAGTTTGATAATGGGTATATTATAACTCACGCTGAATCTGTCTTATATTATGACTTTAATAAGCTAGCTTGGTGTGTTGATAATGAGATTGTGTTACGGGATGAAAAGCAGAGCTAAATTTATTTTTTATGGTGAAAGTAAATATTTATCTATTTTTTACAAAGGACTTATTTTTATCTAAACTTTTGCAAAAGCTGCTTGTGAATATTAGTAATTATAAGACTTTAATGTAAATTGTCTTTACATTAGTTAGAAGTAATTTTCAAAACTTACAACAATTAAAGGCTGAATTGCGAGATGATGTAGAAGCTAGCAGTTTAATGTTAGAGAGATTATAGAGATTATAATGCAGACCTTAGTTCTATATATCCAGAGAAAAACTCCGATTTTTATTTCACTCGGAGTTTTCTTTATTTTATCTTCAGCTATTTATGATTTAGTATTCGCCAATATTGCTTATAATATTACTGGTAAAACAACTTCTATTACAACAACCTATGCTATTGGTTATGGTGCAGAGATTCTTGTGACTGTGCTGGGCGCTGGTTTTATAGATCAATTCAATAAATGGCGATTATTCATTGTAACACAGGCAGTTAATATTGTGGTTTTTTCTATCGCTATGATATTTCTTAGCGGTGATAATGTATCAATTTATGCTGTTTGGTTCTTTGCTTTTTGGGTTGATTTAATTCATCATTATGCTGATCTTGTAGTCTTTTCGTTAATGCCATTTCTTTTTACTAGAGAGCAAATTCCTGCTATTAATGGCTCAAAAGCAATGTTTCATGGTATGGCTGCAGTGATAGGGCCAACACTTGGAACAATGGCTATTATTTATCTAGGCTTGAGTACGTCATTGTTAGTTTCAGTTGTTTTTATGATTATAGCTCTCATTCTTACAATTTCATTAGCGGTTATGGTTCCGTTAAAAAATGAGAAATTTAATATAGCTAATGCAACGAAAGCAAGCTTTAAGGATCTTGTTCAAAAAAGTATTTTAGGAGCCTCTAAAGCTGCTTATAAGTTGGTTAAAGATCAACATTGGCGTACTTTTTTGCTTTCTTATTCAAGTTGTGTTTTAGTTATAGGTATTCTTACTTTATTGTGGATCCCTCTAATACGTGGTTTCCATGGTTTTTCATTAGAGATGACTGGTTATCTTGCTACTATAGCAACTATTGGAGGCATATTAGGCGGATTTCTATTATTACGTTATGGTCAAGGTGGTGGACTAGTGACTATTTTACGGTTAGCTCATGTTATTATGGCAATAGGTATTTGTTTAGCTCTTTTTGTACGTGGTAATTTATATAGTGTTGCTATTGGTATGTTCCTCTTTCGGCTTGGTGGAACATTATATTTTCGTACAACAGAAAGTGTATTACAAACAACTATCCCTAAAGAAGTGATAGGCAGCTGGTATGGTGCTATAGATTTTATTCTTCGCTTTGTAGGTCTTATTGGAATTTTATTAGCTGGATGGGCATTTGATGCTATCGGTGCTTATGCGCTTTACTCAATTTTGATTGTAATGTTGCTTGTTACAATGTTGGCCTGGCGTAAAAATAAAGTATCTATTATTAATAAGACTAACGAGATTAAAGTTTAAATTAATTGGCTTGTTAGAAAAATTTTAATAATAGCTTTTGTTAGCTGTTATTTAGTAAATTATTTAAGTAGTTTATTAAAAGGTAGCAATTTAGATCAAATTATTAATTATTTGATTTTTAGTTAATAAATGTCTAACAGTAGGTTTTACAAGTAATATTATTTTGATACTGATTATAATTTAGTAATTCAATAAATGGATATTATATCATTAAGATGTGTAGCAACTTATATAATAATTACTATATCAAATGTTTAAGAATAATTACACTAATCTTGTTGATTGCTAATATATGTATATATTGGATATAAGGTGTATAAATATATGGTAGTGGTCTGCTATTTACACTATTTAGCAATTTTATTTTATTTTATTTTATTTAGTTAGTATAATATTGTAGCTATAAGTTAAAAAAGGTAATTTTTCGATAAAATATTATTAGCTAATATTAAATTATTTATTTTATTTATAGTTAGTCCTCTTTATTTAGTTTTAATTTCGTTGCTGTGACTAGTAGAAAGACTAATTTTGACTGAATTGGTAAATATATGGGCGTTAGTTTTAGTTTTTTTTAATATATCATACATGAGATTTTAGAATCTCATATAATTGTAAGCTAATTCAGACTATTTATCAGTTTTTATTCACCTCGCCGTAAAACCCCGTGCTTTAGGGGGTGGATATAAGGTGTTTGTTTTGCTAGTATTATTAGTCGGCGTTTTTTGCCTAATAATTTTTTAATATTTCATACATTAAATTTAGCGGCCGGGTATGCGTGTTAGCCTGTTAAGAGACTACCAATAGGAGCTCAATGAAGCCCAGGAATCTGTCGAAATGAGTTAAGCTATGGCTCTTTGACCACAGTAGGAATTTTCGTCTTTTAGGGCGGGGTTAAAATATTATTAATTAAGATCTTATTAATAATAGTTTTAATAAGATCTGATATGTTTGTTATCAATAATAGGCTAAAGGTAACTAATTAATAAACCATATTATAAATTTTATCATTATAATATGGTTTATTATAGTGAGATATTTATCATAAATCAGATACCGGAGGCGGACAGCTGCAGATTAAATTTCTATCTCCATTAACATTGTCTATGCGAGATACAGGTGACCAATATTTTGTACTATAATCTTGTTCTTGCGGCATAGCGGCTTCTTCGCGGCTATAACTATGCTGCCAGTTACTGCTCATTATTTCTTCCAAAGTATGAGGTGCATTAATCAGTGGATTATCAGTAGCACTCCAAGAACCGTCTTCTATTTTTTTGGTCTCTTTGGCTATATTTAATAACGCATTACATAGCCTATCTATTTCTGCTTTAGGTTCAGATTCTGTAGGTTCTATCATTAATGTACCGGCAACAGGAAAAGACATAGTTGGCGCATGAAAACCATAATCAATAAGTCTTTTTGCTACATCATCGACTGATATATTAAATTTTTCTTTTAATGGTCTAGTATCAATAATACATTCATGTGCTACCCAGCCATTTTTACCGGTAAATAAAATAGGATAAGCGGCTTGTAATTTTTTAGCTATATAATTAGCATTTAAAATCGCTACCTGAGTAGCTTTTTTTAAGCCCTTAGCGCCCATCATACGAATATACATCCAGCTAATCACCAAAATTGATGCGCTGCCAAACGGGGCTGCAGAAACAGCATAATTAGAAGAGTTTATACAATGACCTGGTAGAAACGGTTCTAAATGTTTCGCTACTCCAATGGGGCCCATTCCTGGACCACCACCGCCGTGAGGGATAGCAAAAGTTTTATGTAAATTCATATGACAAACATCAGCACCAATATCAGCTGGACGAGCTAAACCAACTAAAGCATTTAAATTAGCGCCGTCAAAATATACTTGCCCTCCAACATTATGGACGATCTGACAGATTTCTTTAACTGTTTCTTCAAAAACACCGAAAGTTGAAGGATAAGTAATCATTAAAGCAGATATTTTATTATTATATTTGTCACATTTATCTTTTAGGTCATTTACATCTATGTTACCATTTTCTAAACATTTTACTACTATTACATCCATACCAACCATATGTGCAGAAGCTGGATTAGTACCATGTGCAGAGCTAGGAATTAAACAAATGTGGCGTTCGCCTTCTCCTTGTGAATTATGATATCTTTTGATTGCTAAGAGTCCAGCATATTCACCTTGCGCTCCAGAGTTAGGTTGTAAACTTACTGCGCTAAAACCAGTAATTTCTTGTAACCATTCAGCAAGATCATTTAACATTTTATGATAACCAGTAACATATTTCTCTGGTGTAAAGGGGTGAACCATACTGACATTAGCCCAACTGAGAGGCATCATTTCTGCAGCCGCATTTAGTTTCATTGTGCAAGAGCCTAATGGAATCATGGCGCGATCTAAACTAAGATCTTTATCACTTAATTTGCGTAAAAAACGCATCATTTGCGTTTCACTTTTAATTGAATTAAAAATTTCTTGTTGTAAAATTTTATCTTGACGAGGAAGAGGTAATTTTATTTCATGTTTTTTACTATTGGTATCATCTATATTGGATGAGATTAAAATAGATAATAAGTTACTTACATCTTCTTCTGTTGTCATTTCGTCAAAATTAACACAGATAATATCTTTATTCACTATTCTGATTAAATATCCTAGCTCGGCAGCTTTTTGTGCTATTGCTTTAGCTTGTGAGCGGGTATTTATACTAACGTTATCAAAAAAACTACCAGTTAATAGTTCAATGTTATTTTTTTGTAATTCTAATGCAAAATTTGCAGCAAAATTATAAATTTTTTGCGCTATTGCTTTTAAACCATCTGGTCCATGCCAAATAGCAAAAGCAGCTGCTATATTCGCTAGCAAGGCTTGAGCTGTGCAAATATTTGATGTTGCTTTATCACGTCGAATATGTTGCTCTCTGGTTTGTAATGCTAAACGATAAGCAGGACGATTTTTAGTATCATAGGATTTACCAACAATTCTACCTGGTAACAAACGGGTTAAATTTTCAGTAGCGGCCATAAATCCTGCATGTGGTCCACCAAAGCCCATTGGAACACCAAAACGCTGCATTGAACCAACTGCTATATCACAGCCCCAAGCAGCAGGAGATTCCAATAAAGTAAGAGCTAACGGATCACATATACTGATAACTAAAGCACCAGAATTTTTTATAGTTTTTACAATCTCTTTAAAATTTTTATAGTGTCCTAAAGTATCTGGATAAGCAATTACAACAGCAGCTATATCATCTGTTAATGAATCAGTTAATTTAGTTTCATCTAAAATCTTTTCAGTGACTATATTCTGACCTTCACATCTAGTTAAAATAACATCTAATGTTTGCGGGTGGAGATCATTTAAAATCAATATTTTATTGCGTTTATTTTTATGATGTCTGATAGCTACAAATACTGCTTCAGCAGCTGCAGTAGCTTCATCTAATAATGATGCAGGGGCAATTGGTAAGCCAGTAAGTTCAGTAACTAACGTTTGAAAATGAAACGACATTTCTAAACGACCTTGACTGATTTCTGCTTGATAAGGAGTATAGGAGGTGTACCACGCTGGATTTTCAAAAAAATTACGTTGTATAACAGGAGGGACAAAAGTACCATGATAGCCTTGACCGTAAAAGCTTTTCAACAAAATATTTTTATTAAAAATATTTTGTAATTCTTGTAAAGCTTCTGATTCGCTAGCCGCTGGCGGTAAATTGAGATCTGCTTTAAATCTAATAGAGGAAGGAACTGCTTGATCCGATAGATCTTCAAGAGAAGTTGCATTAACCGTGGTGAGCATTTCCTTTATATCTGATTCAGATGCACCTATATGCCTACTAGTAAAGGTTACCTCATTATCTAATGTCATTTTTTGCCCTTTCCTAAGCTATATAAGTTTTTTGTAATCTTCTAAACTTAGTAAATTATCTAACTCATCTTTTGAAGAAAAACGCATTTTCCACAACCATCCTTCATTTTCTGCCGATTGATTAACCAAAGAAGCATCATTTTCAAGATTGTCGTTTATTTGAATTATTTCACCACTTAAAGGACTATATACATCAGACGCTGCTTTTACTGATTCTACAACTACTGTTGTTTCTCCTTTTTTTATTTTTTGTGCCACTTCAGGTAATTCAACGAAGACTAAATCGCCTAACTGATTTTGAGCATAATCTGTAATGCCAACAGTTGCTATATCACCATCAATAGTTACCCATTCATGATCTTCTGTATAATAAGTTTTTGTCATTATTTCTCCTTAGCCTTTGTGATAACGTTGGGGTGAAAAAGGTAGTTTTTTTATAATTAAATTATAATTTTTTCCTCGTACAGATGCAGTTAATTCAGTATCTATGGTTTTATATTCATTTTTTACGTAACCCATAGCAATAGGATAATTTACTGAGGGACCAAAACTACCAGAAGTGATATATCCTACTTCATTACCATCTGTACTGAATAATTTTACACCTGATCTTAAGGGTTGTTTGCCTAAGACTTTTAATCCTACTCTTTTATATTCTGAACCGGTTTTTAGTTGTTCATTTAAAGCAGATGCTCCAATAAAAGCCGCTTTTTCTCTAACGATTGGTGGAATAGCCCACATTAGATTAGCTTCTAGAGGTGTAATATTTTCAGTTATATCATTACCATGTAAGCAAAGTCCGGCTTCTAATCTTAGACTATCTCTAGCTCCTAGACCAATCCATTGTACTCTCGTATCTTTTAATAAATCATTTACTAATTTTTCTGCTTCTGTTAAGGGGAGGGCAAATTCAAACCCATCTTCACCAGTATAACCAGATCTTGATACGAACCACCCATTGTTGGTTTCACATGCTTGCATGAATAATAGATCATTAACAAAAGTTAAACCTAAATCATTACAGACAGCTGCAGATTCAGGCCCTTGTAGGGCTAAAAATACATAATCTAACATAGTAATATTACAATTATAATTGCTATTACGTAGTTTTAATATTTCCAGATCTTTATAAGCATTACCAGCATTAACAGCTATTATATATTTTTGTTCGGCTAATCTAGTAATAATCAGATCATCTATTATGCCGGCTTGCTCATTCAATAAGAAATTATATTGTGAATGATTAATAGATAATTGTTCGGAATTGAGTGGTAGAGAATAATCTAAAAAATTAGTTACATTATTACCTTCTACTAGGATTAATTTCATGTGAGAGATATCAAATAATCCAGCATGTTGACGAACATGTAAATGTTCTTTCAATATTCCTAAGGGATATGATATTGGCATTGACCAACCTGCAAAAGAACAAAATTTTGCCTCAGCTTGTTGATGAAAAGATTCAAGAGGAAGTTTTTTTAAAGGTTGATTAGTCACTGATATCCACCCTAATAATTACAATAATATAGTATTATTTAACTTATATTTATGTTTAAGTCATCTTATATTTTTACTCATTCACATTAAAAACATTAGTGATTTTTGAATAAAGTTAATTGACATCTAGAAAATTAAACTATAAATTAAATATGACTATTAAACTCATAATTAATTATAATAGAGGCATATTATGAAAATTTTTAAAAAAATTAGCGTTGCAGTTTGCATGGCAGTTGGCTTACTGACGTCTTCTTTTTGTTTCGCTGAACAAATACAGGTGAAACATGCGCAAGGTGTGACAAATGTAACTGTTAATCCTAAACGGGTTATAGTATATGATTTAGGTATATTAGATAATATGGATTTAATTAATGCAACTGATAATATTGTTGCTTTGCCTGAAATTGAATTTCCTAAATATTTGAAAGATCTAGAAAATATAGAAAAAGCTGGGTCTTTATTTAGTCCAGATTATGAAAAAATTGCAGCTTTAAAGCCTGATTTAATTATTATTGCAGGGCGTTCTTCTAGAAATTATGAACAATTATCTAAAATGTTTCCAACTATTGATTTGAGTTTACGTAATGAACATACAGTAGAAGATTCTATTGCTAATATGCGTTTGTTAGGAAAAATATTTAACAAAACAAAAAATGCTGAAAGAGCTATTAAAGCTCTGGAAAGAGACATTAGTTATGTGAAAAGTGTAACTAACAAAAGAGGTGATGCTTTAGCTTTAATAACTACTGGTGGTAAAATAAATCTACTTAGTCCTCAATCTAGATTTGGTCTGTTGTTTTCTAATTTTGGTATAGAAAATGCTCATAAAAAATTAGGCACTGATTCTGCACATGGACAAACAATATCATATGAATTTATTTTAAATGAAAATCCTGATTGGTTGTTTGTATTAGATCGTGATAAAGCAATTAACAATGGTGGAACACCAGCAACAAAATTGTTAGATAATTCTATTATTCGTAAAACTAAAGCTTGGAATAAAAAGCAAATAGTTTATTTAGATCCACATGGATTTTATTTAGCTACTGGTGGTTTTCAGTCCCTGCAGACTAATATAGATATAATCTTAGAAGCTTATCAACAGCAAGCTAAAAAATAACTATAGAATAATCAGAATAATCAGAATAAGCTAAATATTATGATAAACATTAAAAATAATTCTATTTGGTGGATAATTTTAGTATTTAGTTTATTCATTTCTTTGTTTTTTGCCAGTTTATTTATCGGTATTTCTTCCATAACTTTGATAGATTTGTTACTATTGGATGGATTTGCTTGGGATATTTTATTGGCTACTAGAATACCACGCACCGTAGCATTAATATTATCAGGTAGTTCTCTTGCAATTGCAGGGGTTATTTTTCAGAGTTTAACACAAAATAAATTTGTTGAACCAAATACATCAGGTACCACAGCTGCTGCTGCTTTGGGTTTACTGATTACTTTGATATTTTTTCCTGATATAACTATTTTAGGCCGAATATTAGTTACCACTATATGTGCTTTAATTGGTGCTTTTTCTTTTTTAATCATTTTGCAAAATTTACCGTTAAAAAATGCATTAGTTGTACCTTTGGTAGGTATAATTTTTACTTCTATTTTAAATTCTATAGCTACTTTTATCGGTTATAAATTTAATTTGTTGCAATCATTATTAGCATGGAAAACAGGTGATTTTGCATTAATATTAGCGGGCAGATATGAATTAATTTGGTTAACGGCTATAGTTTGTATATTTGCTTATTTATTCGCTCACAAATTTACTATTGCTGGTTTAGGAAGAAATATAACTGAAGGTTTAGGGGTTAATTATCGTGTAACGGTAACCTTAGGTATTATTATGGTTTCTATTATTTCGGCTTTAACTATGACTATTGTTGGCTCTATTCCCTTTGTAGGTTTAGTAATTCCTAATTTTGTTTCATTGTTATTAGGAGATAATTTAAAAAAGTCTTTGCCTATTGTCGCTTTGTCAGGAGCAATTTTATTATTAATTTGCGATATTTTAGGAAGAATAATCGATTATCCATATGAAATACCAATTGGCACGATGATGGGTGTAATAGGCAGTGGGTTATTTTTAATAATAATTTTATCACAAAAGAAACATGTGGGTTAATATGTTAAGAAACACTGATAAACAACATCAGCAAGAACATGTAAAAGCGTTAACTATTATATTTAGATTAGCTATAATAACTATAATTTCTATGGTTTTATTTATGACTATAGGGGTAGTAGGTGATTGGAGTTTTATTATTCCATTCAGAGCTGGTAAATTATTAGTGCTAACTGTAGTATCATGTGCTATTGCAATGTCTACCGTGGTTTTTCAAAGTTTAACTCATAATAATATTTTAACACCATCTATTATTGGTTTTGATAAATTATATATTTTAATACAAACATTAATAGCTTTTTTCTTTAGTAAATCTTATATAAGTTTAGCTAATTCTAATTGGGTTTTTTTTATAAATGTTATAGTGATGACAACTTTAAGTAGCTTATTGTTTCACTGGTTATTTTTATCACAAAAACGTAGCTTGCATGTTGTGTTATTAGTTGGAATTATTTTAGGTAGTTTTTTTTCAAGTTTGAATGTTTTTATGCAGCGTATTTTGGAGCCTGACTTATTTGCTGTGTTACAAGATAATAGTTTTGCAAATTTTAATAACTATAAAATGTCTTTAGTATATTTAGCTGCCTTAGCAGTAATACTTATGGCGATTTTATTATGGTATAAATTACCCGAATTAGATGTGCTTTCATTAGGGAGAAATAATGCTATAAATTTAGGGATGGATTATTCATTAACTATGTTTCAATTTTTAATTATAGTTAATATTTTAGTAGTTTTTTCTACCGCATTAGTAGGACCTGTTACATTTTTTGGTCTTATAGTAGTACATTTAGCTAGAATTATTATTAAGACTTCTAAACATAAATATTTACTTCCAGCTGCTTGTTTAATTGCTATTATGACGTTGGTAATTGGACAAATAATCTTAGAAAGAATTTTTAATTTTAATACTGCTTTATCTATAATTGTAGAATTTATTGGGGGTCTATTATTTTTATTTTTATTATTTAAAGAGTCTAAAATTAAACATTAAATTATTTAGTGATCCGGCAGATATTAGCCCCACAGCGAGATAATTTTTTTTCTAAAAATTCAAAACCTCTATCTAAATGATGAATGTTTTTTATAATGGTTTCACCATCAGCGGCTAGTGCTGCAATAACTAAAGAAGCAGAGGCTCGTAGATCAGTAGCTTTTACATCGGCACCGGTTAAAGACTTAACTCCTGTTACTGTTGCTTCTTGTTCATCTAAAGTAATGTTAGCTCCTAATCTTCTTAGTTCTGGTACATGCATGAAGCGATTTTCAAATACAGTTTCTTTTATCCGTGAAGTACCACATGATTTGGTCATTAAACCCATAAATTGTGCTTGTAAGTCTGTAGGAAATTCAGGATAAACGCCGGTAATTATATCTACGGGGTAAATTATATTTCCGGTACGTTTTACTCTTAAACCTTCATCATATTGAGTAATTTCTGCACCAGTTTTACGTAGGACATCTATAACTGTAGGTAGTAATTTTTCCTCACCATTTACTAGCATTACATCACCGCCTGTCATAGCAACAGCCATAGCATAGGTACCAGCTTCAATACGGTCACTTATGACTTTAATATTTGCTTTATGTAATTTAGTGACACCTTGAATGGTAACTGTATCAGTTCCTGCGCCTTTTATATTACCGCCCATAGCATTTATACATTGTGCTAAATTTACGATCTCGGGTTCTTTGGCTGCATTGTGTAAAATGGTTTCTCCATTAGCTAAACTAGCAGCCATTATCATAATATGTGTACCGCCAACGGTAACTTTAGGAAATTTATAAGCGGCACCGGTTAAACCATTCGAAGCTTTTGCCATTGCATAACCATTTTTTATTTCAATTTCTACGCCTAAAGCTTCTAGACCTTTAAAGATAAAGTCTAATGGGCGAGCTCCTATAGAGCAACCTCCGGGTAAAGAAACGCAAGCTTCTCCAGTGCGAGCTAATAATGGGGCTATAACCCAAAAACTTGCACGCATTTTAGAAACTAATTCGTAGGGTGCAGTTGTATTAGTAATTTTATTTGCAGTAAAATGGATAGTTCTAGAATAGTTTTGGTATTCATTTTCATGATCTTCAATGGAGATATGAACCCCGTGATTAATTAAAATTTTGATTAATTGTTCAACATCAGCTAAATATGGAATATTTTTTAATGAAAGAGTTTCCTCAGTTAATAATGAGGAAATCATTAAGGGAAGCGCAGCGTTTTTTGCTCCTGAAATAGGTAAATAACCATTCAGTTGGTTGCCGCCAATAATTTTTATAACATCCATATTATAACCAATCTCTAAGTTTAATTACAAAAGTAACTATAGTCATCTCATTTGTGGATAAGTGATTAGTTCCTACTAAAAATAATAATTAATATAGCTTAGTTCTTATCTTAAGAAATAGTTATTAGCAATATTTTATTATAGATTATAACCATCTATTATAAATTTTCAAAAAAATTTATTAATAATTTAAAGTCATTTGGTAGAGGACTATTAAAAATTAATTTTTCTTTAGTGCGGGGATGGTTAAAACCTAAGCTATAAGCATGTAAAGCTTGCCGATTGAATTTAGTTAAATATTCTGCAGCTTCTGTAGTTAATAAATTTATTTTAGATTTAAAAGATTTACTATATTCGGGATCTCCTACTACCGGATGCCCTATATGTTGCATATGGACTCTTATTTGATGAGTTCTGCCGGTTTCTAAGCTACAACAAATTAAACTAGCTATTATATTGCCATCTGAATTAATAAATTTTTTACAGAGTTCATAATGAGTAACGGCCCAGCGCGCATTAGGTCTTGAGTTTGTTATAGCTTTTTGTTTTTTTCTATCTTTTTCATCTTTACAGATATAACTAGAGATAGTTCCTTGTTGTTTCTCAATATCGCCCCATACTAAAGCATAATATTTTCTCACTAAGAAAAGATTCTTACCGTGATCAGCAAATAGAATACTTAATTGTTGGTGTGCTAAATCATTTTTAGCGACTACCATAATACCAGAAGTATTTTTATCAAGCCTATGAACAATTCCAGGACGTTTTATGCCCCCTATGCCCGATAGGCTATCTGAGCAGTGATATAATAGAGCATTAACTAATGTGCCACTCCAATTACCATGTGCAGGATGGACAACTAAACCAGCTGGTTTATCAATAATTAAAATATCGTTATCTTCAAATAAAATATTCAGAGTAATATTTTCTGCTGTAGGGGTATCATCCACAGCGTCAGGTATCTTTACACTAATAGTATCATTCGTTTTTAGTAAAAATTTTTTTTCAAAAATAACTTTATTATTGACACAGACACAACCATCTTTAATAAGTAATTGTAAACGATTGCGTGATAATTGATTGGAGAAAATATTTGATAAATAACTATCTAATCTTTGTGTTTTAGCATCTGTATAGATAAATATATTACTCAAGAAAAGCCTCACTTAAATTTAAAGGAATTTTTTAGATGAACGAAGAACAATTAAACCAACAAGATGAAAATAACAGAATAGATCCATCTTTTGAAAAAGTAAAACGAAAATTAATGCGCTTAATGTTTATTTCTGTAACTATTATGGTTGTTAGTATAGGAGCAGTTATAATTGCTATCATAATGAAAATGAACTCTAAAAATAACAATAGTATTACTGAATTACAGTTAAATAATATGAGCCAATTTAATTTAACTTTACCTAAAAATACGCAATTAATCTCAACACAATTAAATAACAATCATTTATTAATGGAGTTTAAAGATAATACAGGCAAAACACATTTTGCTATTTTGGATATCATCACTAAAAAGCCAATATTAAATGTTAATCTTTTGTTTAACAACATAGATTAATAAAATAATCCATTAGTTATATTAATAAATTAACATGCTTCACTAGCCGCAGGAGGATTGTCATCTAAAGAATCATTAGAACTATTTTCAACATTTTCAGTTTCTTCTACATTTTTTTTAGCTGTTTTTGTAGTAGTTCTTCTTAATCTTTTTACTTTTTTAATTGGTTTTTTAGTTGACTCTACATCTTCTTCTACTTTAACTTGCTTTTCTTCGCAATTTTCCTCAGTAGTTTCAGTGGTGATTTCTGTCGCAACTGGAGTAGGGGCTGGTTGATTAGCTTCAGCATTATTATTTGCTACCAGATTAGCTTGTTGTGCAGCAAAAATAAGGCGGTTATAATGCTCAGCGTGTTGCAGATAATTTTCTGCCATGATCCTATCTCCAGATGAAAGAGCATCCCTAGCAAGAGCTATATATTTTTCCGCTACTTGTTGAGCGTTGCCACGGACTTTAACATCTGGACCATTACTTTCATAGGTGCGAGAAAGAGGATTTTGTCCTTTACGATTTTGGTTATTATTACGCACACGGTGATTATATTTATTTTGTTGTCCAGTTCTCATTATACTCAGCACTTTTGTTATCAAATATATATTATACGTTACTTTATGTAGTAAGTATTGGTTTATTCAAGGTCTATGTGATATATTACATATTAGATATAATTATCTAATTAATTTATAGATAGCTTATAAATATTCAAGGTTTTAAATTGCCTTTGCCACATTATACTAGCCTTTTTTATGATTAATTACAAGAGTATAATTAATTTTTATTAAATTTTATATAAATATCGGATTTTTTGGTAAATTTCTTCATAATTACGGCTATTAGTAGCAAAAAGCTAACTAGATATATAATTATTGGTGAAAATACAAATAAGAAAAATATTAAACTAAAGAAAATTATCCCTCCTGTTAGGATAGTAAATGCTGTTATAATTGCAAATAAAGATAGATAACTACCAGAATATATAAGCGCTAAGAATATGATCAAGCTAACTAAAAATAACATAACAGCCTCCAGTATTATTCTCTATTTGCTATAATAGGTAATATTTTCTTTAAATTGTAAATTAACTTATATATTTTAGCTAATTATACTTAGGTTAGTCAATATTCCTATATCTTACGAAAGAAAATTAATCTTGTTGTGATTTATGTTTGGTTGTTAGCTTGCTTTTTTGGAATCTAATAATTTTTTAATTAAATTAATTGATGTATTTTTTCACAGCCCTTACCTAAATTTGTTAAACATTCATATGGAATACTATTGGCTTTATTGGCTAAGTCAGACCAAGTTTGTTGTGAACTTATTAGATCTACCCAACTATATAACTGGAGGTCTTGTTCCTTTAATGCGCTTATATCTACGGTTGTTACATCCATAGATATAGTTCCTACTATTGGAAGCTCTTTATTTTTATAATAGAAACAACCTTTATTGCTTAATTGTCTAGATAATCCATTACCATAACCTATAGCTAAAGTTGCAATTTGAGTATCTTCAGTGGTTATATATGTTTCATTATATCCTATAGCGGTTCCAGCTTTTACGTTTCTTATTTGTATAACACATGCTTGTACTTGTGCTATTGGTTTTAATTTTTCTTGTATAGTTGAGTTATTAGTTAAACCGTAAATACTTATTCCGCAACGAATAAGGTCTTTATGAAATTTTTTTTCTAAAAACATCCCGTGTGAATTAGATAAAGATGATTTAATTTTAGGGAAAAAATTATTAACTGTTTGTGTGAATAAGTTTAACTGCTTTTCATTACTGGAAGCTAAAGGAATTTCTGATTGAGATAAATGACTAATGATATATTTTATATCCAGCATTTTTATTATTTCTGTAATATTGACCATAGAAGTTAAACAGTCTATATCTAATCCTAATCGTGCCATTCCTGTATCTATTTGTAGTAAAATAGTGGGTTTTATATGATTATTTTTAGCAAAATTATACCATTCATTTAATTGTTCAAGATTGTTGATAATTGGTGTTATATTATATTTTAAATAACATTCTATATTACCATTTTCTGGGCCGTTAAGTACATAAATGGATCTATCCGGCGGTAATATAGTATTTATTTTAAGAGCTTCAGTAAAATGGGCAACAAAATATTCTCGACAACCTTGTTGATAAAGAGTTTTTGCTATTTCAATATCACCTAGACCATAACCATTAGCTTTGATAACGGCGGCTATGGGAACATCATGTGCTTGTTGTTTAAGCACATGATAATTGTGAGATAAATTTTTATGTGAAACAATAATTCTAGGTTTGTAATTATTAAAAGTTGTTGTACTCAAGAGAAACTCCTATAAATAATTATCATTGTTTATACAATAATTCATATAATAATATGAGTCTACTCTTTAATATAACAATATAATTTTACTTTTTGAAATATATTATATCTGAATTTATTTCCTTAATATTTGTTTTACCAGTTAAACCCATAGTAATATCAAGTTCTGTATGGATAATTTCTAAGGCGCGTGTAACACCTGCTTTTCCTGCTGCTCCGAGACCATATAACCAAGGACGTCCTATATAAGTTCCTTTGGCGCCTAGTGCTAAGGCTCTTAATACATCTTGCCCTGATCTAATACCACCATCTATATGAACTTCTATATCATTACCAACTGTTTCCACAATCTCTGGTAATAAATCAATAGAAGCAGGAGCGCCGTCTAATTGTCGTCCTCCATGGTTGGACACTGTTAGAGCATCAGCACCAGAATTTACAGCTGCTATAGCATCATCTTTACGCATGATACCTTTTATTATTAGTGGGCCGTTCCATAATTTTTTTACCCATTCAACATCATTCCAACTAAGAGCTGGATCAAATTGTTCTCCTATCCAGGAAGAAAGAGAGCTTAAGTCGCTAACATCTTTTGCGTATCCTACGATATTTCCAAATGAATGTCTGCGTGTTTTGAGCATTTGCCAACACCATCTTGGTCTAGTCGCAAATTGTAAAAAACTGTCAAAATTAATTTTAGGGGGCGCAGAAAGGCCATTCTTTATATCTTTATGACGTTGACCTAAAACTTGTAAATCTACTGTTAAAATTAATGCACTACATTTAACCTGTTTAGCTCTCTCGATCAAATTTTGCATAAAATTTCGATCTTTCATCATATAAAGTTGAAACCAAAAAGGTGAATTAGTTACTGACGCTACATCTTCTAATGAACAAATGCTCATAGTAGATAAGCAAAAAGGTACGCCAAATTCATTAGCTGCTTGGACTGCTAGCATCTCCCCATCAGCATATTGCATGCCTGCAAAACCTGAAGGAGCTAAAGCAACAGGCATAGTAACTTTTTGACCTATCATAGTGGTCGCGGTAGAGCGCTGACTTATATCGGTTAAAACTTTTTGTGAAAAGAGAATATTTTTATAAGCTTCTTCATTGTTATTATAAGTGGATTCACTCCACGACCCAGAATCAACATAGTCAAAAAACATTCTAGGGACTTTATCTTTTGCTTGTTTTTTAAGATCTGCTATAGTTAAAAGTTGTTTTAAAGACATTTATTCCTCAATTATTTTTTAATCCATCTCTGTACGAATTAGAATATCTTTTGTATATAATACGAATAATATTTATAAACAATTGATTTTCCTATAAAATATAAAATTATTATAAATAAGGATAAATGGATGAGCGAAGATAAAATACCAGCTAATTGTTATAAGCTTAAGGTTCTAGAAGTGGAACATTACACAGATAGGCTATTTAGATTTGTTACCGAAAGACCGGCTGACTTTCGTTTTCGTTCTGGTGAATTTGTAATGATCTCATTACCAAAATTAGAAAAATTAATTTTCAGGGCTTATTCAATAGCTAGCTCTGCTTGGGACGAAACGTTAGAGTTTTTTTCTATTAAAGTGCCAGATGGACCGTTAACAGAACAGTTACAAAAAATAACCATAGATGATGAAATTATAATGCGTAAAAAATCTACCGGCACCTTAGTCGTAGATGCATTATTACCTGGAAAAAGGTTATATCTATTATCAACAGGTACGGGTTTTGCTCCTTTTGCTAGTTTATTAAGAGATGTTGAGATATATGAAAAATTTGAGCAGATTGTAGTTATACAAACTACTAGAGAGGTAAATGAATTAAATTATGCTAAACAAGTGGTTGAAGCATTAAATCAACATCCAATTATTGCAGAATGGGTGGATAAAATTAAATTTTATCCAATGACAACTAGACAGCAGTCAGAATATATGGGCAGAATAACTAGTCATATTAAGGCGGGTACGTTATGTAGTTGGACAGGATTACCTCCTCTTAATCCAGAAGAAGATAGGATAATGATTTGTGGATCGGTAAATATGCTAAAAGAGTTAAAAGAAATAGTTACTGAACTAGGATTTAAAGAAGGAGCAAATAATTCACCTGCGAGCTTTGTAGTAGAAAAAGCTTTCGTAGAATAAGCTATTCTTTATCGCACTTGTAATTAAACCGAAAAATATGTTAATTATCTATGATCGTTGGTTATTTGACATATGTGTGGAACTTAAAATGGAAAAAAAATATAAAATTGCAGCATTATATTGTTTCGCTGATTGGAAGGATTTTGAAAAAGCTAGATCAGCTTTATTGGATTTCTGTAAAAATAACAACCTAAAAGGAACTTTATTAATAGCAAAAGAAGGTATTAATGGAACTGTGGCAGGTAAGCATACGGCTATAGATCAACTAATAGAATTTATTAAGTCATATAAAATATTTGATAATATGGAACTTAAATTTTCTTATAGTGATAAGATGCCTTTCTTACGTATGAAAGTAAAAATAAAAAAAGAAATAGTTACTTTGGGCGTAGAAGGAGTAAATCCTTTAGCTGCGGTAGGAACTTATTTAGAGCCACAAGAGTGGAATGATTTGTTAGCTAAGGAAGATACAGTAATCATTGATACAAGAAATGGTTATGAATATGATATTGGCACTTTTAAAGGTGCTATTGATCCTGCTACGAATACTTTTAAAGAATTTCCAGCTTGGGTAGAGTTAAATAAGGCTAAGTTAGAAGGTAAAAAAATTGCTATGTTTTGTACCGGGGGTATTCGTTGTGAAAAGGCGACTTCTTATCTGAAAACTATAGGCTACAATAATGTATATCATTTAAAGGGGGGTATCCTCAAATATTTAGAAACTATTCCTCCACAAGATAGTTTATGGGAAGGTCAATGTTTTGTATTTGACGATAGAGTATCAGTAGGACATGGATTAAAAGAGGGGGATTATAGCTTGTGCAGAGCTTGTCAGAGACCTTTATCACCTAGCGATAAATTACATGAACATTTTGAAGAAGGTGTATCTTGTGCTGATTGTTACTCTGTTAGGACAGAAAGTGATAGAAGTAGGTTTAAAGAAAGACAAAGACAGATTGAATTAGCAAAAATTCGAGGAAATGGTGCTCATTTAGGGCAAGCATAATAACCTCGATTTTGTTGTATTAAACATATGTTCCACCATAAGGAATTGCAGATGTATCTTGATAAGATTGCAAAATATTTAGAAAATAACCAACCTAACACACCTTGCATATTGTTGGATTTAAGTCAGGTTGAGAAAAATTTTAATGCTTTTAGGAATTCAATACCAAAGGCAAAAATTTTTTATGCTATAAAAGCTAACCCAGAGTTAGAGGTGTTGCAATTATTACATTCTATGGGTAGTTGTTTTGATGCAGCTTCAATTCCTGAGATTGAGATGGTAGTAAAGCTGGGTGCAAAAGCAGAAAATATTTCATTTGGAAATACGATTAAAAAAGAAAGCGATATATTAAAAGCTTATCAATTAGGTATAAGATTATTCGCTGTTGATTCTCTCGAAGAGTTAGAGAAAATTGCAAGAGTTGCACCAAATAGTAAAATATTTTGTAGAATATTAGTAGAAGGAGAAGGCGCTCAATGGCCTTTAACTCGTAAATTTGGTTGTGAATCTGACTATGCTATACATATTTTACAAAAAGCTGTAACGTTAGGTTTATCACCCGTAGGTGTGTCTTTTCACGTTGGTTCTCAACAGGTTTGTTTAGATGCTTGGGATAAAGCTCTTAAAAAAGTCAAATATATTTTTGATGTTATGGAGAAGAAAAATATTAATTTAAACCTTATTAATATGGGCGGAGGATTCCCTATATCTTATTTAACAGATGTTCCAGAAATATCATGTTATGGCACGGCAATTATGGAATCCTTTAATAAATATTTTGCTGATAAAAACATTGATATTATAATTGAACCAGGTAGAGGAATGGTAGGAGACGTTGGGGTATTGTTAACCGAGGTAGTTTTAATATCGCGCAAAAATTTGAGTAATCAAGAAAAAAGATGGATCTTTTTAGATAGTGGCAAATTTAATGGCTTAATAGAAACGTTAGATGAATCAATCAGATATGATATTAGATTATTAGATAATTTCTTACAGGATAAGCCTAATGATAAAGGAGAAGCTGCTATAATTGCTGGGCCAACTTGTGATTCTGCAGATATTTTATATGAAAAAAATCCTTATCCATTACCAGATAATTTGCAAATAGGTGATAAATTAGTAGTATTAGGAGCAGGGGCTTACACGAGTAGTTACGCTTCTGTAGCTTTTAATGGTTTTGAACCAATAAAAACTTATGTTATTTCATAATGAAGATAGATAATTTACCGGAAGGTTTTTACCTTAAGACAGAAAATGCGTCGCTTGTTGAGAAAAAAGATGCTTTTTTAGATGAGTGTTTTTTTTCAAGGCGCAGCGGTCCATGTCATGCTATTAGATTAGAATCTTCGCAAATTTTATCTTTATCTTATTTGGTTTTTTCTGACAAAGATGAAATAATTGCTAACATTCAAATTTGGTCGATAACGGCGGGAGATGTGCCGGCCGCTTTAATGGGACCGTTGGTTGTAGATCCAAAATTTCGTGGATTAGGACTTGGAAAATATTTGACTAACTTAGTTATTGAACAAGCTAAAGCAGAAAATATTGGTGCTTTATTTTTAATAGGGGATCGTGCTTATTATGAAAAATTTGGTTTTTCTCATCAATTAACTAAAAATTTTTATATACCGCAGACGTTTGGCAGTTATGATCCTAATAGATTCCTTGCAATGGAACTTAAGCAAGATTATCTAAAAAATATTTCTGGTTGTTTATTGCCAGCTAAAATAACAATTTTTTCTAATTAAATTTCTTCTTTATAATATGATAGAAAGTTGTAATAAAGAATAGGCAACTAGCTGCTACTACTATCGTTGGGGCAGCTGGAGGATCCCAATATAATGACACAAATAATCCGATAATAGATGATAAAATAGCAAAGATAGATGATAAAATAGCCATTTGCGTAGGGCTAGTAGAAAAATATCTTGCTGTGGATGCGGGTATTATTAATAAGGCGGTAAATAATAATATTCCGATAATTTTCATAGCTATAGCAATTAAAATAGCTAACATAAAAGTAAATGTTATCCGTAGCATAGAAGATGATATTTTTTCAGCTTGCGCTAATGATGGTGAGATGGTTTCTAATATTAAGATTCTCCAAATTTTTGCTAGCCATAATAATAATAATACCCCCCCTCCCCAAACAAGAATTATATCTTCTATAGAGGTGGCTAGTATATCACCAAATAAATAAGACATTATGTCAATTCTTACCCACGTCATAAAGCTGAAAATCACTAAACCTAGCGCTAGAGTAAAATGTGAAATTATACTTAAGATAGTATCATTGCTAAAATTATGTAATCGTTGAAAAAATAGTAGCAATAAAGCGCTTATAATAGCTATAATAAAAATAGCTAGATTTAGATTTATTTTTAATAAAAAAGCAAAGACAATACCAAGAATAGCAGAATGAGCCATAGTATCACCTAAATAAGCCATTCTACGCCAAATTAATAAACAGCCAAAAGGTCCGGCAATCAAAGCTAGTCCACTAGCAGATAAAAGGGAATAAATAAAAAAAGTTTCATACATTAAAATTATACCTGCGAATCACGAATTTTATGCATAGAAGGAGCCGGGCAAAGTAAAAATTGTTGAGAGAATTCTTTAGAATCGCCATTGAATATAATTTTACCTTCTTTTAAGTGAATAATTTTATCACTGATATTTGATATTATCATTAAATCGTGAGAAATTAAAAAGATAGAAATTTTTATATTATTTTTTACCCAAGAAAGTAATTGATAAAGTTCAGTTTGACCTTCACTATCAATATTTTGAATTGGTTCATCTAGAATCAATAAATCTGGGCGTCTAGCAATTGCACGTGTCAGAAGAACCCTCTGTTTTTCTCCGCCGGATAAAGTATGCATTTGTTGATTTTTTAATGATGTAATTTTAGTCTTTTCTGATAAACTAGAAAGTAATTCCTTATCTAGAGCGAATGGTAGATTCAGAAAATCATTCACGGTTAGTGGTAAAATTTCATCGAATTGTAAATATTGAGGAAGGTAAGAAATGTTAAGTTGGTTAGAAAAAGATATTTTTCCAGCTGATGGTTCACGTAAACCTAACAAAAGTTTTGCAATAGTGCTTTTGCCCGCTCCATTGTGACCGATCAGTGTAATAAATTCGTTTGTGTTTATTCTGAAATTAATATTAGATAAAATTTGATTCTTTTTTTGCCCAAAGTATATATGTTCAAAGTTTACTAGATAATGATCTTTTGTATTGATAATCATAATTGTTATTGATTCGCTTAGGGGTATGGTTTATCTTGAGGGTAATTTCTAATATTAAGTTTACTTATATTAAGGTTATTTTTTATTTTATACAATAGTTCATATCTTAATTTTTGAGGAAATAAATGAAACAAAATTCTTTAATTATAAAAATGATAATATTATTATTTGGTTTATGGGTGTCTTTAACAGCTGTAAATGCACATAATAACATTAAATCAACTAATAAAGTACCTAATGTTGTAGTATCCATTGCACCATTATATTCGTGGGTCTCCGCTGTAATGGGTGATCTTGGAACTCCTAAATTATTAGTTACAGGAAATAATTCACCTCATGGATATAATTTGCGTCCTTCTGATATGAACTTATTATCAAAAGCAGATGTTATATTTTGGGTAGGCGAAGAGTTAGAGCATTTTCTTATAAAGCCTTTAGCAAATTTAGGGAAATCTACTAAGGTTGTATCCTTAATAAATACACCTAATTTATTATTATTGAGCCCTAGATCTACAGGAGATTTTGAACATCACCATCATCATGAGCATGGGCATAAACATGGAAACTCAGAAGAGCATGAATGCACTTGTGATGAAGAAGACGGTCATGGACACAAACACAAACATGGCGAATCTGAAGAGCATGAATGTCTTTGTGATGAGGAAGACGGTCATGGACACAAGCATAAATATGGCGAATCTGAAGAGCATGAATGTCTTTGTGATGAGGAAGATGGACATGGACACAAACACAAACATGGCGAATCTGAAGAGCATGAATGTCTTTGTGAGGAAGAAGATGGTCATGGACACAAACATAAACATGGCGAATCTGAAGAGCATGAATGTCTTTGTGATGAGGAAGATGGACATGGACACAAACATAAACATGGCGAATCTGAAGAGCATGAATGTCTTTGTGATGAGGAAGATGGACATGGACACAAACACAAACATGGCGAATCTGAAGAGCATGAATGTCTTTGTGAGGAAGAAGATGGTCATGGACACAAACATAGCTCTATAGATTCACATTTTTGGTTAGATCCTGTGAATGCAAGGATTTCTGTATTGCATATAGCTAAGGTTTTAAGTGCTCAGGATCCCAAGAATGCGGCTACATACAAGAAGAATGCTGGCATCTACATAAAAAAGTTGGAAACTTTAGAAAAAAATATTGCAGAAAAATTATCGTCAATAAAAGATAAGCCATTTGTGGTAGAACATGATGCTTACCAGTATTTTAGTAATCGTTTTAATTTAAATATAGTAGGAGCAGTTATGCTTGATCCTTCTCACGGTGTTGGAGCTAAACATTTAGATGAAATACGTAGAAAAATTAAGAGGTTAGACGCAAAATGTATTTTTGCTGAACCGCAGTTTTCTCCTAAAATGATTGATTCTATAGCTAAAGATTTAGGTATTAAGGTAGCTATCTTAGATCCATTAGGAGCCAATTTACCTTTAAATTCGTCTTTATATTCGTCTTTATTGTTTGGTTTAAGTGGTTCTTTGTTGGAGTGTTTAAATATTAATTAAACATCTTGTGTGGAAAACTTATAAAAAAGTTATATAATTTTATTGACAAATTGTTATTGAATTAGCTATAAGTGTGTATGTCGTTGATTGATTAATTTATAATTTGTTTAATGACTGATTGGAATTACCGAGCTTTATTGCTCGGCTTTTTTTCCACCGAATGTTATTTAGGTGGATTGCTCTATGAAAAGTGAATATGGAAAGAGAAACGTAGGCGGCATAAGCAGCTGCTCTATTTTTAGAGCAAAGACATTTATGTCTGCCACGTTTAAGAGAGTATTGACGTATATTTGTTGATATTTGATCATTGATTTATCATTGATTAAGTTATTGATATATATATATGGTGTAAATAATGTTCTCGTCAATTTAATAAGCGTGACCAGATTATAGCCAAATTAAACTTTTAAACATGAGAGTTTGATCCTGGCTCAGAACGAACGCTGGCGGCAGGCTTAACACATGCAAGTCGAGCGCACAGTTTACTGTGAGCGGCAGACGGGTGAGTAACGCGTGGGAATCTACCCAAATCTACGGAATAACATAGAGAAATTTATGCTAATACCGTATGTGCCCTTCGGGGGAAAGATTTATCGGATTTGGATGAGCCCGCGTTGGATTAGCTAGTTGGTAGGGTAAAGGCCTACCAAGGCGACGATCCATAGCTGGTCTGAGAGGATGATCAGCCACACTGGGACTGAGACACGGCCCAGACTCCTACGGGAGGCAGCAGTGGGGAATATTGGACAATGGGCGCAAGCCTGATCCAGCCATGCCGCGTGAGTGAAGAAGGCCTTAGGGTTGTAAAGCTCTTTCACCGGTGAAGATAATGACGGTAACCGGAGAAGAAGCCCCGGCTAACTTCGTGCCAGCAGCCGCGGTAATACGAAGGGGGCTAGCGTTGTTCGGATTTACTGGGCGTAAAGGGCGCGTAGGCGGACACTTAAGTCAGGGGTGAAATCCCGAGGCTCAACCTCGGAACTGCCTTTGATACTGGGTGTCTAGAGTACAGAAGAGGTGAGTGGAATTCCGAGTGTAGAGGTGGAATTCGTAGATATTCGGAGGAACACCAGTGGCGAAGGCGGCTCACTGGTCTGTCACTGACGCTGAGGCGCGAAAGCGTGGGGAGCAAACAGGATTAGATACCCTGGTAGTCCACGCCGTAAACGATGGAAGCTAGCCGTTGGAAGTTTAACTTTCGGTGGTGCAGCTAACGCATTAAGCTTCCCGCCTGGGGAGTACGGTCGCAAGATTAAAACTTAAAGGAATTGACGGGGGCCCGCACAAGCGGTGGAGCATGTGGTTTAATTCGAAGCAACGCGCAGAACCTTCCAGCCCTTGACATCCCGACTATGATTTTCAGAGATGAATTTCTTCAGCTAGGCTGGGTCGGAGACAGGTGCTGCATGGCTGTCGTCAGCTCGTGTCGTGAGATGTTGGGTTAAGTCCCGCAACGAGCGCAACCCTCGCCCTTAGTTGCCATCATTAAGTTGGGCACTCTAAGGGGACTGTCGGTGATAAGCCGGAGGAAGGTGGGGATGACGTCAAGTCCTCATGGCCCTTACGGGCTGGGCTACACACGTGCTACAATGGTGGTGACAATGGGCAGCGAAGTCGCGAGGCTAAGCTAATCTCCAAAAACCATCTCAGTTCGGATTGCACTCTGCAACTCGAGTGCATGAAGTTGGAATCGCTAGTAATCGTGGATCAGCATGCCACGGTGAATACGTTCCCGGGCCTTGTACACACCGCCCGTCAAACCATGGGAGTTGGTTTTACCTGAAGGTGCTGAGCTAACCGCAAGGAGGCAGGCAACCACGGTAGGGTCAGGACTGGGGTTAAGTCGTAACAAGGTAGCCGTAGGAGAACCTGCGGCTGGATCACCTCCTTTCTAAGGAAGAAAATAATTTTCATTAGATATTATTTTCTTAATTTAGACAAAGATCGTAAGATCTGACAAATAAAGCTGTTATGCCGTCTTCGTTTCTCTTTCCGATGAAGTATCCTGTAATCAAAAGAATGTTATGCCTTGTATTTTATTGCTTTTGGGCTTGTAGCTCAGTTGGTTAGAGCGCGCGCTTGATAAGCGTGAGGTCGAAGGTTCAAGTCCTTCCAGGCCCACCATAAGTGTAGTTCTAACAATAGTGCTCACTAATTTAAAATATTCTTGTATTTAGTAAGCTAGCTTTATGCTTTATATAATTATTATCTTTCCTGATTATTTTATATTAGTTGCATTTTAGCTAGCTTTATCTATTTATTAGATATTGTTACTTATTCTAAAGCTATTTAGTTTATTAATTTTATAATGAAAATTATAAAATAAAGATTAGGGGGGCCGTAGCTCAGCTGGGAGAGCACCTGCTTTGCAAGCAGGGGGTCGTCGGTTCGATCCCGTCCGGCTCCACCATAATTATAAATTATTATCTAGGTATAACTATTGTAGTTTTTCTTTGAATATGTTATTTATGTTATATACCGATTCTTTAAGTTTTGTTATATTATTAAATAATAATTAGATTACTATAGTTATTATTTGATTATTGGCTACTTCATATCTATGAGTAGAAGCTCTATGAAAATTGAATAGAAGATATATTTGGATTACTTAATAATTAAGTAATGTCGCATTCCGAGCTCAAGGAATGCACCATGATTTCTGTATAACTGTCAGAACCGAATATATCTCAAGAAGCTGGTCTTTTTGTTAATATTAAGATATTAGAAATGAGAATGATCAAGTGTCAAAAGGGCATTTGGTGGATGCCTAGACATGCACAGGCGAAGAAGGACGTGATACGCTGCGATAAGCTACGGGTAGGTGCGAATAACCTTTGATCCGTAGATTTCCGAATGGGGCAACCCACCTTTAATTGCTAAAAGATCTAAGTAGGGGATTTCTCCTATTTAGATTTTTAGCAGTTAGTATAAGGTATCTACACCTGAATATATAGGGTGTAAGAAGCGAACGCAGGGAACTGAAACATCTAAGTACCTGTAGGAAAGGACATCAATAGAGACTCCGTTAGTAGTGGCGAGCGAACGCGGATCAGGCCAGTGGATATATAAATTAAAGTGGAATAATCTGGAAAGTTTAACCAAAGAGAGTGATAGTCTCGTACGCGTAATAATTTATATGTTCCTAGAGTAGGGCGGGACACGTGAAATCCTGTCTGAACATGGGTCGACCACGATCCAAGCCTAAGTACTCGTGCATGATCGATAGCGCATAGTACCGTGAGGGAAAGGTGAAAAGTACCCCGACAAGGGGAGTGAAATAGTACCTGAAACCGGATGCCTACAAACAGTCGGAGCCCAAGATTCGTTCTGGGTGACGGCGTACCTTTTGTATAATGGGTCAGCGACTTAGTCTAGCGAGCAAGCTTAAGCCGATAGGTGTAGGCGTAGCGAAAGCGAGTCTGAATAGGGCGTTCAGTTCGTTAGATTAGACCCGAAACCGAGTGATCTAGCCATGAGCAGGCTGAAGGTAAGGTAACACTTACTGGAGGGCCGAACCCGTATCTGTTGCAATAGATTGGGATGACTTGTGGCTAGGGGTGAAAGGCCAATCAAACTCGGAAATAGCTGGTTCTCCGCGAAATCTATTTAGGTAGAGCGTTAATTGAATACTCCAGGGGGTAGAGCACTGGATGGGCTAGGGGTCCTCACCGGATTACCAAACCTAACCAAACTCCGAATACCTGGAAGTACTGATTAGCAGACACACGGTGGGTGCTAACGTCCATCGTGGAGAGGGAAACAACCCTGACCACCATCTAAGGTCCCCAAGTTATGGCTAAGTGGGAAAGGATGTGAAGATCCCAAAACAACCAGGATGTTGGCTTAGAAGCAGCCATCATTTAAAGAAAGCGTAACAGCTCACTGGTCTAAATAAGGGTCTTTGCGCCGAAAATGTAACGGGGCTAAAGCCATACACCGAAGATGTGGATATGCATAGCATATGGTAGCGGAGCGTTCTGTAAGCCTGCGAAGGAATAGTCGTGAGACGTTCTGGAGGTATCAGAAGTGAGAATGCTGACATGAGTAACGATAAAGGGAGTGAGAGACTCCCTCGCCGAAAGTCCAAGGGTTCCTGCTTAAAGTTAATCTGAGCAGGGTTAGCCGGTCCCTAAGGCAAGGCCGAAAGGCGTAGTCGATGGGAACCACGTTAATATTCGTGGGCCAGTGGGTAGTGACGGATATCGTAAATTGTAAAATCTTATTGGATTGATTTTGCAGTGAAGATGTCCCAGGAAATAGCTCCCACATTATTGACCGTACCCTAAACCGCCACAGGTGGACAAGTAGAGTATACTAAGGCGCTTGGAGAGAACTACGTTGAAGGAACTCGGCAAATTGCACGCGTAACTTCGGAAGAAGCGTGACCTTTTTATGGGCAACCATAAGGAGGTGGCACAGACCAGGGGGTAGCGACTGTTTACCAAAAACACAGGGCTCTGCGAAGTCGCAAGACGACGTATAGGGTCTGACGCCTGCCCGGTGCTGGAAGGTTAAAAGGAGAGGTGCAAGCCTTGAATTGAAGCCCCAGTAAACGGCGGCCGTAACTATAACGGTCCTAAGGTAGCGAAATTCCTTGTCGGGTAAGTTCCGACCTGCACGAATGGCGTAACGACTTCCCCGCTGTCTCCAACGTAGACTCAGTGAAATTGAATTCCCCGTGAAGATGCGGGGTTCCTGCGGTTAGACGGAAAGACCCCGTGCACCTTTACTATAGCTTTACACTGGTATACGTGTTGGCATGTGTAGGATAGGTGGTAGGCTTTGAAACCTAAGCGCCAGCTTAGGTGGAGCCATCCTTGAAATACCACCCTTGTTAACATGTGTATCTAACTGCGTTCCGTTATCCGGAACCAGGACAGTGTATGGTGGGTAGTTTGACTGGGGCGGTCGCCTCCTAAAGAGTAACGGAGGCGTGCGATGGTGGGCTCAGAACGGTCGGAAATCGTTCGTCGAGTGCAATGGCATAAGCCTGCCTGACTGTGAGACATACAAGTCGAACAGAGACGAAAGTCGGTCATAGTGATCCGGTGGTCCCGAGTGGAAGGGCCATCGCTCAACGGATAAAAGGTACGCCGGGGATAACAGGCTGATGACCCCCAAGAGTCCATATCGACGGGGTTGTTTGGCACCTCGATGTCGACTCATCGCATCCTGGGGCTGGAGCAGGTCCCAAGGGTATGGCTGTTCGCCATTTAAAGCGGTACGTGAGTTGGGTTCAGAACGTCGTGAGACAGTTCGGTCCCTATCTGCCGTGGGTGTAGGAATATTGATAGGATCTGTCCCTAGTACGAGAGGACCGGGATGGACGTATATCTCTGGTGGACCTGTTGTGGCGCCAGCCGCATAGCAGGGTAGCTATATACGGAAGGGATAACCGCTGAAGGCATCTAAGCGGGAAACCCACCTAAAAACTAGTATTCCCTTGAGAACCGTGGAAGACTACCACGTTGATAGGCTAGGTGTGGAAGTGTGGTAACACATGAAGCTTACTAGTACTAATTGTTCGATAGGCTTGATCATCTCATTTCTTATATCTTTTTATTAAGATCAGCTTCTATATGATATTTTTAGACTTGGTGGTTATTGCGAAGTGACTGCACCCGATCCCTTTCCGAACTCGGTCGTGAAACGCTTCAGCGCCAATGGTACTTTGTCTTAAGGCACGGGAGAGTAGGTCGCTGCCAGGTCTAATAATATCATATCAATTTTTATAGATATTTAGATAATTAGTTACAGATTAAGCTATTAAAGTTAACTTTAATAGCTTTTTTGTTATCTAAAATATTTGCTTTAGACGGTTTAAAATTTATTTAGCTTGGAGATAAGCAACTTAATATTAAATTTTAAGTTAGCTTATTAAGCTGTTTTAAGATTAAATTTTTTAACAAAAACTACCTAAAATTAATATTATTTTGATATCATTATCACTTAATAATTAAATATATTCTGCATCGAGATAGTAATAAAAACTGATGAATGATTATTATTTTATCTGCAATAAGCTAATGTTGTTACGATAACTACCGCGGATATATAAGTTATAGATGGTTATTTATGACAACCTCTAAGAGATAATCCTTTCTAGGAGGTTGTTGCTACAGCATTATTATATTAACTGTTAGCTATTATTGGTAATATATAAAATTGATTTTAATTAGATAAAAGTTAGTTAATAAGTTAAGTAAAGTTATTTGCTTTATTAATTATACCTATACTTTTTATAAGTATTTATTCTGTAACTTAAGATGGCGTGCTAGCAGAGAATATTTAATAACATACAATTAGCTGTGTTCTGGTAGGGGTAAAGTTGTTGAAAAAAATAGCAAAGTTGAGGCTATATCTGTAGCAGTAGAAATAGCTAAAGATATTTATGAATTGACTAAACAAAAACCTTAGTATTATAGATTTATAAAAAGATTAACATTCTAAGTTAGAATCTTAATAGTGAACTTCAACTTATAAGAATAACAATGAGAGTTTTAAAATATTAATTGCCGTATTTTATGATATTCGTGCTGAGTTTTTTCATCGCAATTATTATTTAAATTTGTTACGTTGGGTTAATAGCATATTGAATATAATTATACCAACGGGTTGTATCTCCTTGTTGTTCTTCTATTATCTGTTAATTTTATGGTAAATACTAACCTTACGGTTTGCTAATATATATTGATATAGTTATGCTTAATATAGATTAATAGATCCTGATATTTATATATTTCTTTATTTAGCTAATATAGCATATATAGCTTATAGATTTAATAAAGGTAGTTTTTTGATAAAATTATTATCAGTTAATATTAAATTCCTTTTTTTTTTAATTATAATTAATCTTTTTTTGTTCAGTGCTAATTTTGTTGTAGCAGTTAATAAAAAGCCTAATTTTGACTGGAGTGGCAAATATATAGCGGTTGGGTTTAATTTTTCTAATATATCATTTAAAGGTTTGCATATATTGCAATCTGCTCGTACAGATAATTATAGTTCTTATGAAAGTAGTTACTTTTTTCCACGAGCATCACAAAATAATTTCAATATAAATTTTTTATATGGCCGTAATTTATCGTTAAAGGAAAATATTTTATTTAAAAAAGAAGTTTCATTAAATTATATGCTTGTCCCTAATATTTATAACATAGATTATAAGGTAATTTTTACAGAAAAATCTGCTGATAAAGCTGAGGAACAATCTAATCTTGCTTGTTTAGGATATTTTAATCAAATTATATCAGGTAATTTATTAGGTGGGTTAAGTTATCATTATAAAAAATTTAATAATTTTATTATGATAGGAGGTAATTTTTTTGATGTTATCTTATAATAAAGATGGCAGTAAAATTGATAATTTTACTATTTCAGGTTTAGTAAGTTTAGGTGTTGAATATGGTTTTTCTGAACATATCTTTTTAAGATTAGAATATTTATTTAATTTTCCGCTATATATTAAAAATTATTCTTTTTCGCCATTTGTGAATTTTAGGAAAGATAATATGGTCACAACAGATAATATTATCTTTGATAGCATATCTTCTAATAATATTAAATTATCTTTAATTTATAAATTTTAGCAGGTATTTTTGAGCATTTGATTGAAAAATATATTTAACTAATCAATAAATCTTCTTAACCACATTAACCACAAAAGTTATCAGATAACTTTTTAGGAGACTTAAAGTTGGGGATATAGTCAGATAAGTAAGTAATTATTTGACATGATATTAAAATTACTCTATAATTCGCATAGTAAATTGTCGCGGGGTGGAGCAGCCCGGTAGCTCGTCAGGCTCATAACCTGAAGGCCGCAGGTTCAAATCCTGCCCCCGCAACCAATCTTCCATCTTCCATCTTCCATCTTCCATCTTCCATCTTCCATCTTATATATTTTGTTATATTCCGTAGCTAGGTTTAATATAAAAGTATCCTGACCAAAGCAAATAGAAGATTATCTGAATATTATATATAAGCCAAATAATTTACAACTATATCAAGCTCTTTTTATAATTTAGCTGGTCATGTTATTGGAATTCTCTTTGCGTGTTTATCAAATTTACTTACATCAATATTAACAGACGCCCAAATTCCACCATTGCAATCTTTATCATTTAAGTAATTTGATATAGATTTATGTAAAGGAATATCTAAATTCTCATCTACTAATAGTTGAAAATGTGCTTTTAAAGCACTATAAGCTTCTACTACGGTATCTTCAAAAGTACTCTCCCTGCAAAATAACATCCTTCTACGGCAAAAAAAAAACCACTATATCCACTATTTGATTTATGTATATAGGCAAAATATAATATAATTACTCCTAACCCTTATTTTAAACTAGCATCTTTTTAAATTTTATTTAAAGTACCTTTAGCAATATCTTTTTTAGGATGTGGAACAGTAACAACCTTACTAAAATTTGTGTGTTTAAATTGATGATGACTTCTAACAATTTTTTTTAATCTTCACCCAGACTTTTCTAAAAATTTTATACATATGCTATGCATATTTTTATATTTAAAAAAAAATAGGTTGCGGTATTTTATTAGTAAATAATATTAAAATATTTTTTTAGATAAAAGTTTACTGAAAATATGTAAAAAGGCTGTTTAAATTTTAATAATTATATACACTAAAGAAAAGATTTTCACTAAAAATAATTTATTTAATTAAGTATTTTTGTTATAGTTAATTTAGGTTAATATGTTAAGGCTTTTATATTATGAGGACTAAACTTGATAAATTATTAGATGAATGTAAAACCGAAGAAGAAGTCTTTGAGCTTATAGATAATAATCCTGAAATAATAGCTGAAGATTTATTAGAAAGAGGACATCGTATTATTTATTCTGTAGATGATCTACCTAAAAATCAATTTGTAATGGAATATCCAGATGGTAAAAAAATCATTGTTACTAATGGTCCAAATGAAACTATAGTAGAGTTAGGAGATTATCATGAAAGAAAACAATAATATCTATATACAAAAAATAAAACTTAAATTATGGGTTTTTGCTGGGTATTAATGGGCCGGTAAGATTACAATATAAAGAAAATTTAGCAAAGACTGATGCTGTAGTAGTATAATTAATAGATAGGGACGTAAGTTAAATATATTTATATATGAGGTAAAGAAAATTTAACTTAAAATGTGGTTGGTTAGCGTGTAAGGTTTGAAAAATGCAAGGTTTAAAAATATTAGTAAAAACATTCATGCTATTCACTTTGGTTTTGATAGTAACATTACTAATTAAATTTTTATTCTATTTAATTTAGTTTTTTTAAGAGAAGTTTGGTTAATGCTTAGTTGGAAGTCTGCGTTAAAATTGGAGAATGGATTATATGGTATAGTAATTTATATTAGTTATAATATAGCTGGTATTTTATTTAAATATGTCATAAAGCCTTATTTAGATGAAAACTTTTCTCTAGACGGTTGGCTGCTTAGTTTATTAAGCAGCTTCCTAGGATTTTAAGAATCTAATTATATGAATTTTATCCATTAGAATATCTATTTTTAAGTTATTTTTATGTTTATAATTTTGTTAAGTTCTTTTAAAATTTTTTTAATAAATAGATAGATATATAACTTTGTAATTAACAAAGCATAGAATTTTACAATCTTGGATTAATAAAAAATCTAGCCATAAAAAAGATAACGAAAAAAACTATAAGTTTATAGGTTTCCAAAAAATATTAGAAATAATAACCTATGCTAAGACGAGTGCTATGTTGATTAATGCTCTTTAATTATAAATTGTGCTTATTGATGAAGATAGTTCTCTATTAAATTCAAGTATGGACGATTTTTTCTTTTGATTAGAAGTTATACTATTATAGAGATATTTTGCTATAGCGATAGTCTGCTCGCACGAATAGATTTCGTTTTATATTCAACACCTGCTTTTAATAGCTAGCCAAGATATAATTTATTATCATCAATTTTTACTTTTAGCTAATTATCTAGAATTTTTTCATTTATGGCGAAAAGATTAGCATATTTTTTATCATTTATAAGTAGATTATATATTATATTTATTCCACCTGCAAGATAAGGTAGAAAATTTCCTAAATTCCATCTCAATTGAGTCCGTAAAATTCTATCTAAATAGTGATTCAAAGGTAATTCTATAGATTTAAAATTTTATTATTAGGTGTATGGGATAAAGGTAACAAGTTAGCTGCAAATGTTTGACCTATTGAGAAAACTGAACAAAGGATCGTATAATAAAGATATTTAAACTTTATGGTAAACCCTTATAATTATATTGTTTCTTAAGTAAGCTACCGTTTAGTTGCTTTTTGTACGTATCTAATTTTAAAAGTTTTTATATTATATATGTTTATATGCATTTTAAGATATTTAATTATTGGATATTTTAAAATATTGATTAAAAAATACATTTGGTATGAGAGCCATATAGAAATATCTTGCTATATAAATAATTAGCCTTTTAAATATAAAATTGTATCTTGCTAAGTTAATGTTTTGATCTATGGTTATAATTTTGCTGAGCAAAACAATTGTTTGAGATAGACTAGCTGAGAATCATAATTAATGAGTTTAGTAATAAAGATTTACTAAGTTATTATTAGTTATAAATTTTGCAAGGACAATTAATCTGGATATAGTCTGTAATAACAGGTGTATAGTAAAATGAGAGAATTAATTATTCCAAACTTTGAAGATAATATTGAAACTATTTCTGTAAAAATACCTTACGTAGGTCATTATGACTGGGACTATTTTTTAAATTTTCAAGAGAAAAGATTGATTGATGAGATAGAAAATATAAAAGGTAATAGCTAGCTATAAACGCACAATTAAAATAGATAATATCAAAGGTGTTTTTGAGATTCAGCCAAGCGAAAATATGTTTAATATAAATTTATCAAAATCATTTTTACCTATATTGACTATTGTATTAAAAAAAATTTCTTTAATATTTGGTTTGATGGATGACACTAGTTATATTGAAAAGCAACTAAAAAAAATTTATATCCATTCATACAAGTAAAATCTGGAATACATATACCAGGAGTATTTTCTGCCTATGAAGCCGGTGTTCGAGCAATATGTGAACAACAAATTTCTATTTCCGCAGCAAATAAATTATTAAATCAATTCGTTTTATTATTTTCTACAACGGATGAAAATGGTAATCGGTTTTTCCCTGAACCACATGATGTAACCATACAAGGATTGGATCAGATGAAAACGATGCAGTCGAAGAAAAACACATTATTTTTATTTTCTCAGTGGTGTATTTTAAATGATATAAATTTACATATTAATGATCTCTGATTAAGTAAAAGGTATTGGAAAATGGACGCTTGATTATATTAAATTAAGAGCAATGAATGATCCAGATATATGGATGGGAACAGATTTAGCAATAAAAAATCTTATAAAAAAACATGGATCTTTAGATATTAACGCTGCCTCTCCTTGGAGGAGTTATTTAACCCTCCATTTATGGAATAATTTATAATATATCAAGATTGACTTAGTGAAAATCAGAACAGCCTTTAAGGGGGTATTTTTCTAGCACTTTAAATATTTATAAATAGGTTATCTATATTTCTTTGTTTGTCTTACTAAACTAATGATCAAGTCGTTAAAAGAAGTATATTTATTAGTAAGAATATTATAATAGTAAATTATGGTTAATACTAGAGAATAGGCGCTTGAATTTATAATATTATTAATATTGTCAAATAATATAGTTATTAAATACTTGTAATTTGTATAATTCTATATTAGCTTATCTGGTTAAGGTATTGCGAAAGGTATAGATATGGAATGTAAGTTTCTTCATGAAAGGTTAAGTTAAGGTTGGTTTATAAGAATTGTTAATCAGTAGTTGCTAGGGCTATTAGATTATAGATGTTCTTAGGGGGTATATAGATTGTTAGAATATGTTGTTTATAAAAGATCTGTAGTTAATACCGCTCTCGCACATATTCAGATAGTTAGCACCACGCCTCTTAACGAAGAAGCTTGACGCTAGAACTATACTTTAAGCTCCTACAATCATGTGCTAATTTAGCTTTGGCGAAGTCGTTGTTGAAAAAGCGATGTTATGTTGTAGGATTCTAACGTAGATAAAAGAAAGTAAAAAAAATAGATATAGATTATTGATCAGAGGAAAAGAGTGGAATAAAATTCCCTTATTTTTTTGCCCTTCTATGTGTTTAAGGAACTGCGCTATAAATCCTCTTTTGTTGCTATATCTAATAATTGTCGAGAGGTGGAATTCCAATGTCTTTGATATCTCCAAATTATTCAGTAAAAATGAAATGTTTTTTTATTAGCTGCAACCTCTGTTTTTACGTCTTTTACTGTTTGGAAAGGTATTTTTATTTTATATTTGTTAGATGCAGGTTTATCTAGTGGTGAAATCTCCATTTTACAAGTAGCATTGTTTTTAATGGCTTTTTTCTTTCAAATCCCCGTGGGAATGTTTGCTGATAAATTTGGCCGCAAAAAAAAAAGTATTTTTATTTTTATAATATTGTTACTTATCAATACGGTTGGTATGATAGTAACGCAAAATTTCTTTTTACTTTTTATTCTTTTTTGTATTTATGGGTTAGCAATTTGTTTTGAATCTGGGTCAAGCGCATCTTTGCTTTATGATTATTTAAAGACAGAAAAATGTAATCATTTGTTTGAATATTATCTATCTTGTATTAGGATGTCATCAACTTTTTCATTGAGTATGTCATTTTTAGTAGGCGGTTATTTATATGAATTATCTGGTTGGTATGTTTATGGAGTTTATGCTATTTGTTTAATCATAAGCTTGCCTTTTTTATATTTTATAAAAGAACATCTTCCAAGTAAAATACAGGAGGATAGTGTTGTTAATGCTTCTGAGCCAGCTGTTGAGAAAGTTTCAGTATATCAGTTTTTAACAAATAAAGAACTACGTCCGTTTATAATATTTCTTATGGGGGATAGTATATTTATTGCCAGTTTAACACCTTATTATATTTATGCGCAACAAATGTTTGCTGATTTGAACTTTAGGGGGACGCAAATTGGGCTAATGTATTCGGTTTTGGAAATATTAAGCTGTGTTATGTTTTTTATTTCTGGAAAATTTAAAATACAAGATAATTTTTTGCGTTATGCTTTTTTTACAATGTTGGTCACAGGAATTATAACATCGCTTAATTTATTAGTTATACCCTGGTTGTCTTTTATTCTTTTCTTTATTGCTTTTACAGCGCCAGATCTTATTAGTGTGCATACTGCTACTTATACTCATGATAGGTTAGAGCCCGCCATTAGGGTAACTTTATTAGGTGTCGAAAGTTGTTTTTCAGCTGTTGTGGTTAGTTTTTTCTATCTTTTCTATGGTGTTTTAAATACTTATTTCTCTATGGCTTATGTAATTGGTTTATCTAGTATGTTTATGTTTATGAGTGCAATAATTACTTTAGGTATAATTATTTGGGAGAGAAAGAGACAAAATACATTAAATGCGGTTTAAGATAGCAAAAGATATTAAATGATAACTTTATTGAGAAGAAGAATTATAATGCTATGTAAGATCTATAAGCGGGTTTAATATAGATTTTACATAGCACTTGATTTCTTACTATTAGTAAAGTTTGGACGCTTTAAATATAAAATTAGTAAAGAAGCTAATAAAAATCCTACAATTGAACATATTAAAAATGCCAATGGTGTTCCTATTTTATCAGCTAGAATTCCTGCTAAAATAGGGACTATTGCCCCAATTACAATTTGTTTTCTGTAACTTTTAGCAAAAGCCTCTGCTACTGACTTGATCATTAGAGAAATTTGTTAACAAACTGTAACAACTCATGCTAGCAATGATGTTAGAAAAAATATGAGCAAAAAAAAAATAATAATAATAATATTATTAAAGAAGTGGTTAGTGGAATAAATAAATAACATATAATAAAAGCTGCCATACACGTTATAATAAATAACGAGGTTTGATTTTTATAACGTTCTTCTTTAACTACGAAGGGTCCAAGTAGTTGTCCTAAACTTCGTGCTAATAATAAATAAAGTATAATATCTTTTTTAGTGCTTTGTACTAATGTAGGTAAAAGCGATATAGCTGGAGTGCCAACTATAGTTAATGCAGACATTAAATAAAGGCTAGCTATTTGTTTAGAAGATAAATTTTTATCTAAATTTTTTGCATATATCTCCTTCTTGGTAAGAGTAGCTAAGCGTGGAAGGAATAATATAAATATAATAGATAAACTATAACCGATAAGATTTGCTATTAAGTAACTAGTATTAGATATAATATCATATAGAAACACGCCAATACTCATACCAAATACAATATGACAAGCAAATATTATGGTATCTATAACTACAGCTGCACCAATATCTTCTTCTTCAAGTAGAGCTTTTGTGTAATGATTAATGCTAGGTATTAATATACCAGCAGCAAATGATGCTGTAATGCCAGAAAATTGCAGAATAGTTGCTGAGCTATAAAATATACCATACCAGGGAATTAATAAGCCAATCGCGCCAATTACTTCAGCAATAATCAAACAATATTTTACTTCCATGTAAGATAGCATATGTTTGCCAAGTATGCTTCCAATGAAACCAGGTGTTATTGATAGCATAAATGCTAAAGTAAAAGAGGAGGGGTTTGCATTTAACTTAATAAGTTCGCCAAAAACCATAACAGAGGTTAGACCGGCGCCTATGGAGCTGAAAATAAATGCTAATATAAGAGTTCTTAACCAAGAATATTTATATATAGACTTTCATAATATTGAAAACATATTAACTAATCCCTTTTTTTTTACTTGTTCTTTATATTTCAAACTATAATTAAGACAAGTTATTCACTATCAAGAGACATTAACAAATAATTTTAATTATGTAAAGTGTCAGTTTTTTGTATGTTTTAATTATATAACTAAGAATAGTTTATGTATTAATGTAAAGATAGTTATTATAAATATAGTAATTAGAATTTTATTGTAAGTTACGGTCTTTTGGAAGATATGTACTAAATATAAAGTTTATCTCCTTTGCTAGATCAACCCGATAAGCTATTGGAAGAGGCTATAACAAGAAATGCTATTATTACGAGTATAGTAAAATATTACGACAGAAATCACTAATAACATTTAAAGTAAAGGCGGTAAAGTTTATTGCTGTTTAGTTATAAGTAAAAAGGGATGATAGCAGAATTAGCTAAAGATTTTTTAAAAATTAAAGCAAGGTCTATTATTTTCTTATTATTTTGTGTTCTAGTTATTTAACTTTTATTATCCAATTCTTTCTTGATTTTGAAAATTAGTTATGTTTAATTATTCACTTTATTATCGTTAGCGTTATAATATATTATTTATAACTTGAATATGTTACAATTTGTATTGTTAACATCAGATTAAGAGGTTATTATGTATAATATCAAGTTTAAATTACCGGATTTAGGTGTTTATAAACCCTTAGCTGTAATAGGTATGATTTTATGTCTAGTTTCGTTTAGAGGGGCTGATGATATACATGGTTATATGCTAAATTTTATGGCTGGTTTTTTTATTATTTTTGCTACTTTTAAACTTTTTGATTTGAATGCCTTTCAAAACGCTTTTTCTAAATATGATATTGTAGCTGAAAAATATCCATTGTATGGTTATTTTTATCCTTTTATTGAGTTGATTTTAGGATTAGCATTTTTATATCGTTTTTTAATAACTGTTGCACTTTTTCTAGTGCTTGTAATTATGTCTATAGGATGTGTTGGTGTTATTAAGGCGCTTGTTAAAGGAGAAAAATTAACCTTGTTTGTTTAGGGTTAACGTTTAATCTACCTATGTCTAAAATTACTGTTTTTGAAAATGTTACTATGATTATAATGTCGGTATTTATGTTGTTTTTCGTTTAAGATAGCTATCAGTGCAAGTTGGTTTTATATTATAATTAACTTGCACTGATAGATATAACAATTGGTTAGTATTTCGTTATATTTTAGTAAATAGTCCATTTATCTATACATTAGTGTTCATTAATGTTTGTCGTGTAATTGATTAATATATTAAGTGGGGGTTGTTGTTATATTTGAGCTTATAAGTTATTAATATTAGAGGATAACTTATAATTAATTTTATTTATGTAGTTGCTGTTATGCGGTATCAGGGTGATCTATATTCAACGTATTTAGTTAAAATGTGAATAGAATAAAATATTAACAGTTTAATTACACCTTTATAAGATCTCTTGTTAAACTATATGAAGTAATGTAATAATTATTTTCTTACTACTATTATGGAGTTTATAATGTTTAAAGGTGCAATAACGGCTTTAGTAACGCCTTTCACCAGTGATAATAAAATAGATGAAGAGGCTTTTAGAAATTTAGTAGAATGGCAAATTAGTGAGTCGATACATGGGCTGGTTCCCTGCGGTACTACTGGAGAGTCACCAACTTTGTCTCATGACGAGCATAAAAGGGTGATAGAACTATGCGTAAAACAAACAAAAGGAAGAGTGCCCGTCATAGCTGGTGCTGGATCAAATAGTACTTGTGAAGCGATAGAATTAGCAGAACATGCACAAAAAGCCGGCGCTGATGCTATATTAGTAGTTAGTCCTTATTATAATAAACCTAGTCAAAAAGGACTATTTGAACATTATAAAAAAATAGCAAAATCTGTACAAGTTCCCTTAATTATTTATAATATTCCAGGTAGATCAGTAATAGATGTTGTTCCTGAGACTATCGCCGCACTGCGAAATGAATGTAATAATATTATAGGAGTTAAAGATGCTACTTGCGAGGTTGCTAGGGTAACAAGACACAGAGAGATGTGTGGTAAAGATTTTTTACAGTTTTCAGGGGATGATTCTACTTCTTTAGGATTTAATGCGCATGGAGGCTGTGGTTGTATATCTGTAACTTCAAATATTGCTCCAAAATTATGCGCTACTTTACAACAAGCATGTCTTGATGGTGATTATCATAAAGCACGTGAAATACATGATAAGTTAGCAGAATTAGATAGAATTTTATTCATCGAACCTAATCCTACCGGGGTAAAATATGCTTTATCCAAATTAGGTAGAATTAAACCCTTTGTTAGATCACCTTTATATGAAATAGAAGACGCCCTGAAAGTTACAATCGATGCAGCATTAATTAAAGCAGGGTTGCTTTAAGGGGGGGTTATATGAAAAAATTAAAAGAAGTAAGGAAGTTATTAGCCGAAAATAGAAAAGCGCGTTTTAATTTTGAGATTTTAGATGTATTTGAGGCTGGTCTTGTTTTGACTGGAACTGAAGTAAAATCTTTGCGCGTAGGACAATCTAATATAGCAGAGAGTTATGCTAGCTTTGAAAATGGTGAATTTTGGTTAATAAATTCTTATATTGCTGAATATACAGAAGCAAACAGATTTAATCATGAACCAAGGCGATTGAGAAAATTATTAGTAACTAAAAAAGAGGCATTTAGGCTTTTTCATGCCGTATCTCGTGATGGTATGACTATAATACCACTAAAGTTATATTTTAATAGTAAGGGTAGAGTAAAATTAGAATTAGCTACTGCTAAAGGTAAGAAAATATACGATAAACGGGAGACTGATAGAAAAAGAGATTGGGATAGAGAGAAAGCTAGATTATTGCGTCATACTCACTAATATAAATAATATTTACCTGTAATATTTATATTAGTGAGTATTTCGTTTTAGAAATTGTCATTCTGTATAGGTTGTTCTAACTGTTCCAGTTGTTTTAACAATTCTTCTTCACTTAACTGATCAAAGTCTTTGTTATTCTTATCAGTTTCAGCAAACATATTATAAGTTTCAGCGCAATCAGGTTCATCAATTTCTACATGTCGCTGCATAGAGTGGATAAGATCTTCTTTTAAATCCTCTGGTGATAGAGTGTGTTCTGCCATTTCTCTTAATGCTACAACAGTATTTTTATCATTATCACGTTCAACAGTGATAGCATTCCCTTGCGATATTTGTCTTGCTCTGTGAGCAGCTAACAATACAAGTTCGAATCGGTTAGCTACTTTATCAATACAATCTTCAACCGTTACACGAGCCATATTAGTGATCTCCAAAAAAATTTATTTACAATATAATTTATTTTTATTCTTTTTACTAGTATTTTTTCTTAAAAAATGTAAAATGTCACCGAAAGTATAATTATGTGATTTGTAATGAGGAAAGTAAATAATAATATTTTGGTTCCTAATATACCTTGTAAAATTTGTATAAGGTTATATAATTTTTTGCAACAGCAGCAATTGAAAAACCCAGATTGGTATAATGCTCCTATAACTAGTTTTTTACCAGTTAATCAGCCTTATCAGAGTGAAATTTTAATTGTAGGTTTAGCACCAGGGTTACAAGGGGCTAATCGCACAGGGCGACCATTTACTGGAGATCATGCTGGTATATTACTATATAATACCTTAAGAAAATATGGTTTTGCTATTGGAGATTATGATCCTGATGCAAATGATAATTTGCAATTAGTTAATTGTATTATTGCCAATGCGGTGCGTTGTGTTCCACCACAAAATAAACCAACGACAGATGAAATTAATAATTGTAGAGGTTTTTTAGCTTCATTGATTGAAAATTTACCTAACTTAAAGGTTATTATACCTTTGGGTACTATTGCTCATAATAGTTTATTAAAAATCTTGAAGCTAAAAATTAAAGACTATCCATTTAAACATGGGGCTTTAGGTCAATTTGAGAATAAATATATTTTATCTAGTTACCATTGCTCGCGTTACAATACTCAAACTAATAGGCTCACTACACAAATGTTTGAGGATATTTTTAGCAGAGCAAAAAGTTTAATTAGTTAAAATTCTTGTAATCTTAGCAAGAAAAATGCTAATATCCATGGATATTCAAGTAGTTATTAGGAGCGGCATGGCATGATGAGTTGTTGCGAGTTAATCGCAAAGGTTAAATCATATAAAACTGATGTAAATGAAGAACTACTCAGAAAAGCCTATGAATTTGGATTACGCAAACATGGAGCACAGAAACGAGCTTCTGGTTTGCCTTATTTCTCTCACCCTGTAGAAGTAGCTAATATAATAACAGATATGCGCTTAGATGAGAAAACTATCGCGGTAGCTTTATTGCATGATACTCTAGAAGATACTAGCGCTACAAAAGCTGAATTAAATTTATTATTTGGTAAAGAAATAGGAAGATTAGTCGAAGGGGTAACAAAATTACAAAAATTAGACTTTATTTCTCATAAAATAGCACAAGCAGAAAATTTAAGGAAATTATTATTAGCAGTTTGTGATGATGTAAGAGTTTTATTGGTTAAATTTGCCGATAGATTACATAATATGCGTACCTTAGACGTTGTTAGGTTAGATAAAAGACTTAGAATATCTGAAGAAACGTTAGATATTTATGCTCCTTTAGCTGGAAGAATGGGGATGCAAGATCTGCGGGAGGAGTTAGAAGAAATATCATTTAGATATGTTAACCCTGAAGCATGGCAGCTAATCCAAGATAAATTAGCTATGATGACGTATAAAAATCAAAATTTAATTTATGAGATTGAACATAGTTTAGCTGTGGAATTAAAGAAAGCAGGTATTGAAGCCGTTGTATACGGAAGAAAGAAGGCCGCATGGTCTATTTTTCGTAAGATGCAACGTAAAGCTTTGTCATTTGAACAATTGTCTGATATTTATGGTTTTAGGGCTATAGTTAAAAATAAAGAGGATTGTTATAAAACGTTAGGTGTCATTCATGTTAATTGGTCTGTAGTTCCAGGAAGATTTAAAGATTATATATCTACTCCTAAGCAGAATGGTTATCAGTCTATTCATACGACGATAGTAGGTCCTTCACGTCAAAGAATAGAATTGCAAATAAGAACTAATTTAATGCATGAAATAGCTGAATATGGTGTGGCTGCTCATGCATTTTATAAAGATGCATCTTTACAGGAAAGAGCCAATGCAGATTTATCACCTTTTTCTAAAAATGATGAAAAAGGATTATATAATTGGTTGCGGTTAACAATACAATCTTTATCCGATGGAGCGCACCCTGAGGAATTTTTAGAAAATACAAAATTGGAGTTATTCCAAGATCAAGTTTTTTGTTTTACTCCACGTGGAAGATTGATATCGTTACCTTATGGAGCTAAACCGTTAGATTTTGCTTATGCTGTGCATACTCAAATAGGTAATCATTGCAGTGGTGTAAAAATTAATGGTTGCGTAATGTCGCTAGCAAGTGATTTATGTAATGGGGATGAAGTGGAAATATTATGTTCGCCATCTGTTGTACCTTCTCCGAGTTGGGAGGCTTTGGCTACTACGGGTAAAGCGCGTGCAGCTATTAGACGCGCTAGCAAGGCTGCAGCTAGGCGACAATATGAAGCTTTAGGCACACAATTATTAGAAAAAAAATTTTCTGAAGCAGAAAAAATTTTTTCCAGAGAAAGTTTAGGCTTAATACTAGCGCGTTTAGATAAACAAAATATTGAAGATCTTATAATTAGTGTTGGTTGTGGTGAGATAACACCCGTTGATGTATTAAAAGCGCTTTATCCTAATTATAAGGAAGAAAGATATTACGCAAGTAAAGTAAAAAATAATCTTTCTCTAACAGATGTAACTGAAAGGCAAAATGATGATAAATCAAAACTATCAGTTAATTTCTATGAAAAAGATAATCTTAATAGTAAAACAAATAAGATATTAGCTATTAAAGGACACAATAAAGATTTACCGGTTAAATTTGGTGTTGGTGGCGCGGTTCCAGGAGATAGAATTGTTGGTATTTTAGAGCCTGGAGTAGGAATAATTATTTATCCTATTCAGTCAACTGCTTTAACAAAATATGAAAATGATCTTGAACGATGGGTTGATGTTAGATGGGATTTATCCAAAGATAGTGAGGATCGTTTTGCTGCTGTTATTAGAATTATAGTCGCCGATAATGTAGGACTTTTATCACAATTAAGTACAATAATCTTTGAGCATGACGTTGATATTAAAAATATTGTACTTAATAAATTAGCTGAGGATTTCTATGAAATATTTATAGAGTTAAAAGTATGGAATTTAGCAAATTTAAATACTTTAATATCTAGGTTAAAAATTGTAGAATCTGTACGTGAGGTAATTAGAGTTTTTGATGAAATACCGTTTAAGAAATAAGGAATACATAAATGAATGTAAGTGAAGTAATAGATATTTTTAAAGAATCTGGTGGTTTATTAGAGGGGCATTTTATTTTAACTTCTGGATTACATAGTCGCATTTTTTTACAAAAAGCACGGGTTTTTATGTATCCAGATAAAACAGAGAAATTAATGAAAGCTTTAGCCGAAAAAGTAAAAGAAGCTAATTGGGGAAATATAGATTATTTAGTTGCTCCAGCAGTAGGAGCTATTATTCCTGTGTATGAAATGTCACGTCATATGAAAGTACCAGCAATTTGGGTAGAGCGTGAAAAAGGACAATTTCAATTGCGGAGATTTGCTATTAACCCTGGTGCAAGAGTAGTTGTTGTTGAGGATATAGTAACTTCTGGTTTATCCATAAAAGAGACTATAAAATGTATGCAGGATCTTGGAGCAGAGGTTATAGGAGCAACTTCTATTATTGACAGGTCAGCAGGTAGGGTAAATTTAGGAGTTCCATTCATTCCATTATGTGAATATGATGTTCCTGCTTATCAACCTAATGATTTGCCAGAAGATTTGCGTCAGATTGAGGCCATTAAACCAGGAAGTCGTCATCTTTAATAATGTTGATAGAGTCTCTCTATCCTCGTTACATCTGCTAGAGAGGTAAATTTAGGGTAGCATTTAGTTTACTTATGTGATTATGTTGAAGCTACTTATTTAACTGTTTGATTGGGTCACATATTTGTGAAAGATTGAAGCAATTAAACTATGAAGCAGTGATCTTGTTAATGAAATATTAAAATAATACTAGCTTTTAGTTAGTGAAATAGATTAAAACAATATCAATTATGCTTTTAAATGGTAAATTATGAAACAAGAGAAACTTTTATTTTATGCAACTCAGACTATACCTAGATATACCTCTTATCCTACAGCGGTAGATTTTTGTAATGAGGTTAATGAGCAAGTTTATGCTGAATGGTTGACGCAACTTAATGATAATGAACCGCGTGAAATATCATTATATTTGCATGTACCTTATTGTAAGGAAATTTGTTATTATTGTGGTTGTCATACTAAAGCAGCTATTCGCGAAGAAGTTATACATAGTTATGCCACATTGTTAGTAAAAGAAATTGCTCTTTATCGTAATTATTTAAAAAAACCTCTGAAAGTTTCTCATATTCATTGGGGCGGAGGTACTCCTTCAATATTGGGATCGTCTGGTTTATTATATGTAATGGATGCGTTACAGGAGCATTTTCTTTTAAAGGATGATTTAGCTCATGCAATAGAGTTAGATCCAAGAACTTTAACAGCTGAAATTGCTGATGCTTTAGTGAAAATGAGAGTTAATAGAGTGAGTTTTGGTATTCAAGATACTAATCTGAAAACTCAAGAAGCAATTGGAAGAATACAGTCTTTAGCTTCTGTTAGGCAGGCTTTAACCTTGGTTCGAGAAAGAAATATCAATGCTATAAATTTTGATTTAATTTATGGTTTACCTTATCAGACCTTGGAAAGTTTAACAGAAACTTGTAATCTGGTAGCTGAATTAAAACCATCTAGAATTGCTTGCTTTGGGTATGCGCATTTACCGCAACGTAGAGCTAACCAACGGTTGATAAAAACAGAAATTTTACCTAAGGCGCTAGAGCGCTTTCAACAAGCAGATTTAGTTGAAAAAATATTATTAGAACAAGGTTATGTGTCGATAGGTATAGACCATTTTGCTCTTCCTGATGATGAGTTGGCTAAAGGTTTGGAAAGTAAAAAAATACATAGAAATTTTCAGGGCTATACGGATGATAACAATAATATTTTGTTAGGCCTAGGTTCTTCGTCTATATCACAATTACCGTTGGGCTATGCACAAAATTTTGTAGATCTTCATAGTTATGAAAAATCTATTAAAGCAGAAAAATTACCTATTGTAAGAGGCTATATTCTTAAAGGAGAAGATAGTATTAGAGCAGGAATTATTAAAAACTTAATGTGTCATTTCCAAGTTTCGCTAACTGACTATGCTCCTTTGGAATTATTTAAGAAAGAAATTGAACAGTTGAGTACGTTGATAGATGATGGCTTAGTGGAATATTCTGACGGTATAATTAAGGTAACTAAAGTAGGTCGCCCATTTGTGCGAGCAGTCGCCGTTTTATTTGACCAATTCAGACAAAAGATAACCGCTAAATTTAGTCCGGCTATTTAATTAACATGAAAAAAATTTGGAATAAAATAATTAAATCTTATTGGGAGCCTTTATTGAGGCTTAAGACTAGTCCTCATAAAATAGCTTTAGGTGTTGCTATTGGGGTGTTTTTTGCTTTCTCACCATTCTTTGGTTTTCATATTTTTTTAGCTGTGTTATTTACGTGGTTTTTTTCTGCTAATATTACCGCTGCTGTTATTGGTACTACGGTTTCTAATCCTTTAACCTTGCCAATTATGTTAAGTGCCTGTTATCATGTAGGTAAATATTTTTTTAATGTATTAGATATAAACGTTAAAAATGAGGAGATAAGTAATTTATCGGTTAGTCATATATGGCAAATGTTGCAGACATTAGATTTTTATTATTTTTGGGATTCTATTTTTAGATATATAATGTTTGGATCCTTATTTTTAGGAATTTTATTTGCTATTATATTTTATTTATTAGTTCTTTCTTTAGTAAAGAAAGTTCAACATAAGATTAAAAAGTGAAAATAAATATGATATTAGGTATTGGTAGTGATTTTCTTAATCAAACGAGGATCGCAGAGATTATTCATAAGTATGGTCAAAAATTTATTAATAGGATTTTTACCGAAGATGAAAAAACCCTAGCCGGTAAATATAAGGATCCTATAGCTTTTTATGCTAAACGATTTGCTGTTAAAGAGGCTGCTGCAAAAGCCTTAGGAGTAGGAATAGCTCAAGGTGTTTCATGGTTAGATTTTCAAACGATTAATTTAAATTCTGGACAGCCTATATTAAAAATCTCTAGAGTAGCTGAAGAGATATTATTAACTAAATTACCAGAAAATTACAAATATATAACACATGTTACAATAACGGATGATAAACCATGGGTGCAAGCATTTGTAATTATTGAGGCGGTAAAATAATTAACTAAATTAAGTTATATTGGTAATTAAGTTATTTAAAATACTTGGGTAAATTTATGAGTTACGCTCGTAACTCTATTATTTTTGTTATATGGTAAGCAAGGTAATAATTTTGGTGGATATAAAATGTCGTTAAAGAAAAAAGTAAAAAAAGAAACAGCAGTAAATGACGGTTTTTGGGGCAATATAAAAGCTTTATTATATGCTGCTTTGATAGTATTAATAGTTAGAAGCTTTATTATACAGCCGGTTAAAATTCCTTCGGGGTCTATGCGTCCTACATTGCTAGTAGGAGATTATTTATTTATTTCTAAAATGGCTTATGGATATTCTAAATTTTCTATTCCCGTGACTTTTGATTTTTTCTCGGGGCGTCTCTGGGGTAGTGAACCAAAAAGAGGAGACATTGCAGTATTTCGGTTGCCTTCAGATAATTCAGTTGATTATATAAAAAGAGTAATAGGATTACCTGGTGAAACTGTTCAGTTAATTAATGGGCTAATTTATATTAATGGTAAAGCAATTGAAAGGCAAAAACTGCCTGATTTAAATGATAAAGATGTGACAGATATTAATGGACCAGTGGAATTATATAAAGAAACATTACCTAATGGAGTAAGTTATAATAGTATTTATATTTTTCCGGAGTCAATTGCGAATAATACTAAAGTTTATAGAATACCTGAAGGACATTATTTTATGTTAGGTGATAATAGAGATAACTCTCTTGATAGTCGATTTGAGGTAGGATTTGTTCCATATGAAAATTTCATAGGTAAGGCTAATATAATATTTTTATCTTTAAATGATGTTGCTCGCATATGGGAAATATGGAAATGGCCTCTTGCTATTCGTTATAATAGGTTGTTTACTTGGGTTAGTAATTTAACTTATGGTGATGTGGAAACTAACTTAAAAGATGAACGTTGATAAGTAATAGGAAAGATATGTTAGTATAATGAATTTGCGCTTGAGTGATAAAATAGAGCTTGAAAAAAAGATAGGGCATAAATTTAAAAATTTACAAAGATTAGAGATAGCTCTTACCCACTCTAGTCTTCAAAAAGGTAATAATTATGAAAGGCTAGAATTTTTAGGAGATAGGATTTTAGGTTTAGCTATCGCCGAATTAGTTATTAAATTATTTCCTGAGGCAACAGAGGGTGAGTTAGCTGTAAGATTAAATGGGTTAGTTAATGCTGAGGTGTGTTATCAGATATCTCAAGAATTAGAATTGTCTAAAGTGGTTAAATTAGGTGCGGATGTTAAAGCTTTAAAAGGTACTAGATCTGTTAATATTTATGCGGATGTTTTAGAAGCTTTAATAGCTGTAATTTATTTAGATGATGGTTTACCAGCTGTCTATAATTTTGTAAAAAAATATTGGGAAAAGCGCGCTTTACAACAAGGAGCAGAAAGAAGAGATCCAAAAACTCAATTACAAGAATGGGCTCATAAATGTAAATCTGAACAACCTTTATATCGTTTATTAGAACGTAAAGGACCAGATCATGATCCTTTTTTTAAGATAGAAGTTAGAGTGAAAGGTGTTGCTCCGGCTGAAGGTGAAGGAAATTCTAAAAAAATGGCAGAACGAGATGCAGCAAAAAATATGCTTATTAGGGAAAAAGTATGGGAAAATTGAGAAAGTAATGTTGTGGATGAGTTAGAAGATAAAAAGAATATAAATAATCAATCAGATGTTGTTACACGTTCAGGATTTGTAGCCTTGATAGGTGCACCAAATGCTGGTAAATCTACTTTGATTAACCAGCTAGTAGGTGAAAAAATCTCTATAGTTACTCATAAGGTGCAAACAACCAGGCGTCTTATTAGGGGCATAGTCCAATATCAGCAAAGCCAAATTATTTTAGTAGATACACCTGGAATTTTTAAACCAGGTAAAAATCTAGATAAAGCTATGGTTTCTACTGCTTGGCAAGGAGTAAAAGATGCTGATATTATTTTATTATTAATTGATGCTGTTACAGGTATAACTTCTAATGTGGAAGAGCTTCTACAAGGAATTGTTAATAATAAAAAAAGAAAATTATTAGTATTAAACAAAGTTGATAAAATAGATCGTAAAAAATTATTAGCTTTAACTAATGAGTTAAATCAAAAAGTAAATTTTCAAGATACTTTTATGATATCTGCTTTGACTAGCGAAGGTTGTGAAGATTTAATTAAATATCTAGCTGAGCATTTACCTTTAGGTCCGTTTTATTATCCAGAAGATCAAATATCTGATTTACCTTTGCGCTATTTGGCAGCTGAAATAACTCGAGAAAAATTATTGTTGCGACTTCATGAAGAAATACCTTACGCAGCTACTGTGGAAACTGAAATATGGGAAGAAAAAAAGGATGGTTCAGTTAAGGTGCAACAAGTAATTTATGTGGAAAGACAAAATCAAAAAAGAATAATCTTAGGGCATAATGGTGAAACAATAAAAGCTATAGGTCAAGCGTCGCGTTTAGAATTATCTGAGTTTTTGAAGCAAAAAGTACATTTATTTTTATTTGTAAAAGTGCGTCCAAATTGGAGATCTGATGCTGAAAGATATAAAGAAATGGGGCTAAATTTGTAAGGGTTATTAAGTATGATTTGGCAAGATGAAGCTATAATTGTAGGAAAAAAGCTTATAGGGGAAAATCATATCTTATTAGAAGTGCTGACAAAGAATAATGGATTTTATAAAGGAATAGTATTTGGTGGAACTTCTAAGAAGAAACAACCGTTATTGCAATTGGGTAATTATGTTTCGTTAGATTATAAATGTCGAACAGAAGAACAACTAGGAAGTTTTACGGTAGAGCCAATTACTTATTTTTTTGGACAAATTATGTCTTCTGCTATTAATTTATATTACGTACAGTTGATAGCTATCTATTTACGTTGTTTGCCTGAGCGAGAAGCTTACCCGGTTATTTATTCATTATTTTTAACATCTTTTTCTTTTTTCGATAAGAAATATATATTAGGAGAATTTTTAGCTAGGTTAGAATTAAAATTATTAGAGGATTTGGGGTTTGGTTTACCTTTTTCAAAATGTGCAGTAACTGGTAAGAAAGAGGGTTTAACTTATGTGTCACCTAAAACTGGTAATGCAGTTTGTCAAAATATCGGGGAGCCATGGAAAGATAAATTATTTTTTTTACCAGAATTTTTATTAAATATTAATTTACGCCCTAAGTCTAATATAGATATTTTAAATGCTTTAAAAATAACAGGATATTTTATAGATAAATATGAATGGCAGAGACAGAAAAAACAACCACCAGATATTAGAGAAAAAATCGTTAAAATCTTAGCCACAAATTAGCAAGGACATTGACATAAATTTGACTATGGAGAAATTATGGCAGAAATTGAACAAATGAAAAAGACTTTTTCTAGACGTCGTAATTTAACGAGTGGACCTATTGTAAAGACGCTTATTTTATCATCTTTACCTACCGTGTTTGGAAATATGTTACAATCATTTAACGGTTCTATTAATGCTATGTGGATCGGACAATATCTGACTGAAAAAGGTTTAGTTGCTTCAGCTAATACTAACATAGTTTTCTTTATGGTTTTATCATTAGTATTTGGTTTTGGAATAGCTGCTACCGTATTAGTTGCACAATCTTTAGGTAAAAAGGATGAAGATGGAGCCCGGCAGGCTTTTGGGTCTGCTCTAGGGTTTTGCGTGGTTTTATCTGTAATTATTGTAATATTAGGAGAGATATTTTTAGATAATATTTTTCATGTGTTAGCCACACCAGTAGATGTGTTGCCTATGGCTAAAACTTATGCGCATATTATGCTTTGGGCTTTGCCTGCAAGTATAATTACTATAATGATATCTATGGGGCTAAGAGGAGGGGGTGACTTTGTTACACCTTTTTACTTTATGGCTTTTAGTTGTTTAATAGATGCAATTTTAAATCCATTATTAATAGCAGGATTATGGGGATTTCCGCAGTTAGGAATAGCTGGATCAGGTTTATCTACGGTAATCGCGTCTTATAGTAGTTTAATGCTTATGCTGTTTTATATTTCAAGACAAAAATCTTATTTAAGTTTTGATTGGGAGCATTTACATTATCTGTTGCCTAGAAAAGAAGTATTAATGTTTTTACTCACGCGCGGGATACCTATGGGCGCTCAGTTGATTTTAATGTCGGCTTCTGCTTTAATTATGGTTGCTTTAGTGAATGCTGAAGGGGTGATAGCTAGTGGAGCATATAGTGCTACTCAACAATTATGGTCTTATTTGCAAATGCCTGCAATAGGCGTAGGTGCCGCTGTTAGTGCTATGGTTGCGCAAAATATTGGAGCTGGAGCATGGGACAGAGTTAATAAAATTACTTACTCTGGAATAGCTTTATCTTTATTTGTCACTACTGTATTTTTATCATTATTGCTTATTTTTAATGATAAAATTTTATCATTATTTTTAGGAGGAATAAAAACTTTACAAGCTAATCCTGCAATAGCTATGGGGCAACATATTCAATTATGGGCTTCTTGGAGTTTTTTATTTTTTGGTGCTGCTTTAGTGTTTTTTGCGGCTATGAGAGCTAATGGTTATGTAATAGGACCTTTATTGATTTTATTTTTATCCTTTTTTCCAGTGAGGTTAACATTTTATTACATTAGTTACCCTTATTTAAAAGCTGATGCTATATGGTTAAGTTTTCCGGTTAGTTCATTTATATTAATGGTATTAGCTTATATATTATATAAATCAGGTGGTTGGCGTAAAAAATTGAAAATTGGTAAACATTAGTTATCTAAAGCTTTTTTTAATTTATTTGAAGTTAAAAAAAGTAATAACAATGCTGCTGCTGATGCAATAATGGCAATTAAAAATCCATATTGCGCGCCCATAAGATCAATTAAACGACCTGAAGTAATCGAACCTAGAGCTACTCCAATACCAATACCAGATCCTTCATAGGCAATTCCTTCAGTTAATTGAGCTGGTGGAGATATTTTTTCAACTACAGAAAAACAACAAATAAGTAAAGGCGCACATGCAAAGCCAGCTAAAAATAAAGCAAGAATTAATTGCCATAAACTATTAACAAATAGCGGTGGTATAGCTAGTAATAAAACTGCTATCGTGAATAACATAAGCTGTTCATTTAAAGGTTTTTTCCATTTTACCATACCAAATAATAAACCAGAAATAAGTGAAGCCACCGCATAAGCTACTAAAGCATAGCTAGCTTTAGCTGGATCTCCTATTTTATTTGCAAAAGCTACAGATACTAATTCGCATGAACTAATAATTGTCCCTACCGCTACGGTTATTAAAAATATAATTTGTATAGATGGCATATATATTAAAGGCTTAGGACTAATTTTTAAAGTATTTTTTATTTTGGGTTCGCTATTGGTTTGTAAACAAAACCATAAACCTCCAGTAGAAAGAAAAAATAGAGCGGCTAATAATCCAGCGCTAGAAAACATATTAACACTTAGATAAACAGCTAGAGCCGGTCCTATAATAAATACTATTTCATCTATTACTGCTTCAAATGAAAAAGCCGTATGTAGTTGTTTTTTTCCACGAAATATTTCTGACCATCTAGTTCTAACAAAAGCACCATAATTTGGTTTAAAACCCATTATAAAAACTAGAATAAATAAGATAAATAATGGACCATTTAAATATAGATTAAATAAAAATAATAATGATGCTAGTAAAGAACTTGTACCAAAAATTATTCCTACTCTACCTTGTCCATATATATCTGAAAAACGAGCAATAACGGGTGAAGAAAGAGCTAATGTAAAAGCAAATATACCAGCTATAATTCCAGGGATAGTATAATTACCTAGTTCTCTTTCTAGCATAGTGATGATAGATAATGTCATCATAGACGATGGCAATCTAGCTATTAGTCCTGCCATGGAAAAAGAAAAAGAGCCTTTTGAGGTGAAGATATTACGATATGTAGTAAACATTCACATAGCCTTTTTCAGTAACGGAACGAATTTATTCATTATTTAAAATTATAGTTATAACTAATAATATAAATTAAATGAATTTATATAAGAAAATGGCGCGCCCGAAAGGATTCGAACCTCTGACCCCCAGATTCGTAGTCTGGTGCTCTATCCAGCTGAGCTACGGGCGCTAACACTACTCTTGTTAAAGGTTTTTTTATACTTTTGCAAGATTATTGTAAAATATTCATCATTTTTCCCACAAATATTAATTTTATTAATTGTGACTTAATGGCTATATTATACAAAGATCAATATTTCCAAGGTCTTTTATAAGCTTAATCAAATATAAAACCCGTTATCCAGTAGGTTATAAAAAATGATATTATAAAAACCCCTATAGCTAGGGGGATAATACGACGATATTTAGTCAAAGTAGATGTCTCCTATATTGTACTATTCAAACCAAAGCACTACACTGGCAAAGACTTTACATACTAATAGAGTGCAGCGGATAGTAATTGCTTGCAACATATATTCTACCATGACTATAGATAATTTTAAATATTTTTCATTAATATTCTGATTTGAAAAATATATTTACACTAATAATTAAATCTATTGTTAGTAAATAGTATAAATATTAAAAGTATATTTTTTTATGTTATAAAAACAATTAATGAATATCAAAATTTATTTTGTTCTACAATATAGTTAATATGATCATCACCTTAGCTTATGTTGTTGCTATTCTTTATTACAGTTATAATTATATTTTTTAGTTATCATTTATTCATATCTAGGAGTTATATTTACTATACCAACCTAACAAACTAACGAAATAAGCAAGATAAGAAACATTAACATCGATTGTAATAAGTCAAACGGTCGAGAATGACATTAATAAAATCTAATTTAATATTCGTAACGCTTGGCGTAAGTGGGGACGGTAATGACTAAACTTGATAATTGTATTTATTTGCTGTAATTTATTTAGAATATAAAGATTAGATGTTATCAATATATAATTAGATACTTAATTATTAAGTCGTAATGAAATTGACGCTAAAGTTTGTAAGTGGTGATGGTAAAATAACAGAGAAAAATAAAAGAGTATTTTTGACAGTACAAGAGAAGTCAATACCACGAGAATTAGCTATTATTTACGCTACTTTTAAAATTTTGTCACGTGGAATAAAAGTTCAATCGTAGTGTTGTAATGTGTAGATTGTTATAGATGTGAACAAGACAAATAAACAAAATGAATAGGTAAATTAGTTGCCGTTACTTCTATTGTTGCTCTAGGTGTAACATTAATTAAAATAGCTAGAGCAATTCCGCCATAATCAGAGAATGTTAACATATTATGTTATGTTGTTAATATTTTAATTTTGCTGTTTGGTTAGGTTAACAGTTTTCGTTATTAGAAGAGGTAAATTTTAGTCAGGTATATTTTAAAAAACTTTTGATAGAATTTTTTATGGTGTTATACTAATTTTAATAAATAACATCGGGCGAAGTTCTATGTAATGTATATTGAAACTTCAAAGAAAACAATTTATCAATATTTCATCGGACTTAATATAATTTTCTCAAGAACCCTTGTTGTACGGTTTCGTCGCTAATGAAATGTTTTCTAAGTAGGGATTTTGTTAAAAAATATAGGTAAATAATGGAAAAAGATCAAAATCCTTTTAGAGTGAAAGCATATGCTCACCTGCTTTCGCTAAATATTTTATCGTTTGCGATAGCAATTACAGATTTCACATTAATATTGTCTATTCTGACGTATACTTTTGAAGTTAGTGCAATGGAAATTGGTTATGCTACTGCATTGTATGGCTTGCCAGGAGTAATTTTTGGGGTATTTATAGGTCGCTTTTCAGATTCCCGGGATCCATTTATTATCTTATATGCTTCAGTTTTTCTTAAACTAATAGTTGCTATAAGTCTTATGTTCGCTCCGAATGTATATTTTTTCATATTTATGGTATTCATTAAGGGGATCGCAAATACATTAGGGGTAGCACCAGGGCAATTTTTATTACGGGCAATCTTAAATGATAAGCAGTTAGTTGCAAACAACAGCTTTATGACGGTTGCATTCCAATTAACAAAGATTTTGGCTCCTTTAGTCACAGCTGCTATTATTTTATCAATGGGTATGAATTCGTTTCTTATATCAGTTTTACTATGCTTACTTAGTCTACCTCAAATATATTTTATTAAATTTTATCATAGACATATAGCAAAAATGAGGTCATCAAAAGCAAAGGCTAGTATCTTTGCACTATATTCTCTTTTACAACAAAAAAAAAACTATTTAAGTTTCTTTTTCTTACATCAGTGGTACAGACACTCGTATTATCTCTTTACGATTCTTTGTTTCCTCTTTTTTTAAGATCTGAAAGTTTCGCCGCTTCTGTATTTGGTATGGTCATAAGTTGTACTGCTATCGGAGGTATGGTTGCGGGTATAATTTTTCCAAAATTTTTTAAGCGTAAATATGCTCTTCATCTAACTTCATTTTCTTTATTTGGTTTTAGCTTGACTATTTTGATACCAGGAGTTTTAGCAATTAATGGATTTTCATTCCAAGTTTACTTTCTATGTTTATTGTGGGGACTTAACGGTTTTTTTTATACAGTTACTACGCTAGTATTTGGTACAACTGTGCAGATAGAATCTCCTATCGAGAGCATTGGAACTATTACTTCCAGTATAAGCAGTATGCAAATGGCACTATTGGTATCCGGTCCTATAATGGGTGCTATGTTATCAGAACTTACATCTATTAGTTTTGTGTTTATATTAAGTGGTCTTATTGGTTTGGTGTTTTCGGTATATTCAGCGGTACTAACTTTTCAGCATAGAATAAATGGAGTTTCTTAGAACGTAGGATTATAAAAGTTAGTAACAAGGCTTTCTAGACATTTGAAGACAAACTTCCTTTTATTTAGTTTAATTTTTGAAAGCGAATAGATAATGAAAAATATAATATTTTTTTAATGATTCTATGTGCGTCTTTAGCCTTATCTTTAAATATATAGGCGCAAAATATTGAGTACAACAATGCTTAAAATCATAGTTAGCAGAAAGTTATAGATGACGCTTTTGAAGGCTTAATAAAAGGCGCAATGCTCAGAGATATTTACAGGTGCTTTCATTGTAATCGTGATCGGGGTCTTTTTTACTGGTGGATTATGGCATTAGCAATTGGAGTGATCACTGGCACAAATATAATGCGTTTTCTTTGGAATCTTCTTATAGGATTAATTATCGAACGAGTTAGTGGAATAGTATAGAATGGTGATAGCTTAACACTAACAGTTATCGTGTTTATCATCTTAAATCTTACGCTATGGAAAAAAGTAAGTGTAAAAATTGTTTAAAATTATTATTTTTTAACTATACCAAAAGAAAATTTTTAAAATAGTACATATATAATTCTTAGTTACTAGAGTTTTTATTAAATTAACAACTTTTGTGTTGTTTATCTCTTTTTATGACATGGTTCTACTGAGGAAGGCAGCCCAGCTCAGGTTAATAGAATTGGACATATACTTTTTGTTTTAGAGCAAGCTAACTTTTTTCAAAATGTGAATTTTGTTGGTTTTGGTTCACATTCTTTAGTAGGAAACTTAAAAATTATTATGTTGTTCGGGGGAGCTAAAATTGGTAACTTTAAATTTATAGGACAGACATTGAACTAGTTGAGTATTATTAATTATAAGGAGTTAATAATATGGTATATAAACCACCGCAACCAGGAAAATCGCTTAAATATGATGTTATAGAAGCTTTATGACTAACAATAACTGGTGTAGCCAATTATTTAAAATAAACAAGAGTAACATCATCACGTATTTTTAATGGACATGCTAATATAACTCCTAACTTAGCAATATGTCTTGAAAAAGCAGGGATTAGTATATCTAGATATTGGTTAGCTATGCAATCAGCTTATGACTTATATGATGCAAAACTTTAAATTAATATTTCTCTTTTTTAACACGTGAAATAAAACAGCTATTTAATAGAATATATTGTAATAGTGTATTGAATATTTTTAAAATGGTAAGTTGATGTGAGATGATTATAGTTAGGTTAAAAGTAGCTCTATAATTTTTTTTTAGAATTACAAGAGCATTAAACTTATTTTTAATTAAAATAAACATATTTTTAGCAATCAAATTTTATTTTTTGGTGAAAAAAAGATAATAAAAAAGATTAAAAAGCGTTCAGCAAGCTTTTAAATTAATTTTAAGCTGTGTTTAATATTTAAATTTCTAAGAATAATTAAAATATTAAACTATTAGGGTTAAATTTATAATTATAAGCTAAGTGTGACATATATTATTAAAATAATTATTTAATAATATATCAATAATGTTTTATTAAAATTATTTGTTAGTTAAACTGGTTTATTAGGGTATTTAAGTGGTTTTTTGTTGCCAAAGATTGGTTTCCTAGGGGGTATCAACTCTTGTGTCATGAAATTTTTCAAAAACGGTGGTGGAAAATATTGAAAATGGAGATACCAGACGAACTAAGTCATGCTCTCGACGTTTTATCAACAACTGTAGTTGTTTGGGGACATAATGTCGTACAAAAAATGCGTGTGCTGAAGTGGACGGCTAGCGGAGCATTGCGCTTTTTTTAAGAATTGGGACTCGCCGCTTTGCGTAAAGAGTACTAATTATTCATTCTTTACTTAGGATTATAATGGCAGGCGCTGATGAAAAAAATTAATAAATTTTCTTTGAATGCTGATGACGTAACCGTCTTGTTACGCAAGAAGGATATCGCATCATGTTTGCTATGATGAAGAAATTGCTTGCACTTGGTATTCCTTTGGCTGTGGGGTTTGTTGCGCAAATGATGATTCCCTTCACCGATGCAGCTCTTGTGGCGCATTTGGGTGTTGTGGCTCTGAGCGGCACTATGTTAGCGCTCAGCCTGTTTTTAGTTTTGTTATGTTGCTGGGGCTTGGTATTATTACTGCCGTTGTACCAAAACTTGCAGAAAGCCATCAAAGGAAAGAGCCAGAGAATTTGAAAGCATGGTTTGATCAAGGCTTATGGCTTAGTGTGTTGATTGGTATGATCAGCATGGTGATTTTATTCAATACGGGGAATATTTTGCGTCTGTTTGGACAAGATGAGGAAATTGTTTATAGTGCGCAGGAGTATAATATGGGCGCTGCTATGGGGGTGGTGTTTTTCTATCTCTATGTAAATTGCCGTGGCTTAATGTCAGCAATTGGTAATCCAAAACCTTTAACTTGGGTTATGCTCGCGGCCATACCTTTGAATTTTCTTATTGCTTGGCCCCTTATTTTTGGTTTTAATTCCTTTTCCGGCTTGGGCGTTTTGGGTGCTGGAATTGCTAGTAGTATAATTCGTGTTTTGATTGTACTTGCTGCAGTAATGATTTTATCGCGTAGCTCTATTCTTCGCTCCTTGCGCTTTAATTATTGGTGGCCAAAGCTAGAGATAGCGCGTATAGTTAAATTACTGGTGATAGGCTTACCTATTGGTATACGTATTTTTATTGCGGAGGGGTTTCCTTCTTTTATAGCTTTTATGATTGCGGTTTATGGGGTAGAGGCTCTAGCAGCTCACAGCATTGGCATGCGTCTTGATATGTTGATTTCTGTCGTCGCTTTAGGGATATCTAGTGCCTCAACAACACTAGCCGCGTGGTATAGAGCTGATAATAATTCTGCGGCTTTGCAACAGCTGCGAAAAAGCGTTACCATATTTGCGCTTATCTATATTTTACTTTTATCGGGCGTGGTATATTTTTCTTATAATTTTCTTCTCACACGTATATTTGCTCTTTCAGACACTGCTGTTGTTGATTTTGCGTGGCATCTACTTCCGTTTGTTTTATTATCGATTGCATTTGGTATTTTAGGTACTATGCTTAATGGTATATTAGTGGGGTTGCTGGATACATTTTGGGCAACAATCGTGGTAACCGCTAGCTATTGGGGGATAGGTTTGGTGGGGGGGTGCACTACTAGCACAATTTTTTAACTATGGTTTTTTTGGCTATTGGCTTGGTATGATTAGTGCGAGTTTAATTGTTTCAATTTTTAATTATATGCGTGTGGGCGCTTTGATAAAACGTGACGTGTGTTAGCTAGGAGTCGAAAATGGATAAACATATACACCTGCACCTAGTAAAACACAACTATCTTTAATTAAAAGATATCCATATTTTACTTTCCAAACATCTAAATAGTTAACGAAATATTTGATTAAGGAAGAAGAAATACCTAAATCAGTTTTCTAAAAAAATATTTTAATAAAGTATTTGTTATACAATTTCTTCAACCACGGCAGTTACAGGAACTTTATATGTATTTTAACTCTATACTTTCATTTATTTCTATTTCCTCTAATGAAAGATTAGGAATGGAATTTTTAGTTATAATTTTATGTAATTTATGTTTAAATTTTCTGTACAGTATTCAGATGCGGATCTTTAGTATAAAATTTTAAAAGACCATTTCCAATTTTCTGTCTCGACGGATTTTCTTAATAATTTATAAAGGAATTTTCTATTTCACTTTTTAAAGTAAAATATTGGATAATAAATTTTTTTCCTAATGAACTTCCTGAAAGGAATCAGCAATTAGGCAAATACTTTTTATTAATAGATGTTAGCAATTGGTCAATGGTAGACAGTAGCAATAATGTTTACTTTTAAGCTTTTAGATTTTTAGAACATAGTAATAGGCATATCTATGATGTTTTTTTAATTTTAAATAATATTTTGCATTAGTTACAATTGTGTACCTATTATATTTACAACTATTTTTTTAGCTCCAGATAAATTTCTTTTATATCTTGGTTATTAATTTTGGTTTTAATATATTTATATTTTTTAATGAATTTAGGTAATGAATTGTTTTAAGCATTATGTTTGATCACTATCTCTTATAAGAGATAAATTTTTGTTAAGTTATACTTAATTATGATGTTTTTAGAGCGGGTAAAATTGGGGTGCTATTGTTATACCTGTGACTTGCACTCCCAATAAGACTCATAGAAAAAAGCTAGTAAAAGTTTTTTAATTTAATCTCAGAAAAATAGTATATTTCGTTTTACCTTGTTACCTCGCGTAGGACATTTCTACTGCGAGGATGGGTAAACTTAATTATTAAAATAATTAAGATCACTCTTAGCGTGTTTTGCTTAGTTTTCGCTAGCCTTTATTAAGGCGGCCAAAGATTCTTGAATTTCTTCAATTACTTTTACGGGTTCTGCACCATTTTTAATTTCTATTTTGAGTTCTTCTAGCATATCATCTATGGATTTACAAAATTGTGCAAAAATTTGTTGGTTCTTTTTTTAATATGCATGATAATCCTATTACATAATATAATGTGGGCATTATTTCATTTTATATGAAATAATTCAAGAATTTTTTTATATCCAATGTTTTATTCGGGTTTTAATGATCCATTTTAGTACATAATCTTTTATTTGATTATAAAATATTGTGGATAAATTGTAATTTTAGTCTTTTGCTGGGATGGAATTTTTTAGAATAGTTAAATTGCGTTTTTTACTTCTTGGTTTGCTTGATAAAATAAACTAATAAATTCTGTCTCTTCCGTTAAAAATGGAGGAATCTCCCCTAGAAATTTTATAATTTTTATTAATTCATCCGCTTTTATACTTCGTCCAGAATCTGAAGCTAGCAACATGCTTGTTAAGCTAGAAGGTAAGATACCTAGAAACTCTGCTAAATTTTTTTTGCTACCATGACCTTTTTCGGATAGCTTTTTATTAAGCCAGATTTTTAATTGTTTTATTTCCATATTCACATAGACTATCCATATAATAAGAAAATTAACCCGAAATAACGAAACATCTATTGAGATAATTCATTTTTACTGAAACATTTTTTATATTTGTGTCAAAATAAGACAAATTTTATGTAAAAGCAATATACTCCTATGACTTTTTATAAGCCAATTAATTTTTATTAATTAATTTTATTTTCAAGGTTTAATCTTAGAATAAAGAAGTTAGGGTATATTTATAAGAATTTGTTAGTAATTCGGTAATATTTTTGCGGAACAAGTAGTTTTTTTTAACATTAACTCTTATTATAAATAATAAAATATGTTATTAAGTAACCTCGGGGTTTAATTAAATAGATTAGATAGGGTATAAATGGCAAAAGAAGAAGTATTAGAATTTTCAGGTGTGGTTACCGAATTATTGCCTAATGCAATGTTTCGAGTGCAGTTAGAAAATGGACATGAAATTGTAGCTCATACTGCTGGACGTATGCGTAAAAATCGTATTAGAGTTTTGGCTGGTGATAAAATTACTGTGGAAATGACACCATATGATCTAACGAAAGGTCGCATTACATATCGTCATAAATAAGCTTCGCACTATCTTATCCTTATATTGATTATAGGAGCTTGAGAAGATGATTGAAGAAAAAAATAATGGTTTGCTAAAAAATAATAAAAAATTAATTTTAGCTTCATCATCTTTGCAACGAATTGAGTTATTAACACAAATTGGAATATCTCCAGATCACATTCACTCTCCTGCGGTTGAGGAAAAAGCTAAATTTTTTGAAAGTCCTTGGAATTTAAGTTTACGATTAGCTTGTGCTAAAGCTAAAGTGGCGCAAGCTAATTTACAAGAAATGGAGCATTTGCAGGGAGCAATAGTGTTAGCTGCTGATACTATAGTAGCAGTAAAAAGAAAAATTTTATTTAAGCCAACAACAAAAAAAGAAGCGTTAAATTGCTTGCGAATATTATCAGGTAGGACACACAACGTCTATACCTCTATATGCGTTATTGCGCAAAATAAAAAAATTTATTCAAAATTAGTAGAAACCAAAGTAACCTTTATGCCGTTAAGTGAAGAATATATTGAAAATTACTTAGACACTAATGAATGGTATTCTAGAGCTGGTGGTTATGCTATCCAAGGTCAAGCAGGTAAATTTGTTTCTTTTATATCTGGTTCTTATACGGGTGTAGTAGGATTGCCTCTTTACGAAACTGCTAAATTATTAGAAAAGCAGTTTTTTTTTTTAATTATAAAGATTTATGATATCTTGTTATTTCAACTGAGTATTTTTATATATTTTATTAGAACAAAGGTATGATATTCTATTATCATGCTAGGAGGATAAGAGAAGAATATGAATTTACAAAAATACACAGAACGTTGCCAAGGGTTTATACAAGCTGCACAAAATTACGCTTTGTCTCATAATCATCAACAAATTTTACCAATCCATTTGTTAAAAGTTTTATTAGATGATAACGAAGGATTTTCAGCGAACCTGCTTACGGAGGCAAATATTAATGTTAATATCCTTAAAAAAAAAATATTCAACAGCAGTTAGATAAAGTACCTCAGGTAACAGGCGGTCAATTATATATTTCATCTGCATTACAGCAAGCATTTTTAAAGGCAGAAGAAATAGCCAATAAACACGGAGATCAATTCGTTACCGTAGAAAGGTTATTACAGGCTTTATTAATTAATTTAAATAAGGATAGCGATAAAAAAATATTAGAGAGCAAATAAATTATAATGATAAAGCTTTAAGTGATTCGATTAACAATTTACGTAATGGAAGAACAGCGGATAGTCCCACCATGGAAAATTCTTATGATGCATTAAAAAAATATACACAAGATGTAACTCAAGCCGCAAAAGATGGTAAGCTAGATCCAGTTATTGGCAGAGAAGAGGAAATACGTAGAACAATACAAGTGTTATCTAGACGTACAAAAAATAACCCGGTTTTAATTGGCGAGCCCGGGGTTGGTAAAACGGCTATAGTAGAAGGACTAGCTTTAAGGATAATTAATAAAGATGTTCCAGAAAGTTTAAAAGATAAAAGATTATTATCTTTTGATTTAGGAGCATTAATAGCTGGAGCTAAATATAGAGGTGAATTTGAGGAACGTCTTAAATCTATATTGTCAGAAGTTGAAAATGCAAACGGCGAAATTATTCTATTTATAGATGAATTACATACTCTTGTGGGGGCTGGTAAAACCGATGGAGCAATGGATGCATCGAATTTATTAAAACCGGCGTTAGCTAGAGGCGAATTGCGTTGTGTGGGGGCGACAACATTAGATGAATATCGTAAATATATAGAAAAAGATGCCGCATTAGCTAGAAGGTTTCAACCCGTTTATGTTGTAGAGCCCTCCGTTGAAGATACTATATCCATATTAAGAGGTATCAAAGAAAAATATGAACAACATCATAAAATTAAAATTTCTGATTCTGCCTTAGTATCAGCAGCCGTATTATCTAATCGTTATATAAGTGATAGATATTTACCAGATAAGGCTATAGACTTAATAGATGAAGCTGCTTCAAGAGTTCGCATGCAGATTGATTCTAAACCAGAGGCATTAGATGAACTAGATAGAAAAATAATGCAGTTAAAAATAGAACGTGAGGCATTAAAGATAGAGAAGGATGAGTCATCTAAGCAAAGATTGGAAAAGTTACAGTTGGAGCTTGTTAACTTAGAAGAAAAAGCTAATCATTTAACCTCTAAGTGGCAGGCAGAAAAAAATCGTTTAGGCAAGGTTGCTGAAATTCAAAAAAAGTTAGATGACGCTAAGAATCAACTGGCATCAGCTCAGAGAGAGGGTAATTTTCAAAAAGCAGGAGAGCTAGCCTACGGAGAAATACCTAAGTTGGAAAAAGAATTATTAGATGAAGAAAATAACAATAATGATATAGCAATGGTACAAGAGCAAGTAAAGTCAGAAAATATTGCTCAGGTTGTATCTCGTTGGACTGGAATACCAATTGATAGTATGTTAACAGGTGAAAAAGAACGTTTGTTGCAAATGGAAAAAATAATTGAAGCAAAAGTTGTAGGACAAAATGAAGCGGTTGAAGCCGTGTCTAAGGCGATTAGACGTTCTAGAGCTGGATTGCAAGATGTTAATAGACCTTTAGGATCGTTCATGTTTTTAGGGCCAACAGGAGTGGGAAAAACTGAATTAACAAAGGTATTAGCTCAATTTTTATTTCAAGATGAGTCTGCAATGCTACGTTTGGATATGTCAGAATATATGGAAAAACATTCTGTATCTAGATTAATTGGATCGCCTCCAGGATATGTTGGTTATGAAGAGGGTGGTGTTTTAACGGAATCAGTTAGACGAAGACCCTACCAAATTATTTTATTTGATGAAATAGAAAAGGCTCACCCGGATTTATTTAATATTTTATTGCAGATATTAGATGATGGTAGATTAACAGATAGTCATGGTAGAATAGTAGATTTTAAAAATACTATTATAATAATGACTTCTAACATAGGTGCTCATTATTTAACAAATTTAGAAGACACTCAGAGTGCTAATGAAGTTAAAGAAGAGGTAATGCAAGAGGTAAGGGCACTATTCAGACCTGAGTTATTAAATAGAATTGATGAAGTAATTTTATTTCATCGGCTTAGAAAAAGTGATATGGGTGCAATTGTCAAGATTCAGTTTGATAAATTACAGAATTTATTAAATGATCGACATATAAAAGTTACCTTACTTCCTGAGGCTTATGATATGTTAGCTATAAAAGGATATGATCCCGCATATGGGGCAAGACCACTAAAAAGAACTATTCAAAGGTTGGTGCAAGATCCATTGAGTGAAAAGTTATTAAGGGGTGAGTTAAAAGAGAATCAAGATGTGGTGATTGGTGTCAAAGATGGTGATCTGACCTTTACCATTAATAATAACTAATCATTATTAAGATAATAGAATATTGTAGAAGTTGATTAATTCTTGAAATTTAGATCTATGATTTATTTTTCATTGATGAGTTTATATTATCTTAATAATTTAAATTATTATCAGCTGTGACGCGCTCAGTGATTATTAAGATGTGTTTTCTATCTACTAAGCTACATTTACCATATAAAAGCTTAAGTAGATAGATAGGTGGTTTTATATAATTGATAGTCTGTTTTATGTAAAAGTTACCTTATTTCATGTGGTATATGATATGTTAGTTACAAAAGGATGTGATTTTATATTGCTTAAGAGCATGAAAAGAATCATCAAACTTCTGCATAATAATTAATTAAGTAAGAGATCATTAAATGGTGAATCCAAATTAGCCAAATAGGCTTATTGACGTGAAAGATGTCGATTCGCTATTAAGTTAATATAATATTCTATAATTTGTTTAAATATTTAAAATTTGGTCTATGATTTCTTTTTCTTGGATGAATTTGTTTTTGTCTTCATCGCTTAATGGATTATCATCTGGCAGTTTTACTCGCATTGGGTCAGTGCGACGGCCTTCTACTAAGATTTCATAGTGTAAATGAGGGCCGGTAGAAAGTCCGGTAGTTCCTACATAACCAATAACTTGCCTTTGTTTAACTCTCATACCAACTTTTAAATCTTTAGCAAATTTAGATAAATGAGAGTAAGAAGTGATGTAGCCATTGTCATGACGAATAACAATGTGGTTACCATAACCATTAAGAAGCGGCGCTATTCTAGTAATAACTCCATCACCAGCGGCCATATAGGTGTGCCGCGGGGCGCGGCCCAGTCTACTCCTGTGTGTAGTCGTACATATCCTAATACAGGATGGCGTCGCATACCAAACGGCGAACTAAAACGGGCATTTTCAACCGGTTTGCGTAAAATGGATAAACCAATAGCTTTGCTATATTGATCATAATAATCAACTTTTCCATCAGGTAATCGATAACGATAATAAGATAAATTTTCTGAACCGAACTTAGCAGAAAAATACAAAATGTTGGTATCTAATAAAGATATATTAGTTTTTTTTTGTTTCTGAGTCTCTTGCCATGATTTAGGTATTTGGTAAAATAATTTTAATTGTTCGTTAGGTTGTACTGTTCTTTTTAAGTCAATTCTTTTAGCTAGTGCTTCAATTATTGGAGTAATAGCAGTAACGGAAAGACCGCTTGCTAAGGCATGTTGGTAGATCGAATCATAGAGATTAATTTTTTCAGTTTTCTGATTATGTTTACTAGATAATAGATGTGCTTTATTTAATTCATGTTTTAATAAAGGTGTAATAGTGTGAGGTTTAGCTAGAATGAAATTACCATCTTTATTTAAAGCAATGTTGATTTGATTTACTTTATTTTTATACAAACTAATTTTTGCTAGAGTCTTTGTTTTCTCATTAAATGATTCGACAATGATTTGTACGATTGTATCAGATTGGATTAGCTTGCTTTTTGTTGTTTTTAGTAATAAAGCTTCAATTTGCGTGATTTGTGCTGCAGATAAAGCTATTTTTTGTTGTTGTAAAATATTGGTTATAGATTGTGGTCTTAAGATAGATTGAAATATATTATAGCTTTTATAACTATTTCTAGTAGCTGTTAGTTGTGAAGCCGCAAGGCTAACATTTTCGGGTACGATTCGAACATTTAATAGATTGTCTACTAAAGGCGTTTTATTCTCGTTAGAGAAGACAGTTTCAGTTATTTCGTTAATTATAGATTCGTTGGTATAGCTATAGGAATTAGCTATACTTAAGAGACTTTTGTCAATAGAATGTAAATTTAAAGTAATATTTTGATCGATATTTTCATATTCTTTAGTGGAATTCTCACTTTCAATTGTTAGCGAGTTTCTTCGAAATATTTTATTTGCATCATATTTAGGATAATCATACTGTGTTTGTACGGGTGTACTTAAATTAAGAGTTAATAGTTGAAATGGTTGTGGTAATAACTGACTATTAATTGTTTTAGAAGGCGATAGAGGAGCAAAATCACGTTTTGTAAATATACCGCTATTTATTGCAGAAGGTTGTAAAATTCTATTTTCTTTTACTGCTTGCGCGTTTTTTTTAGTATTAGCGGTGCTTATATTTTTAGAGATAGAATAATAAATATTATTTACAGGATTAGAATTAAATATAGTATAAAAGCCTAAAAAAGTTAGGATTAAAGCTATTCCGCCAGCAACAACTATACCTCCTGCCCATCGGGATAGGGATGTTGTTTGCTCCATCTGAAATCTGGAGTTTGAGATAAAATATTTTTTTGTTGATTAATTCTTATTTGATTAGGATTTTGATCCCAAAGATTAATATCTTTTTGATATTTTTTCATTAAAGAACTATCCTCAAACTTATATTATGTCTCAAAGTTTTGTTATTATAGCGGAATATATTATAAAAAGGAAGTTTTTCAATTAAAACCCCCAATATTAATTATATTCGTCTTTATTGTTTGGTTTAAGTGGTTCTTTGTTGGAGTGTTTAAATATTAATTAAACATCTTGTGTGGAAAACTTATAAAAAAGTTATATAATTTTATTGACAAATTGTTATTGAATTAGCTATAAGTGTGTATGTCGTTGATTGATTAATTTATAATTTGTTTAATGACTGATTGGAATTACCGAGCTTTATTGCTCGGCTTTTTTTTTCCACCGAATGTTATTTAGGTGGATTGCTCTATGAAAAGTGAATATGGAAAGAGAAACGTAGGCGGCATAAGCAGCTGCTCTATTTTTAGAGCAAAGACATTATGTCTGCCACGTTTAAGAGAGTATTGACGTATATTTGTTGATATTTGATCATTGATTTATCATTGATTAAGTTATTTATATATATATGGTGTAAATAATGTTCTCGTCAATTTAATAAGCGTGACCAGATTATAGCCAAATTAAACTTTTAAACATGAGAGTTTGATCCTGGCTCAGAACGAACGCTGGCGGCAGGCTTAACACATGCAAGTCGAGCGCACAGTTTACTGTGAGCGGCAGACGGGTGAGTAACGCGTGGGAATCTACCCAAATCTACGGAATAACATAGAGAAATTTATGCTAATACCGTATGTGCCCTTCGGGGGAAAGATTTATCGGATTTGGATGAGCCCGCGTTGGATTAGCTAGTTGGTAGGGTAAAGGCCTACCAAGGCGACGATCCATAGCTGGTCTGAGAGGATGATCAGCCACACTGGGACTGAGACACGGCCCAGACTCCTACGGGAGGCAGCAGTGGGGAATATTGGACAATGGGCGCAAGCCTGATCCAGCCATGCCGCGTGAGTGAAGAAGGCCTTAGGGTTGTAAAGCTCTTTCACCGGTGAAGATAATGACGGTAACCGGAGAAGAAGCCCCGGCTAACTTCGTGCCAGCAGCCGCGGTAATACGAAGGGGGCTAGCGTTGTTCGGATTTACTGGGCGTAAAGGGCGCGTAGGCGGACACTTAAGTCAGGGGTGAAATCCCGAGGCTCAACCTCGGAACTGCCTTTGATACTGGGTGTCTAGAGTACAGAAGAGGTGAGTGGAATTCCGAGTGTAGAGGTGGAATTCGTAGATATTCGGAGGAACACCAGTGGCGAAGGCGGCTCACTGGTCTGTCACTGACGCTGAGGCGCGAAAGCGTGGGGAGCAAACAGGATTAGATACCCTGGTAGTCCACGCCGTAAACGATGGAAGCTAGCCGTTGGAAGTTTAACTTTCGGTGGTGCAGCTAACGCATTAAGCTTCCCGCCTGGGGAGTACGGTCGCAAGATTAAAACTTAAAGGAATTGACGGGGGCCCGCACAAGCGGTGGAGCATGTGGTTTAATTCGAAGCAACGCGCAGAACCTTACCAGCCCTTGACATCCCGACTATGATTTTCAGAGATGAATTTCTTCAGCTAGGCTGGGTCGGAGACAGGTGCTGCATGGCTGTCGTCAGCTCGTGTCGTGAGATGTTGGGTTAAGTCCCGCAACGAGCGCAACCCTCGCCCTTAGTTGCCATCATTAAGTTGGGCACTCTAAGGGGACTGTCGGTGATAAGCCGGAGGAAGGTGGGGATGACGTCAAGTCCTCATGGCCCTTACGGGCTGGGCTACACACGTGCTACAATGGTGGTGACAATGGGCAGCGAAGTCGCGAGGCTAAGCTAATCTCCAAAAACCATCTCAGTTCGGATTGCACTCTGCAACTCGAGTGCATGAAGTTGGAATCGCTAGTAATCGTGGATCAGCATGCCACGGTGAATACGTTCCCGGGCCTTGTACACACCGCCCGTCAAACCATGGGAGTTGGTTTTACCTGAAGGTGCTGAGCTAACCGCAAGGAGGCAGGCAACCACGGTAGGGTCAGCGACTGGGGTTAAGTCGTAACAAGGTAGCCGTAGGAGAACCTGCGGCTGGATCACCTCCTTTCTAAGGAAGAAAATAATTTTCATTAGATATTATTTTCTTAATTTAGACAAAGATCGTAAGATCTGACAAATAAAGCTGTTATGCCGTCTTCGTTTCTCTTTCCGATGAAGTATCCTGTAATCAAAAGAATGTTATGCCTTGTATTTTATTGCTTTTGGGCTTGTAGCTCAGTTGGTTAGAGCGCGCGCTTGATAAGCGTGAGGTCGAAGGTTCAAGTCCTTCCAGGCCCACCATAAGTGTAGTTCTAACAATAGTGCTCACTAATTTAAAATATTCTTGTATTTAGTAAGCTAGCTTTATGCTTTATATAATTATTATCTTTCCTGATTATTTTATATTAGTTGCATTTTAGCTAGCTTTATCTATTTATTAGATATTGTTACTTATTCTAAAGCTATTTAGTTTATTAATTTTATAATGAAAATTATAAAATAAAGATTAGGGGCCGTAGCTCAGCTGGGAGAGCACCTGCTTTGCAAGCAGGGGGTCGTCGGTTCGATCCCGTCCGGCTCCACCATAATTATAAATTATTATCTAGGTATAACTATTGTAGTTTTTCTTTGAATATGTTATTTATGTTATATACCGATTCTTTAAGTTTTGTTATATTATTAAATAATAATTAGATTACTATAGTTATTATTTGATTATTGGCTACTTCATATCTATGAGTAGAAGCTCTATGAAAATTGAATAGAAGATATATTTGGATTACTTAATAATTAAGTAATGTCGCATTCCGAGCTCAAGGAATGCACCATGATTTCTGTATAACTGTCAGAACCGAATATATCTCAAGAAGCTGGTCTTTTTGTTAATATTAAGATATTAGAAATGAGAATGATCAAGTGTCAAAAGGGCATTTGGTGGATGCCTAGACATGCACAGGCGAAGAAGGACGTGATACGCTGCGATAAGCTACGGGTAGGTGCGAATAACCTTTGATCCGTAGATTTCCGAATGGGGCAACCCACCTTTAATTGCTAAAAGATCTAAGTAGGGGATTTCTCCTATTTAGATTTTTAGCAGTTAGTATAAGGTATCTACACCTGAATATATAGGGTGTAAGAAGCGAACGCAGGGAACTGAAACATCTAAGTACCTGTAGGAAAGGACATCAATAGAGACTCCGTTAGTAGTGGCGAGCGAACGCGGATCAGGCCAGTGGATATATAAATTAAAGTGGAATAATCTGGAAAGTTTAACCAAAGAGAGTGATAGTCTCGTACGCGTAATAATTTATATGTTCCTAGAGTAGGGCGGGACACGTGAAATCCTGTCTGAACATGGGTCGACCACGATCCAAGCCTAAGTACTCGTGCATGATCGATAGCGCATAGTACCGTGAGGGAAAGGTGAAAAGTACCCCGACAAGGGGAGTGAAATAGTACCTGAAACCGGATGCCTACAAACAGTCGGAGCCCAAGATTCGTTCTGGGTGACGGCGTACCTTTTGTATAATGGGTCAGCGACTTAGTCTAGCGAGCAAGCTTAAGCCGATAGGTGTAGGCGTAGCGAAAGCGAGTCTGAATAGGGCGTTCAGTTCGTTAGATTAGACCCGAAACCGAGTGATCTAGCCATGAGCAGGCTGAAGGTAAGGTAACACTTACTGGAGGGCCGAACCCGTATCTGTTGCAATAGATTGGGATGACTTGTGGCTAGGGGTGAAAGGCCAATCAAACTCGGAAATAGCTGGTTCTCCGCGAAATCTATTTAGGTAGAGCGTTAATTGAATACTCCAGGGGGTAGAGCACTGGATGGGCTAGGGGTCCTCACCGGATTACCAAACCTAACCAAACTCCGAATACCTGGAAGTACTGATTAGCAGACACACGGTGGGTGCTAACGTCCATCGTGGAGGGGAAACAACCCTGACCACCATCTAAGGTCCCCAAGTTATGGCTAAGTGGGAAAGGATGTGAAGATCCCAAAACAACCAGGATGTTGGCTTAGAAGCAGCCATCATTTAAAGAAAGCGTAACAGCTCACTGGTCTAAATAAGGGTCTTTGCGCCGAAAATGTAACGGGGCTAAAGCCATACACCGAAGATGTGGATATGCATAGCATATGGTAGCGGAGCGTTCTGTAAGCCTGCGAAGGAATAGTCGTGAGACGTTCTGGAGGTATCAGAAGTGAGAATGCTGACATGAGTAACGATAAAGGGAGTGAGAGACTCCCTCGCCGAAAGTCCAAGGGTTCCTGCTTAAAGTTAATCTGAGCAGGGTTAGCCGGTCCCTAAGGCAAGGCCGAAAGGCGTAGTCGATGGGAACCACGTTAATATTCGTGGGCCAGTGGGTAGTGACGGATATCGTAAATTGTAAAATCTTATTGGATTGATTTTGCAGTGAAGATGTCCCAGGAAATAGCTCCCACATTATTGACCGTACCCTAAACCGCCACAGGTGGACAAGTAGAGTATACTAAGGCGCTTGAGAGAACTACGTTGAAGGAACTCGGCAAATTGCACGCGTAACTTCGGAAGAAGCGTGACCTTTTTATGGGCAACCATAAGGAGGTGGCACAGACCAGGGGGTAGCGACTGTTTACCAAAAACACAGGGCTCTGCGAAGTCGCAAGACGACGTATAGGGTCTGACGCCTGCCCGGTGCTGGAAGGTTAAAAGGAGAGGTGCAAGCCTTGAATTGAAGCCCCAGTAAACGGCGGCCGTAACTATAACGGTCCTAAGGTAGCGAAATTCCTTGTCGGGTAAGTTCCGACCTGCACGAATGGCGTAACGACTTCCCCGCTGTCTCCAACGTAGACTCAGTGAAATTGAATTCCCCGTGAAGATGCGGGGTTCCTGCGGTTAGACGGAAAGACCCCGTGCACCTTTACTATAGCTTTACACTGGTATACGTGTTGGCATGTGTAGGATAGGTGGTAGGCTTTGAAACCTAAGCGCCAGCTTAGGTGGAGCCATCCTTGAAATACCACCCTTGTTAACATGTGTATCTAACTGCGTTCCGTTATCCGGAACCAGGACAGTGTATGGTGGGTAGTTTGACTGGGGCGGTCGCCTCCTAAAGAGTAACGGAGGCGTGCGATGGTGGGCTCAGAACGGTCGGAAATCGTTCGTCGAGTGCAATGGCATAAGCCTGCCTGACTGTGAGACATACAAGTCGAACAGAGACGAAAGTCGGTCATAGTGATCCGGTGGTCCCGAGTGGAAGGGCCATCGCTCAACGGATAAAAGGTACGCCGGGGATAACAGGCTGATGACCCCCAAGAGTCCATATCGACGGGGTTGTTTGGCACCTCGATGTCGACTCATCGCATCCTGGGGCTGGAGCAGGTCCCAAGGGTATGGCTGTTCGCCATTTAAAGCGGTACGTGAGTTGGGTTCAGAACGTCGTGAGACAGTTCGGTCCCTATCTGCCGTGGGTGTAGGAATATTGATAGGATCTGTCCCTAGTACGAGAGGACCGGGATGGACGTATCTCTGGTGGACCTGTTGTGGCGCCAGCCGCATAGCAGGGTAGCTATATACGGAAGGGATAACCGCTGAAGGCATCTAAGCGGGAAACCCACCTAAAAACTAGTATTCCCTTGAGAACCGTGGAAGACTACCACGTTGATAGGCTAGGTGTGGAAGTGTGGTAACACATGAAGCTTACTAGTACTAATTGTTCGATAGGCTTGATCATCTCATTTCTTATATCTTTTTATTAAGATCAGCTTCTATATGATATTTTTAGACTTGGTGGTTATTGCGAAGTGACTGCACCCGATCCCTTTCCGAACTCGGTCGTGAAACGCTTCAGCGCCAATGGTACTTTGTCTTAAGGCACGGGAGAGTAGGTCGCTGCCAGGTCTAATAATATCATATCAATTTTTATAGATATTTAGATAATTAGTTACAGATTAAGCTATTAAAGTTAACTTTAATAGCTTTTTTGTTATCTAAAATATTTGCTTTAGACGGTTTAAAATTTATTTAGCTTGGAGATAAGCAACTTAATATTAAATTTTAAGTTAGCTTATTAAGCTGTTTTAAGATTAAATTTTTTAACAAAAACTACCTAAAATTAATATTATTTTGATATCATTATCACTTAATAATTAAATATATTCTGCATCGAGATAGTAATAAAAACTGATGAATGATTATTATTTTATCTGCAATAAGCTAATGTTGTTACGATAACTACCGCGGATATATAAGTTATAGATGGTTATTTATGACAACCTCTAAGAGATAATCCTTTCTAGGAGGTTGTTGCTACAGCATTATTATATTAACTGTTAGCTATTATTGGTAATATATAAAATTGATTTTAATTAGATAAAAGTTAGTTAATAAGTTAAGTAAAGTTATTTGCTTTATTAATTATACCTATACTTTTTATAAGTATTTATTCTGTAACTTAAGATGGCGTGCTAGCAGAGAATATTTAATAACATACAATTAGCTGTGTTCTGGTAGGGGTAAAGTTGTTGAAAAAAATAGCAAAGTTGAGGCTATATCTGTAGCAGTAGAAATAGCTAAAGATATTTATGAATTGACTAAACAAAAACCTTAGTATTATAGATTTATAAAAAGATTAACATTCTAAGTTAGAATCTTAATAGTGAACTTCAACTTATAAGAATAACAATGAGAGTTTTAAAATATTAATTGCCGTATTTTATGATATTCGTGCTGAGTTTTTTCATCGCAATTATTATTTAAATTTGTTACGTTGGGTTAATAGCATATTGAATATAATTATACCAACGGGTTGTATCTCCTTGTTGTTCTTCTATTATCTGTTAATTTTATGGTAAATACTAACCTTACGGTTTGCTAATATATATTGATATAGTTATGCTTAATATAGATTAATAGATCCTGATATTTATATATTTCTTTATTTAGCTAATATAGCATATATAGCTTATAGATTTAATAAAGGTAGTTTTTTGATAAAATTATTATCAGTTAATATTAAATTTTCCTTTATTGTTTTAATTATAATTAATCTTTTTTTGTTCAGTGCTAATTTTGTTGTAGCAGTTAATAAAAAGCCTAATTTTGACTGGAGTGGCAAATATATAGCGGTTGGGTTTAATTTTTCTAATATATCATTTAAAGGTTTGCATATATTGCAATCTGCTCGTACAGATAATTATAGTTCTTATGAAAGTAGTTACTTTTTTCCACGAGCATCACAAAATAATTTCAATATAAATTTTTTATATGGCCGTAATTTATCGTTAAAGGAAAATATTTTATTTAAAAAAGAAGTTTCATTAAATTATATGCTTGTCCCTAATATTTATAACATAGATTATAAGGTAATTTTTACAGAAAAATCTGCTGATAAAGCTGAGGAACAATCTAATCTTGCTTGTTTAGGATATTTTAATCAAATTATATCAGGTAATTTATTAGGTGGGTTAAGTTATCATTATAAAAAATTTAATAATTTTATTATGATAGGAGGTAATTTTTCGATGTTATCTTATAATAAAGATGGCAGTAAAATTGATAATTTTACTATTTCAGGTTTAGTAAGTTTAGGTGTTGAATATGGTTTTTCTGAACATATCTTTTTAAGATTAGAATATTTATTTAATTTTCCGCTATATATTAAAAATTATTCTTTTTCGCCATTTGTGAATTTTAGGAAAGATAATATGGTCACAACAGATAATATTATCTTTGATAGCATATCTTCTAATAATATTAAATTATCTTTAATTTATAAATTTTAGCAGGTATTTTTGAGCATTTGATTGAAAAATATATTTAACTAATCAATAAATCTTCTTAACCACATTAACCACAAAAGTTATCAGATAACTTTTTAGGAGACTTAAAGTTGGGGATATAGTCAGATAAGTAAGTAATTATTTGACATGATATTAAAATTACTCTATAATTCGCATAGTAAATTGTCGCGGGGTGGAGCAGCCCGGTAGCTCGTCAGGCTCATAACCTGAAGGCCGCAGGTTCAAATCCTGCCCCCGCAACCAATCTTCCATCTTCCATCTTCCATCTTCCATCTTCCATCTTCCATCTTCCATCTTCCATCTTCCATCTTCCATCTTCCATCTTATATATTTTGTTATATTCCGTAGCTAGGTTTAATATAAAAGTATCCTGACCAAAGCAAATAGGCGAATCTAGCCAGACGTAGTTTTTTATAACTCAGTATTAAAAGATCAAGTAAAATTAATCAATAATACCAATTGTTAAACAAAGTAAAATTAATTGCTCGTCGGAAAATAATTTTTTCAACAATACATTTTTGACTAGTGTAAAAGATAAAGTTAATATTGTAATTAATAATATTAAACTATCTTTAAGTTATTAATTCTAGAATGTTATTATGGATAATAATCTTTTGAAAAAAAAAATATATTTTAACGAATGAATATATCTTCTTTAATAATAGTAAAATTTATCGAATAAAAGCGGTACGAGATTTTGCTAATATTAAAACTGGTGATATCGGAGGTTATGTAACTGGTGAATTTAATTTGAGCCATAAGGGTAATTGTTGGGTCAGCGGTAATGCTATAATTAGCGATAATGCCTTGGTTAGTGATAATGCTTATATCAGTGATAATGCTAAAATTTCAGGTCATGCAAAAATTTCTGGTAATACATTAATTAAAGATAATGTTACAGTGTGTGATCATGCTGTTATATCAGGTAATATTATTTTATCTCATAATGTATCTATTTTTGATTATGTTGAAATCTTGGGTAATTGTAGATTAATGCATAATGTTTTAGTATTTGGTTATACTAAACTTTCAGGTAACGTTTGGCTTATGCATAATGCTCAAGTTGGTGGTCTAGCTAATTTAACTGACCATGTGCGTGTTTGTCATAATGTTATTATTGATGGTGAAGTAACTTTAGATGGTAACATTATTTTAATGGCTAATGCTATTATTAACCATACTGAAGATGTACCAAATTCTTTCTTTTGTAGCGAAGATTTTACTTATAAAAAATATTGTTTAACCGATGATATTTTATTTATCGGTGACCAGAAATTACATCGTATTAAAGCTTTACGTGATTTTGGAGAGGTAAAAAAAACATAGTCTTGGAGGTTATCTCGCAAGTGAGAAAAACTTAAGTCATCAAGGTTATTGTTGGATTGCAGATAATGCTATGGTTTATGATAGTGCACGTATTTATGATCATGCAATAATTAGAAATGAAGCTAAAGTTAATGAAAGTGCAACAGTTAGTGGTAATGCAGAAGTAAAAGATAATAGTTTAGTAACTGATCATAGTTGGATATATAATAATGCTATAATAAGAGATAAAGCTGTTATTGGAGAACAGGCTGAAATCTATGAAAATGCAGTTATTAGTGGTAAAAGTAAAATTCACGGCAGAGCAAAAATTTATGGCAATGCACAAGTAACGGATATGGCTATAGTAAAGGATAATGCTATAGTTTGTGGAAAGGCTATTATCAACGGATATCAAAAATTAAAAAAATATAATTACAAAGATAATAATAAAAGTCATAAACGAAAATGGTATAATTTTTGGAGAAACTAATAAATATTGCTAACTTATTAACAATATGCTGGTTTTATAAATTTTAATATAGGAAACTATTATAGAAAAAATTATTAGTAACTTTCTAATCATTTTTAAAGAATAAATAACAGTTGTTAATTTGGGTATTAATCATTAATTGTTTAGAGGAAAGAATATTTTCGAATATATTTGAAAAGTAAAGACTAGTACCACAAACATCTGTTGATTGCTAATTACGTCCTATGGATTTTGATTTTGAGGAATCTTACTCAGCTTCATTGTGTGTGGTTACATATAAGATGCGCGTGGCGGTATTTTAGGTATTTTATATTCAGAGGAATAAGATATTTTTGCTATACCAATTTGTTGTAAGGGAACTTAGTAGTAAATACTTTTTATCTTCTCTTTAATAAATATATCAAGATCTTTATTGCTATTCTTTATGAATTATTCTGCTGTTTGTCCATAGAGTGGGTTATTGATAATTATATTATATCTAAATTTTTGCTTCTTTGAATAGTTTATTATTAAATAATATTATCAGACCAACAATCATATATACTAAAGTGGATGATAAAATAGCATAATTAAGATTATAATTAGCTAACATACCAATAATAGGCGCAATGATGAATAATAATAAGGAATCTGATAAGGAAATTACTGAACTAGAACAAGCCCGTATTTTATTACCAACTTTTGAAGAAAATAACCCACCTATTTGTAAGGTTAAGAATAAATGGCTTATTCCTACTAAGGAGAAGGTTAGTAATATGGTAAACATATTATCAGCAAAGCTAAACATAATCAGAGCTAATATATTAACTAAAGCTAACCATTTAGCAGAAGTTAATTTAAATTTTAGATGCATGAATAATTTTAGAACCAACGATACTAGTTAAAGTTATGGCATAATGACCAAATAATAGCATATTAGGTGAAATTGCATTAAATTTTACTGGTGCAGCTAATAACGGCCCAAAAGCAGCAATATTTAAAAATATCAGAATATAAAATACTGGCATTTTAAATAATTTCAGAGCGCCTCTTACAAAGAACATGCTATTTTCATCTGCTCCTTCAGCTTTAATTTTTGGCATAAAGACTAATAATAATATTGCTAATAACAAAAATATTATTGCCGCAAGCCAAATAAAATATTCCTCAATATTAAATAATGAATAACCTATAGTTGCCCCCAATAAAGAAGAAATGGAGCCATACAAACTAATTCTACTTTTTACAATTGCTATATTTTCGTAAGTTTGGTTTTGTGTATTATTTATTATCATTGCCCCAAGAGGACCACTCGTAGCAGCATTCGCCACACCTGTTAATATATAGCCTAAAATTATGTAATTAACACCAAAATTAACGGTAAATAAATAAAAACCTATTATACGTAACATAAAACCAAAATATAAAGATAATTTAGGGTTATATCTATCAACCACAAGAGCAAAAGGTATTTCTGCTATAGTAACTGCTATATTAAATATTGCGCTTGATAGTGCAATGAAAGCTAGATCATAACCAATATTTAGAAAATAGATGGTAGTAAAAGGAGTAAAGCTAGCAATCGCTAAACCGTTTAAAAAAAGTAATAAATAAAGTTTTTTCATAGATGCCTACATGAATAAGGAACCGTTATAATTTATAATGATAGGATTTAAATTTAAGAGTTTCGCAAACTGTTGATATCTTATATTATTTTTTAAATATATACCATCTATTGAAGTTATTTGTGACATAGCAGTTTTTACTACACTAAAGGTAGGAGTATTTAATATAGTATGTCTGTAAACATTTAAATTTTGTTTTTTAGCACTATTAATTATATGTTGTACAACATCTTCAATATGAGTGTTAAATTCATTTATTTTTCATGATAAAATGTTTAGGATGAAAAAAATTGCTGAATTTATTTTTTGCTTCGCCTGTGTACCATAAATAACGCATATCTAGATTAGCTTTATTGATGATTTCATTTGATGATAGTGAATAATACATTTGTAAACATTCATTTATAGATTTTTGTATACTATCGTAAAAATTTATATTTGCTCCAGTACCTCTAGATGTTAGCGAACCATTATTATTTTTATTTGTAAGTACAGTTTGAGTAACAAAAATATTTTCAAAAGGGGAAGGTAAAACCATTATTTGAAAATCTGCCCAATCATGGTTGTTTATAATATTTTTTATGTCATGTGGTAATAGTTCTAATGGTACGTGTTTTACTGATTGATTAGTTCGTGCATAAAAATAAAAAGCATCTCTTTCGATTAATTCTAATAGTGATTTTGTTGTGGCTTCATATAAATTAGCTCCACATGCAGCACCGTTAGTGCTAGAAGGTGATATATAAGTTTCAGATTTATATCAGGACAAAAAATTATATTACTTGGTAAGTAAATTTCTTGGTTATGGGTTAAATCTTCAGATTTAACCCAACTTATTATTAAATTAGGTTCATATTCTTTAAAGTGGTAGTTTGGTTGATGATAAGGGAAACCAAATTCTTTCTCTATATTAATTATTAGAGGATTATCTTTGTTGGTTTTTATTTCTTTTTCTGAGAATATCCCACTTAAAAAATATCTTTCTAGACCCTCTCCTAAACAACTAGCTGCAGCTTGACATAAGGTTTTTCCTTTTCCTCCTGAAATTTCATAATTATTATCTTCATTACTGAGGAATATAGGAGAGCCAATTAAGTTAACCTCTTTTTCTTCATCTATTTTCACAAAATTCGACATCACTGCAGAAAAGCCAATAAAAAGTCTGTTATTTTCTAGAAAATTATTTGATTGCTGTTCAGTAGTAATGTTATTTTTAATAGCTGAGCTATCAGAAATAATATTTTTTTCTGTTACATATATATTTCTAAAATCATCAGGCGTTCTTATAATATCTTTACAATTATTGCAATTAGCTAAAGGCATCATTAGCGACCAATTTTGTTCTGGCATAATGTTACAAATAGCTATAGGAATATTATGGAAATAATGAAACACAAGTGTTAGAAATATAACGGATGTAGAGTCATAAAGCTTTGCTTTTCTAACCCCGTAAAGCTCAATGTTTGTTTTAAGTTTACTATCAAAACAATAGGGACACCCAGTAAGCAAATTTTTATCTATAATTACAGCAGACACAGTTTTTTCATCAAATATCAAAATATCGCGTAAGTCATCTTTTTTATAATTATGAACAGATTCACAATATATATATATATTAGATAAATCTAAGCAAGAGCCATCAGAGCGAAGGGAAGCAGAGTTTAGGTTAATAGATTGTATTTTTCTATTAATGAGATCATTATTTGCTAATACACCTATGTCGTTACATATATTAGAATAATTGTTTATGTAAATTTCTCTTATATATATCAACACTGCCTCCCAGTGTATTATTATTTTGTACCAATTGGCTCAGCATAAGAAGGTTTTGATTGGCGAGCCGCTTTGAAAACATTAACTTTTGCTTCTTTCGTTAATTGTACAAATATTTTGTTTGTCATTTCTAGTATCCTTTCTTATTTATATAATTTCATGATAAAATAAAGGTTTTTTATTGTCAATATATAATTAAATTATTTTAAAGACTGTAGATAGTTTTGGAAATAGGTTATAAATATATATTATACCAATTAATTTATACATGATGCTAGATCACATTTAGTTATATAACGCATTTAATAATTAAATTATTATATTTTAAATTTGTTAGTTGGCTTCGATTGACATTGAGAAATAATCATTATCTTAGTTAAGGTAATATCAGTTAATTAAATAAATTTAAAGGAATTAATATGTTAAAAAATATTTCACCGATCTTAACCGCAGATTTATTATGGGTTTTAGCCGCTATGGGACATGGTGACGATCTTGCTATAGTCGATGCTAATCATCCAGCTGAAAAACTCGCTCGGCTAACTAGTTCTCAGCAGTTGATTCAAATGCCAGGGTTGACTATGGCACAGGTAATAGAAGCAATTTTAACGGTATATCCTTTAGATACTTATGTAAAAGATCCTGTACGTAGAATGTTAGTTATTGAAGATAATGCGTCAATACCTGAAGTGCAAGAAGAGGTTAGAAAGAAAATTCTTAGTGCAGGTATGGAGGAGAAACAATTTATTGGTATTGAACGTTTTGAATTTTATAAGCAAGCTTCTCAAGCTTTTGCAATTATACAAGTAGGAGACGTCCGTCCTTATGGGTGTTTTTTATTACGTAAAGGTGTGATAACTTAGTTTTGACTGCGTATGTGGTTGTGGTTATTACATAGCTTAATTTGTTAAATTGTAAAATTATATAATATTATAGAGTTTGCTATGTTACCTGAGGAGTTTTAAATGAATTTTCAATTTATACTAGGGCTGGTTATTCTTATTTTGTCTATGCTAGTCTTATTTAAATTCTTGCCAAAATCCTTTAGCTTATCTAAACGTGTATTTACTGGGTTAGTGCTTGGTATAATTATCGGAGTTTTGTTAAATTGGTATTATGGTTCTGAGACTCAAGTAACAAAGCAACTAATTGGTTGGGTGGATATTGTAGCTGTTGGCTATATTCGTTTATTAGAAATGATGTTGATGCCATTAGTTTTTACATCTATTTTAGCAGCAATAACAAAGTTATATGATAATCGTTCTATTGGTAAAATTGGTATATTAACAATATCTATATTATTGTTTACGACTCTTATCTCAGCCTTTGTAGGTATATTTTTAACCGCCATTTTTGGTTTAACTGCAGCGGGGTTGACAGCTGGTCCTGCTGAGTTACAAATGTTGAAAAATTTAGCAACTCGCGTTGAAAAACTAGATGGATTAACTGTGCCTGATGTTTTACTTTCTTTTTTTATTCCACAAAATCCTATCGTGGAATTTAGTGGAGTTAATCCTACCTCTGTGATTAGTGTGGTTATTATTGCTATCTTGTTTGGTTTGGCCGCTTTGCGATTATATAATGATAATAAAGAACTAGGTAAAAAACTATTAATTTCTATAGACATTCTGCAAGCTTGGATTATGAAATTAGTACAAATTATAATTTCTTTAACTCCTTATGGAGTATTTGCTTTAGTCACTAAGATGGCAATGACTTCTTCATTATCAGATATTATGAAATTAGGTACTTTTATCATTGTATCTTATTTAGCTATTTTCGTAATGTTTATGATACACGCTCTTATGTTATTGATTATAGGTATTTCTCCAGTAACTTACTTTAAAAAAATATTTCCAGTTTTGTCTTTTGCTTTTAGTAGTAGATCAAGTGCGGCTACGATACCGTTAAATATTGAAGCTCAAAACAAAAGGCTGGGTGTTTCTTCTAGTATCGCTAGTTTTTCCGCATCTATTGGAGCCACTATAGGTCAGAATGGATGTGCAGGAATTTATCCTGCTATGTTAGCAACTATGATAGCTCCTACTATGGGTATTGATGTTTGGTCGCCGAACTTTTTCCTTTTCTTAGCATTCATTGTAATGATTTCATCTTTGGGTGTTGCGGGTGTAGGAGGCGGTGCTATTTTTGCTTCATTAATAGTATTGCCTATTTTGGGCTTTCCTATAACTTTAGTGGCATTATTAATTTCTATAGAGCCATTAATAGATATGGGAAGAACTGCTCTAAATGTTAATGGTTCTATGATAGCAGGAGTAGTTAGTGGACGCTTATTAGGGGAAATGAATCTAAAAACTTTTGCAAAAAAATAAAATAGATTGTATCATAATAATATAATAATATATTAATATTTACGGAGGGCATGTGGAGGCGGTTGTTATAGTTTTATTTCTGCTTACAGCAGTTGTAATTAGTGGTGCCGTTGCACATGCTTTACCAATACCTGTACCTGTACCATTAGTTCAAATTGCTTGCGGAGCTTTATTAGTAGCAGTAGAAAATTTTCAAATTTTATTATATCCTGAATTATTTTTTATTTTATTTTTACCGCCGTTATTATTTTTAGATGGATGGCGTATTTCTAAGCAGGCTTTATCAAAAGATAAATGGTTAATATTAGCCTTAGCATTTGGTTTAGTATTTGTGACTATTTTAGGTGGAGGTTTATTAATTAACTGGTTATTACCAGCTGTGCCTTTACCAATATGTTTTGCTTTTGCTGCAATATTATCACCTACTGATCCAATAGCTGTTTCTGCTATTACAGAAAAATTACCCTTGCCTAAAAGATTGATGGATATATTGGAAGGGGAAGCTTTATTAAATGATGCTTCTGGGTTGGTTTCAATGAAATTAGCTGTAGCAGTTGCTTTAACAGGTTATTTTTCGGCTAGTGAGGCCGTGGCGTTACTTATTTGGTCTTCAATAGCTGGTTTATTTGCTGGAATATTGGTTACTTATATTATGACATATCTAGTAATTTTTTGGTCAAGTAGATTTGGAGAAGAAGCTGGTACACCAATATTAGTAAGTTTGTTAACCCCTTTTGCGGCTTATTTTTTAGGGGATCTAATAGGGGCATCTGGTATTTTAGCAGCTGTAGGAGCCGGTTTTGCTGTAACTTATGCTGAAGGTATTACAGCTGTAGATTCTTCAGTTAGAATTAAAAGAGGGGTGATATGGGATGCGGTACAATCTACGGCTAATGGTACCATCTTTATTTTATTAGGACAACAATTACCTTATATTATCCAGCGTGTTGCTATTCCTGATGGTGTTAATAATTATTTATATTTTTCTTGGTTGATTTTTTGTGTAATCATAATATTTGTTGTATTAATGTTATGCCGTTTTATATGGTTATTTATTTTATTACAGTTGCGTTGGTTCAATTTAACTTTAGTTAATAAAAATATTTCCACTTTACTAAAATTTAATTCTATTGCTTCTTTAGCTGGTGTGAGAGGTACTATTACTTTAGCTGGTGTGTTAACTTTACCGTTTGTCCTGAATGATGGTTTACCATTAGCAGATAGGGATTTAATTATTTTTTTAGCGGCAGGTGTGATTATTTTGTCACTTATAGTTGCAACCTTTGCGTTACCTATTTTATTAGCTAATAGTAACTTTACAATTGAAGGTTCTAATGAAGCACAATTAGAACAAGCAGCTAGAATAGCAGCTACAGAAGCCGCGATTTTAGCAGTAGAAAAATCAGTGCAAAATTGGGCGAATTTAAAACATGGTCGAGGTGATTTATACAATATAGCTAGTTTGAGAGTGATTGAAAGTTATAAACAAAAACATGATGATCTGTTAGCAGCTTCTGATCAAAAACAGGACGTTAATTTAATTTTGCAATATGAAAAAAAAATAAGAGTAATAGGTTTAAAAGCTGAGAGAAAAATGTATTTTCAGTTATATAAAAATAAAAAAATATCGGAAGAAAGTATGGATAACTTTTTACGTGAAGTAGATCTGCAAGAGGCAAAAGTTACTAAAATGTCTAATATTTAATTATGTATTTATTAATAAATTATTGTATTTAGCTGTTGCGAGATTATGTTATGTGATAACAGGTAATTGGAGAGAAATATGGATCTCAAAGGAAAAAGAGTGTTAATTACAGCAGCAGCGCAAGGTATTGGTCGTGCTTGTGTGGAATTATTCGTTAAACATGGTGCTTATGTAATTGCAGTAGATATTAATCAAACGACTCTTAATACATTAGATGCGTCTGAAAAATTTTGTTTAGATTTAATGTGCGTAGATAAAATAAAAGAATTAGCAGAAAAAGTTAAAACTATAGATGTACTATTTAATTGTGCTGGTTATGTACACAATGGAACAATTTTAGAATGTAATGAAGAAGATTGGGACTTATCTTTTAATTTAAATGTTAAATCAATGTTTCATATGATACAAGCCTTTTTACCTTGTATGTTAAAAAATGGCTCAGGCTCTATAATTAATATGTCCTCTGTTGCTTCTAGTGTTAAAGGTGTATCTAATCGTTTTGCTTATTCTGCTAGTAAAGCAGCTGTGATTGGTTTGACAAAATCTATTGCTGTTGATTATGTGGCAAAAAATATTCGCTGTAATGTTATTTGCCCGGGGACAGTAGAATCTCCATCGTTAAAGTTACGTATAGCTGAGCAAGCTAAATTACAGAATAAAACTGAGCAAGATGTTTATAATGAATTTGTTTCAAGGCAACCAATGGGTCGTATAGGTAAAGCAGAAGAAATTGCTGAATTAGTTCTTTATTTAGCTTCAGATGCTGCTAGCTATACTACCGGAACTATACAAATTATTGATGGTGGTTGGAGTAATTAAATATTATTGATTTTAGGTAAGTAAAATAAGGATTAATAATGAAACTTTTACGTTATGGTGCTAAGGGGCAAGAGCTTCCTGCAATATTAGATAATAATGGTAATATACGTGATTTATCGGTATATTAAAGATATTGCTGGTGATATATTGTTACCAGAAAATTTAGAAAAGTTAAAAAAAATCGATATAACTAGGTTACCATTAGTTCCAAATGATGTCAGAATAGGAGCATGTGTTGGTAATGTAGGTAAATTTATTTGTATCGGTTTGAATTATGTTGCTCATGCATCTGAAACTAGTTGTAAAGTACCAGAAGAGCCAGTTGTTTTTAATAAATGGACTAGCGCAATAATAGGCCCTAATGACAATATAGAAATTCCTATTAATTCTACTAAAACTGATTGGGAAGTGGAATTAGGTGTGGTGATAGGTAAAGGAGGTAAATATATTGAGCAGAAAGATGCATTGACGCATGTAGCTGGTTATTGTGTTATTAACGATGTATCTGAACGCGATTATCAGTTAAATCGTTGTGGTAGTTGGGATAAAGGTAAAGGCTGTGATACTTTTGGTCCTATAGGTCCTTGGTTAGTCACGAAAGATGAAATAGCTGATGTTCATGATTTAAATTTATGGTTAGAAGTAGACGGAAAAAGATATCAAGATAGTAATACTAAAGCTATGGTTTTTACAGTAGACTATTTAATATCTTATCTTAGTCAATTTATGAGTTTACAACCAGGTGATGTTATCGCTACGGGTACGCCTCCTGGAGTAGGGTTAGGATTAAACCCGCCAGTATTTTTAAAAGCCGGACAGAAAATTAAGTTAGCTATTGATGGATTAGGTGAGCAAAATCAATTAGTGGTTAATGCGAAAAAGTAATTTAATAATATTACCTGCGGAGATAAAATGACCAAAATTATTGGTATGCGCGTTGAAGATATTCGGTTTCCTACCTCTCAGAGTTTTGCTGGTTCTGATGCAATGAATCCTGACCCTGATTATTCAGCTGCTTATGTGATATTGGAAACGGATCTTGGTTTAGAAGGTCATGGTCTTACTTTTACCATTGGTAGAGGTAATGAGTTATGTTGTATAGCAATTAATTCCATGCAACATTTATTAGTGGGTTTAGATCTTGAGTGGATAACAGAAGATATAGGACGTTTTTGGTCTTATATTACCGGAGATAGTCAATTACGTTGGATAGGTCCAGATAAAGGTGCAATACATTTGGCTACAGGAGCTATAGTTAATGCAGTGTGGGATCTTTGGGCAAAAAAAGAGAATAAAGCTGTTTGGCGTTTAGTAGCCGATATGTCACCAGAGCAATTAGTTAAATGTTTAGATTTTAGTTATGTAACTGATTGTATAACTAAAGATGAAGCGCTGCAAATGTTAAAACAACAAGCATCTGGTAAGAAAGAGCGTATAATAACATTAGAAAAAGAAGGTTATCCTTGTTACACTACTTCAGCGGGTTGGTTAGGTTATGATGATGATAAATTAAGAGGGCTTATTAAGGAAGCGCTAGACGAGGGTTTTAAACATATTAAGTTAAAAATAGGGCATAATTTACAAGATGATATACGTCGTGTATCTCTTGCTAGAGAATTAATTGGCAATGATAGACAATTGATGATAGATGCTAATCAGGTTTGGGAAGTATCGCAAGCTATTGAGTGGGTAAAGCAATTGAGCTTTGCTAAGCCTTGGTTTATTGAAGAGCCAACAAGTCCGGATGATATTCTAGGTCATAAGGCTGTTCGTGTTGCCGTAACTCCAGTAAAAGTTGCTACTGGAGAAATGTGTCAAAATCGTATAATGTTTAAGCAGTTTATTATGGCGGGTGCTATTGATGTTGTACAAATAGATGCTTGTCGTCTAGGTGGTTTAAATGAGGTATTAATAGTGTTATTAATGGCGGCTAAATATAATTTACCTGTTTGCCCCCATGCAGGTGGTGTAGGTTTGTGCGAGTATGTACAACATTTAGCTATGATTGATTATATTTGTATTTCTGGTACAAAAGAAGGTCGAGTAATAGAATATGTAGATCATTTACATGAGCATTTTGAAGATCCATGCGTGATAAAAAGAGCTGCTTATATGCCTCCTTCTAAGGCGGGATTTTCAATTACCATGAAAAAACAATCTAGAGAAAAATATTTATATAAAAATATGTCTAAATGATACATTAATTAATGCAGCTAATTAGCTTTTTTATTAACATTCTTCTTCACAGCTACAATAAATAGCAAATGGACATCCACCAATTTGGGTGATATCCATTTTAAGATCATAAAGAGAATGTAGTTTTTCAGCACAAATAATTTCATGAGGAGAACCGGTGTATTTTACTTCTCCATCTCGCATTGCAACTATATGATGAGTATATAAAGAGGCAAAATTAATATCATGTAGTACAGTAATAATGGTTTTTCCTAATTCTTCAGCTGCTTTTTTTAATAATCTCATAATAGAAATAGCATGTTTCATATCTAGATTATTTAAAGGCTCATCTAATAATATATATTCTGTATCTTGACATAATACCATAGCTATAAAAGCACGTTGTCGTTGTCCTCCGGATAATTCATCCAAAAATTTAGTTGCTAAATTTTCTAATCCTAAAAATTTTAATGATCTAGCTACATGCTCTTGGTCGTTTTTATTGGGTTTTCCTTTAGTATGCGGATAACGTCCAAAAAGAATTAAATCATAAACAGTAATTCTTGGTAGCAGGTGATTATCTTGTCTTAAAATAGCCAATTGTTTGGCTAAGGTCGAGGAAGGAGTGGTTAATATATCCATGTCTTTTACACAAATACAACCTTTATCCATGGGTAATAACCTACTGATTAACATTAATAACGTAGATTTTCCTGCTCCATTAGGGCCGATAATGGCAGTTAATTTATTAGACGGAAAAACTAAAGAAGTGTCTTTTATTACAAAATTTGTACCAAATTTTTTTGAAACACCTGTAATTTTTATCATGTTTTAGCCTTTAGTTAAAAATTATGATTATTTTTATCATATTTTTATCATAATAACAATATTTGCTTTTCCACAAGGGTTAAAAATGGTTTGACAATCGGGATATCTATGTTAACCTGATTAAGAGAGCGGATATTAAAAGGGGAGTTAAATGCAATATATCTTTAAATTAATAAAAATTTTATGTGGCGTAATTTTATTGTCTATATATGCTATCGGGAACTCTTCTGTTCTGGCAAATAGCAAAAATAATCAAAATACTCTTAAGTTATCTATACCTGATTCTCCATCTACTTTGGATCCTACCTATAGTTTGGATGCTCACGCTAATGAGATTTTACTAAATTTGTTTGAAGGGTTAGTAGTACGTGATATAAATGGTAATATGGTACCAGGAGTAGCTGAATCTTGGACAAATAAAGATAATAAAATTTGGACATTTAAATTAAGAAAAAATGCAAAATGGTCAGATGGAAAATCTGTTACAGCACATGATTTTGTATATTCTTTTCAACGTATAGCAGATCCTAAAACCGCTACACCCTTAGCTGGTTCTTTAATTGAGATTGGTTATAAAAATGCTGAAGCGATCGCTAAGGGAGAATTACCAGTTAGTGCGTTAGGGGTTAAGGCTTTAGATGATTACACTGTAGAAATTGCTTTAGAAAAATCTATTCCATATTTTATAGAAATAGCAGGCATAGTACCTTTACGTAAAGATATAATAGAAAAATATGGTGATAGATGGACGCGCCCAGAAAATTTTATTTCTAATGGAGCTTATAAATTAGATGAATTGATCTTGCAAGAAAAGGTAGTTTTATCGAAAAATCCGTATTATTGGGATAATAAAAATACCTCTATTGATAAGGTTGTTTATCTGGTCATCTCTGATGATAATATAGCTTATAATAGATTTAAAATAGGTGAGATAGATATAGTTAATGTAAATACCCCTAAAAATTTATATGAAAGAGCCAAAAAAGATTATCCCGCGAATTTAGATGTTTATCCTAGGTTGGGTATATTTTATTTAGGTGTGAATGTTAAGAAAATACCAAATAAAAAAGTTAGGCAGGCATTACAATTAGGTGTAGATCGGGAAGTTATTACAAATAAAATATTAGCTACCGGTCAAAAGCCAGCTTATAATTATGTTCCATATAATATAAAGGGAGCAAATTTTGCTGAGCCTGAATGGGCGAAATGGACAGCTAAACAGCGTTATGCTAAAGCTAAACGCTTGTTAGCTGAGGCAGGTTTCAATAAAAATCGCCCTTTTAATTTGACTTTGACTTATGCAAGTGGTGGTGAGCTTGGACCATTAATAGCTGTTGCTATTCAGTCTATGTATAAAAAAAATATTGGCGTGGAAGTTAAGCTTGAACATATGGAATGGAAAACTTTTTTACAAGAATGTATAGCTGGTAATTTAGCAACTTGGTTTATTGGTGGTGCTGCTGGTTTTAATGATGCTTTAACTTTTTTAAATCCTTACTTGACTGGTCATAGTGCTAATGTAAGTACTTATAGTAATATAGTATATGATGATTTGATAAGGAGTAGTTATACTGCAAAAGATCTAGCAGAAAGAAGAGCACTTCTTCAAAAGGCTGAATATATGTTGCTAGATGAGGCAATCGTCATTCCATTATATTATCCTATAAATAATTTAGTAGTTAAACCGTGGGTTAAAGGATTAGGTAAAAATCCTTTTGGGATGCCTAGAGTAAATTTATTATATTTAGAATAAATTTACAATAAGTCTGCAATTGATAGCTGCTTATAGCTAAATTACTATATATAGATAATTCTGCAATTAATCATATTTTCCGCTATATATTAAAAATTATTCTTTTTCGCCATTTGTGAATTTTAGGAAAGATAATATGGTCACAACAGATAATATTATCTTTGATAGCATATCTTCTAATAATATTAAATTATCTTTAATTTATAAATTTTAGCAGGTATTTTTGAGCATTTGATTGAAAAATATATTTAACTAATCAATAAATCTTCTTAACACATTAACCACAAAAGTTATCAGATAACTTTTTAGGAGACTTAAAGTTGGGGATATAGTCAGATAAGTAAGTAATTATTTGACATGATATTAAAATTACTCTATAATTCGCATAGTAAATTGTCGCGGGGTGGAGCAGCCCGGTAGCTCGTCAGGCTCATAACCTGAAGGCCGCAGGTTCAAATCCTGCCCCCGCAACCAATCTTCCATCTTCCATCTTCCATCTTCCATCTTCCATCTTCCATCTTCCATCTTCCATCTTCCATCTTCCATCTTCCATCTTATATATTTTGTTATATTCCGTAGCTAGGTTTAATATAAAAGTATCCTGACCAAAGCAAATAGGCGAATCTAGCCAGACGTAGTTTTTTATAACTCAGTATTAAAAGATCAAGTAAAATTAATCAATAATACCAATTGTTAAACAAAGTAAAATTAATTGCTCGTCGGAAAATAATTTTTTCAACAATACATTTTTGACTAGTGTAAAAGATAAAGTTAATATTGTAATTAATAATATTAAACTATCTTTAAGTTATTAATTCTAGAATGTTATTATGGATAATAATCTTTTTGAAAAAAAATATATTTTAACGAATGAATATATCTTCTTTAATAATAGTAAAATTTATCGAATAAAAGCGGTACGAGATTTTGCTAATATTAAAACTGGTGATATCGGAGGTTATGTAACTGGTGAATTTAATTTGAGCCATAAGGGTAATTGTTGGGTCAGCGGTAATGCTATAATTAGCGATAATGCCTTGGTTAGTGATAATGCTTATATCAGTGATAATGCTAAAATTTCAGGTCATGCAAAAATTTCTGGTAATACATTAATTAAAGATAATGTTACAGTGTGTGATCATGCTGTTATATCAGGTAATATTATTTTATCTCATAATGTATCTATTTTTGATTATGTTGAAATCTTGGGTAATTGTAGATTAATGCATAATGTTTTAGTATTTGGTTATACTAAACTTTCAGGTAACGTTTGGCTTATGCATAATGCTCAAGTTGGTGGTCTAGCTAATTTAACTGACCATGTGCGTGTTTGTCATAATGTTATTATTGATGGTGAAGTAACTTTAGATGGTAACATTATTTTAATGGCTAATGCTATTATTAACCATACTGAAGATGTACCAAATTCTTTCTTTTGTAGCGAAGATTTTACTTATAAAAAATATTGTTTAACCGATGATATTTTATTTATCGGTGACCAGAAATTACATCGTATTAAAGCTTTACGTGATTTTGGAGAGGTAAAAAAACATAGTCTTGGAGGTTATCTCGCAAGTGAGAAAAACTTAAGTCATCAAGGTTATTGTTGGATTGCAGATAATGCTATGGTTTATGATAGTGCACGTATTTATGATCATGCAATAATTAGAAATGAAGCTAAAGTTAATGAAAGTGCAACAGTTAGTGGTAATGCAGAAGTAAAAGATAATAGTTTAGTAACTGATCATAGTTGGATATATAATAATGCTATAATAAGAGATAAAGCTGTTATTGGAGAACAGGCTGAAATCTATGAAAATGCAGTTATTAGTGGTAAAAGTAAAATTCACGGCAGAGCAAAAATTTATGGCAATGCACAAGTAACGGATATGGCTATAGTAAAGGATAATGCTATAGTTTGTGGAAAGGCTATTATCAACGGATATCAAAAATTAAAAAAATATAATTACAAAGATAATAATAAAAGTCATAAACGAAAATGGTATAATTTTTGGAGAAACTAATAAATATTGCTAACTTATTAACAATATGCTGGTTTTATAAATTTTAATATAGGAAACTATTATAGAAAAAATTATTAGTAACTTTCTAATCATTTTTAAAGAATAAATAACAGTTGTTAATTTGGGTATTAATCATTAATTGTTTAGAGGAAAGAATATTTTCGAATATATTTGAAAAGTAAAGACTAGTACCACAAACATCTGTTGATTGCTAATTACGTCCTATGGATTTTGATTTTGAGGAATCTTACTCAGCTTCATTGTGTGTGGTTACATATAAGATGCGCGTGGCGGTATTTTAGGTATTTTATATTCAGAGGAATAAGATATTTTTGCTATACCAATTTGTAAGGGAACTTAGTAGTAAATACTTTTTATCTTCTCTTTAATAAATATATCAAGATCTTTATTGCTATTCTTTATGAATTATTCTGCTGTTTGTCCATAGAGTGGGTTATTGATAATTATATTATATCTAAATTTTTGCTTCTTTGAATAGTTTATTATTAAATAATATTATCAGACCAACAATCATATATACTAAAGTGGATGATAAAATAGCATAATTAAGATTATAATTAGCTAACATACCAATAATAGGCGCAATGATGAATAATAATAAGGAATCTGATAAGGAAATTACTGAACTAGAACAAGCCCGTATTTTATTACCAACTTTTGAAGAAAATAACCCACCTATTTGTAAGGTTAAGAATAAATGGCTTATTCCTACTAAGGAGAAGGTTAGTAATATGGTAAACATATTATCAGCAAAGCTAAACATAATCAGAGCTAATATATTAACTAAAGCTAACCATTTAGCAGAAGTTAATTTAAATTTTAGATGCATGAATAATTTAGAACCAACGATACTAGTTAAAGTTATGGCATAATGACCAAATAATAGCATATTAGGTGAAATTGCATTAAATTTTACTGGTGCAGCTAATAACGGCCCAAAAGCAGCAATATTTAAAAATATCAGAATATAAAATACTGGCATTTTAAATAATTTCAGAGCGCCTCTTACAAAGAACATGCTATTTTCATCTGCTCCTTCAGCTTTAATTTTTGGCATAAAGACTAATAATAATATTGCTAATAACAAAAATATTATTGCCGCAAGCCAAATAAAATATTCCTCAATATTAAATAATGAATAACCTATAGTTGCCCCCAATAAAGAAGAAATGGAGCCATACAAACTAATTCTACTTTTTACAATTGCTATATTTTCGTAAGTTTGGTTTTGTGTATTATTTATTATCATTGCCCCAAGAGGACCACTCGTAGCAGCATTCGCCACACCTGTTAATATATAGCCTAAAATTATGTAATTAACACCAAAATTAACGGTAAATAAATAAAAACCTATTATACGTAACATAAAACCAAAATATAAAGATAATTTAGGGTTATATCTATCAACCACAAGAGCAAAAGGTATTTCTGCTATAGTAACTGCTATATTAAATATTGCGCTTGATAGTGCAATGAAAGCTAGATCATAACCAATATTTAGAAAATAGATGGTAGTAAAAGGAGTAAAGCTAGCAATCGCTAAACCGTTTAAAAAAAGTAATAAATAAAGTTTTTTCATAGATGCCTACATGAATAAGGAACCGTTATAATTTATAATGATAGGATTTAAATTTAAGAGTTTCGCAAACTGTTGATATCTTATATTATTTTTTAAATATATACCATCTATTGAAGTTATTTGTGACATAGCAGTTTTTACTACACTAAAGGTAGGAGTATTTAATATAGTATGTCTGTAAACATTTAAATTTTGTTTTTTAGCACTATTAATTATATGTTGTACAACATCTTCAATATGAGTGTTAAATTCATTTATTTTCATGATAAAATGTTTAGGATGAAAAAAATTGCTGAATTTATTTTTTGCTTCGCCTGTGTACCATAAATAACGCATATCTAGATTAGCTTTATTGATGATTTCATTTGATGATAGTGAATAATACATTTGTAAACATTCATTTATAGATTTTTGTATACTATCGTAAAAATTTATATTTGCTCCAGTACCTCTAGATGTTAGCGAACCATTATTATTTTTATTTGTAAGTACAGTTTGAGTAACAAAAATATTTTCAAAAGGGGAAGGTAAAACCATTATTTGAAAATCTGCCCAATCATGGTTGTTTATAATATTTTTTATGTCATGTGGTAATAGTTCTAATGGTACGTGTTTTACTGATTGATTAGTTCGTGCATAAAAATAAAAAGCATCTCTTTCGATTAATTCTAATAGTGATTTTGTTGTGGCTTCATATAAATTAGCTCCACATGCAGCACCGTTAGTGCTAGAAGGTGATATATAAGTTTCAGATTTTATATCAGGACAAAAAATTATATTACTTGGTAAGTAAATTTCTTGGTTATGGGTTAAATCTTCAGATTTAACCCAACTTATTATTAAATTAGGTTCATATTCTTTAAAGTGGTAGTTTGGTTGATGATAAGGGAAACCAAATTCTTTCTCTATATTAATTATTAGAGGATTATCTTTGTTGGTTTTTATTTCTTTTTCTGAGAATATCCCACTTAAAAAATATCTTTCTAGACCCTCTCCTAAACAACTAGCTGCAGCTTGACATAAGGTTTTTCCTTTTCCTCCTGAAATTTCATAATTATTATCTTCATTACTGAGGAATATAGGAGAGCCAATTAAGTTAACCTCTTTTTCTTCATCTATTTTCACAAAATTCGACATCACTGCAGAAAAGCCAATAAAAAGTCTGTTATTTTCTAGAAAATTATTTGATTGCTGTTCAGTAGTAATGTTATTTTTAATAGCTGAGCTATCAGAAATAATATTTTTTTCTGTTACATATATATTTCTAAAATCATCAGGCGTTCTTATAATATCTTTACAATTATTGCAATTAGCTAAAGGCATCATTAGCGACCAATTTTGTTCTGGCATAATGTTACAAATAGCTATAGGAATATTATGGAAATAATGAAACACAAGTGTTAGAAATATAACGGATGTAGAGTCATAAAGCTTTGCTTTTCTAACCCCGTAAAGCTCAATGTTTGTTTTAAGTTTACTATCAAAACAATAGGGACACCCAGTAAGCAAATTTTTATCTATAATTACAGCAGACACAGTTTTTTCATCAAATATCAAAATATCGCGTAAGTCATCTTTTTTATAATTATGAACAGATTCACAATATATATATATATTAGATAAATCTAAGCAAGAGCCATCAGAGCGAAGGGAAGCAGAGTTTAGGTTAATAGATTGTATTTTTCTATTAATGAGATCATTATTTGCTAATACACCTATGTCGTTACATATATTAGAATAATTGTTTATGTCAATTTCTCTTATATATATCAACACTGCCTCCCAGTGTATTATTATTTTGTACCAATTGGCTCAGCATAAGAAGGTTTTGATTGGCGAGCCGCTTTGAAAACATTAACTTTTGCTTCTTTCGTTAATTGTACAAATATTTTGTTTGTCATTTCTAGTATCCTTTCTTATTTATATAATTTCATGATAAAATAAAGGTTTTTTATTGTCAATATATAATTAAATTATTTTAAAGACTGTAGATAGTTTTGGAAATAGGTTATAAATATATATTATACCAATTAATTTATACATGATGCTAGATCACATTTAGTTATATAACGCATTTAATAATTAAATTATTATATTTTAAATTTGTTAGTTGGCTTCGATTGACATTGAGAAATAATCATTATCTTAGTTAAGGTAATATCAGTTAATTAAATAAATTTAAAGGAATTAATATGTTAAAAAATATTTCACCGATCTTAACCGCAGATTTATTATGGGTTTTAGCCGCTATGGGACATGGTGACGATCTTGCTATAGTCGATGCTAATCATCCAGCTGAAAAACTCGCTCGGCTAACTAGTTCTCAGCAGTTGATTCAAATGCCAGGGTTGACTATGGCACAGGTAATAGAAGCAATTTTAACGGTATATCCTTTAGATACTTATGTAAAAGATCCTGTACGTAGAATGTTAGTTATTGAAGATAATGCGTCAATACCTGAAGTGCAAGAAGAGGTTAGAAAGAAAATTCTTAGTGCAGGTATGGAGGAGAAACAATTTATTGGTATTGAACGTTTTGAATTTTATAAGCAAGCTTCTCAAGCTTTTGCAATTATACAAGTAGGAGACGTCCGTCCTTATGGGTGTTTTTTATTACGTAAAGGTGTGATAACTTAGTTTTGACTGCGTATGTGGTTGTGGTTATTACATAGCTTAATTTGTTAAATTGTAAAATTATATAATATTATAGAGTTTGCTATGTTACCTGAGGAGTTTTAAATGAATTTTCAATTTATACTAGGGCTGGTTATTCTTATTTTGTCTATGCTAGTCTTATTTAAATTCTTGCCAAAATCCTTTAGCTTATCTAAACGTGTATTTACTGGGTTAGTGCTTGGTATAATTATCGGAGTTTTGTTAAATTGGTATTATGGTTCTGAGACTCAAGTAACAAAGCAACTAATTGGTTGGGTGGATATTGTAGCTGTTGGCTATATTCGTTTATTAGAAATGATGTTGATGCCATTAGTTTTTACATCTATTTTAGCAGCAATAACAAAGTTATATGATAATCGTTCTATTGGTAAAATTGGTATATTAACAATATCTATATTATTGTTTACGACTCTTATCTCAGCCTTTGTAGGTATATTTTTAACCGCCATTTTTGGTTTAACTGCAGCGGGGTTGACAGCTGGTCCTGCTGAGTTACAAATGTTGAAAAATTTAGCAACTCGCGTTGAAAAACTAGATGGATTAACTGTGCCTGATGTTTTACTTTCTTTTATTCCACAAAATCCTATCGTGGAATTTAGTGGAGTTAATCCTACCTCTGTGATTAGTGTGGTTATTATTGCTATCTTGTTTGGTTTGGCCGCTTTGCGATTATATAATGATAATAAAGAACTAGGTAAAAAACTATTAATTTCTATAGACATTCTGCAAGCTTGGATTATGAAATTAGTACAAATTATAATTTCTTTAACTCCTTATGGAGTATTTGCTTTAGTCACTAAGATGGCAATGACTTCTTCATTATCAGATATTATGAAATTAGGTACTTTTATCATTGTATCTTATTTAGCTATTTTCGTAATGTTTATGATACACGCTCTTATGTTATTGATTATAGGTATTTCTCCAGTAACTTACTTTAAAAAAATATTTCCAGTTTTGTCTTTTGCTTTTAGTAGTAGATCAAGTGCGGCTACGATACCGTTAAATATTGAAGCTCAAAACAAAAGGCTGGGTGTTTCTTCTAGTATCGCTAGTTTTTCCGCATCTATTGGAGCCACTATAGGTCAGAATGGATGTGCAGGAATTTATCCTGCTATGTTAGCAACTATGATAGCTCCTACTATGGGTATTGATGTTTGGTCGCCGAACTTTTTCCTTTTCTTAGCATTCATTGTAATGATTTCATCTTTGGGTGTTGCGGGTGTAGGAGGCGGTGCTATTTTTGCTTCATTAATAGTATTGCCTATTTTGGGCTTTCCTATAACTTTAGTGGCATTATTAATTTCTATAGAGCCATTAATAGATATGGGAAGAACTGCTCTAAATGTTAATGGTTCTATGATAGCAGGAGTAGTTAGTGGACGCTTATTAGGGGAAATGAATCTAAAAACTTTTGCAAAAAAATAAAATAGATTGTATCATAATAATATAATAATATATTAATATTTACGGAGGGCATGTGGAGGCGGTTGTTATAGTTTTATTTCTGCTTACAGCAGTTGTAATTAGTGGTGCCGTTGCACATGCTTTACCAATACCTGTACCTGTACCATTAGTTCAAATTGCTTGCGGAGCTTTATTAGTAGCAGTAGAAAATTTTCAAATTTTATTATATCCTGAATTATTTTTTATTTTATTTTTACCGCCGTTATTATTTTTAGATGGATGGCGTATTTCTAAGCAGGCTTTATCAAAAGATAAATGGTTAATATTAGCCTTAGCATTTGGTTTAGTATTTGTGACTATTTTAGGTGGAGGTTTATTAATTAACTGGTTATTACCAGCTGTGCCTTTACCAATATGTTTTGCTTTTGCTGCAATATTATCACCTACTGATCCAATAGCTGTTTCTGCTATTACAGAAAAATTACCCTTGCCTAAAAGATTGATGGATATATTGGAAGGGGAAGCTTTATTAAATGATGCTTCTGGGTTGGTTTCAATGAAATTAGCTGTAGCAGTTGCTTTAACAGGTTATTTTTCGGCTAGTGAGGCCGTGGCGTTACTTATTTGGTCTTCAATAGCTGGTTTATTTGCTGGAATATTGGTTACTTATATTATGACATATCTAGTAATTTTTTGGTCAAGTAGATTTGGAGAAGAAGCTGGTACACCAATATTAGTAAGTTTGTTAACCCCTTTTGCGGCTTATTTTTTAGGGGATCTAATAGGGGCATCTGGTATTTTAGCAGCTGTAGGAGCCGGTTTTGCTGTAACTTATGCTGAAGGTATTACAGCTGTAGATTCTTCAGTTAGAATTAAAAGAGGGGTGATATGGGATGCGGTACAATCTACGGCTAATGGTACCATCTTTATTTTATTAGGACAACAATTACCTTATATTATCCAGCGTGTTGCTATTCCTGATGGTGTTAATAATTATTTATATTTTTCTTGGTTGATTTTTTGTGTAATCATAATATTTGTTGTATTAATGTTATGCCGTTTTATATGGTTATTTATTTTATTACAGTTGCGTTGGTTCAATTTAACTTTAGTTAATAAAAATATTTCCACTTTACTAAAATTTAATTCTATTGCTTCTTTAGCTGGTGTGAGAGGTACTATTACTTTAGCTGGTGTGTTAACTTTACCGTTTGTCCTGAATGATGGTTTACCATTAGCAGATAGGGATTTAATTATTTTTTTAGCGGCAGGTGTGATTATTTTGTCACTTATAGTTGCAACCTTTGCGTTACCTATTTTATTAGCTAATAGTAACTTTACAATTGAAGGTTCTAATGAAGCACAATTAGAACAAGCAGCTAGAATAGCAGCTACAGAAGCCGCGATTTTAGCAGTAGAAAAATCAGTGCAAAATTGGGCGAATTTAAAACATGGTCGAGGTGATTTATACAATATAGCTAGTTTGAGAGTGATTGAAAGTTATAAACAAAAACATGATGATCTGTTAGCAGCTTCTGATCAAAAACAGGACGTTAATTTAATTTTGCAATATGAAAAAAAAATAAGAGTAATAGGTTTAAAAGCTGAGAGAAAAATGTATTTTCAGTTATATAAAAATAAAAAAATATCGGAAGAAAGTATGGATAACTTTTTACGTGAAGTAGATCTGCAAGAGGCAAAAGTTACTAAAATGTCTAATATTTAATTATGTATTTATTAATAAATTATTGTATTTAGCTGTTGCGAGATTATGTTATGTGATAACAGGTAATTGGAGAGAAATATGGATCTCAAAGGAAAAAGAGTGTTAATTACAGCAGCAGCGCAAGGTATTGGTCGTGCTTGTGTGGAATTATTCGTTAAACATGGTGCTTATGTAATTGCAGTAGATATTAATCAAACGACTCTTAATACATTAGATGCGTCTGAAAAATTTTGTTTAGATTTAATGTGCGTAGATAAAATAAAAGAATTAGCAGAAAAAGTTAAAACTATAGATGTACTATTTAATTGTGCTGGTTATGTACACAATGGAACAATTTTAGAATGTAATGAAGAAGATTGGGACTTATCTTTTAATTTAAATGTTAAATCAATGTTTCATATGATACAAGCCTTTTTACCTTGTATGTTAAAAAATGGCTCAGGCTCTATAATTAATATGTCCTCTGTTGCTTCTAGTGTTAAAGGTGTATCTAATCGTTTTGCTTATTCTGCTAGTAAAGCAGCTGTGATTGGTTTGACAAAATCTATTGCTGTTGATTATGTGGCAAAAAATATTCGCTGTAATGTTATTTGCCCGGGGACAGTAGAATCTCCATCGTTAAAGTTACGTATAGCTGAGCAAGCTAAATTACAGAATAAAACTGAGCAAGATGTTTATAATGAATTTGTTTCAAGGCAACCAATGGGTCGTATAGGTAAAGCAGAAGAAATTGCTGAATTAGTTCTTTATTTAGCTTCAGATGCTGCTAGCTATACTACCGGAACTATACAAATTATTGATGGTGGTTGGAGTAATTAAATATTATTGATTTTAGGTAAGTAAAATAAGGATTAATAATGAAACTTTTACGTTATGGTGCTAAGGGGCAAGAGCTTCCTGCAATATTAGATAATAATGGTAATATACGTGATTTATCGGCGTATATTAAAGATATTGCTGGTGATATATTGTTACCAGAAAATTTAGAAAAGTTAAAAAAAATCGATATAACTAGGTTACCATTAGTTCCAAATGATGTCAGAATAGGAGCATGTGTTGGTAATGTAGGTAAATTTATTTGTATCGGTTTGAATTATGTTGCTCATGCATCTGAAACTAGTTGTAAAGTACCAGAAGAGCCAGTTGTTTTTAATAAATGGACTAGCGCAATAATAGGCCCTAATGACAATATAGAAATTCCTATTAATTCTACTAAAACTGATTGGGAAGTGGAATTAGGTGTGGTGATAGGTAAAGGAGGTAAATATATTGAGCAGAAAGATGCATTGACGCATGTAGCTGGTTATTGTGTTATTAACGATGTATCTGAACGCGATTATCAGTTAAATCGTTGTGGTAGTTGGGATAAAGGTAAAGGCTGTGATACTTTTGGTCCTATAGGTCCTTGGTTAGTCACGAAAGATGAAATAGCTGATGTTCATGATTTAAATTTATGGTTAGAAGTAGACGGAAAAAGATATCAAGATAGTAATACTAAAGCTATGGTTTTTACAGTAGACTATTTAATATCTTATCTTAGTCAATTTATGAGTTTACAACCAGGTGATGTTATCGCTACGGGTACGCCTCCTGGAGTAGGGTTAGGATTAAACCCGCCAGTATTTTTAAAAGCCGGACAGAAAATTAAGTTAGCTATTGATGGATTAGGTGAGCAAAATCAATTAGTGGTTAATGCGAAAAAGTAATTTAATAATATTACCTGCGGAGATAAAATGACCAAAATTATTGGTATGCGCGTTGAAGATATTCGGTTTCCTACCTCTCAGAGTTTTGCTGGTTCTGATGCAATGAATCCTGACCCTGATTATTCAGCTGCTTATGTGATATTGGAAACGGATCTTGGTTTAGAAGGTCATGGTCTTACTTTTACCATTGGTAGAGGTAATGAGTTATGTTGTATAGCAATTAATTCCATGCAACATTTATTAGTGGGTTTAGATCTTGAGTGGATAACAGAAGATATAGGACGTTTTTGGTCTTATATTACCGGAGATAGTCAATTACGTTGGATAGGTCCAGATAAAGGTGCAATACATTTGGCTACAGGAGCTATAGTTAATGCAGTGTGGGATCTTTGGGCAAAAAAAGAGAATAAAGCTGTTTGGCGTTTAGTAGCCGATATGTCACCAGAGCAATTAGTTAAATGTTTAGATTTTAGTTATGTAACTGATTGTATAACTAAAGATGAAGCGCTGCAAATGTTAAAACAACAAGCATCTGGTAAGAAAGAGCGTATAATAACATTAGAAAAAGAAGGTTATCCTTGTTACACTACTTCAGCGGGTTGGTTAGGTTATGATGATGATAAATTAAGAGGGCTTATTAAGGAAGCGCTAGACGAGGGTTTTAAACATATTAAGTTAAAAATAGGGCATAATTTACAAGATGATATACGTCGTGTATCTCTTGCTAGAGAATTAATTGGCAATGATAGACAATTGATGATAGATGCTAATCAGGTTTGGGAAGTATCGCAAGCTATTGAGTGGGTAAAGCAATTGAGCTTTGCTAAGCCTTGGTTTATTGAAGAGCCAACAAGTCCGGATGATATTCTAGGTCATAAGGCTGTTCGTGTTGCCGTAACTCCAGTAAAAGTTGCTACTGGAGAAATGTGTCAAAATCGTATAATGTTTAAGCAGTTTATTATGGCGGGTGCTATTGATGTTGTACAAATAGATGCTTGTCGTCTAGGTGGTTTAAATGAGGTATTAATAGTGTTATTAATGGCGGCTAAATATAATTTACCTGTTTGCCCCCATGCAGGTGGTGTAGGTTTGTGCGAGTATGTACAACATTTAGCTATGATTGATTATATTTGTATTTCTGGTACAAAAGAAGGTCGAGTAATAGAATATGTAGATCATTTACATGAGCATTTTGAAGATCCATGCGTGATAAAAAGAGCTGCTTATATGCCTCCTTCTAAGGCGGGATTTTCAATTACCATGAAAAAACAATCTAGAGAAAAATATTTATATAAAAATATGTCTAAATGATACATTAATTAATGCAGCTAATTAGCTTTTTTATTAACATTCTTCTTCACAGCTACAATAAATAGCAAATGGACATCCACCAATTTGGGTGATATCCATTTTAAGATCATAAAGAGAATGTAGTTTTTTCAGCACAAATAATTTCATGAGGAGAACCGGTGTATTTTACTTCTCCATCTCGCATTGCAACTATATGATGAGTATATAAAGAGGCAAAATTAATATCATGTAGTACAGTAATAATGGTTTTTCCTAATTCTTCAGCTGCTTTTTTTAATAATCTCATAATAGAAATAGCATGTTTCATATCTAGATTATTTAAAGGCTCATCTAATAATATATATTCTGTATCTTGACATAATACCATAGCTATAAAAGCACGTTGTCGTTGTCCTCCGGATAATTCATCCAAAAATTTAGTTGCTAAATTTTCTAATCCTAAAAATTTTAATGATCTAGCTACATGCTCTTGGTCGTTTTTATTGGGTTTTCCTTTAGTATGCGGATAACGTCCAAAAAGAATTAAATCATAAACAGTAATTCTTGGTAGCAGGTGATTATCTTGTCTTAAAATAGCCAATTGTTTGGCTAAGGTCGAGGAAGGAGTGGTTAATATATCCATGTCTTTTACACAAATACAACCTTTATCCATGGGTAATAACCTACTGATTAACATTAATAACGTAGATTTTCCTGCTCCATTAGGGCCGATAATGGCAGTTAATTTATTAGACGGAAAAACTAAAGAAGTGTCTTTTATTACAAAATTTGTACCAAATTTTTTTGAAACACCTGTAATTTTTATCATGTTTTAGCCTTTAGTTAAAAATTATGATTATTTTTATCATATTTTTATCATAATAACAATATTTGCTTTTCCACAAGGGTTAAAAATGGTTTGACAATCGGGATATCTATGTTAACCTGATTAAGAGAGCGGATATTAAAAGGGGAGTTAAATGCAATATATCTTTAAATTAATAAAAATTTTATGTGGCGTAATTTTATTGTCTATATATGCTATCGGGAACTCTTCTGTTCTGGCAAATAGCAAAAATAATCAAAATACTCTTAAGTTATCTATACCTGATTCTCCATCTACTTTGGATCCTACCTATAGTTTGGATGCTCACGCTAATGAGATTTTACTAAATTTGTTTGAAGGGTTAGTAGTACGTGATATAAATGGTAATATGGTACCAGGAGTAGCTGAATCTTGGACAAATAAAGATAATAAAATTTGGACATTTAAATTAAGAAAAAATGCAAAATGGTCAGATGGAAAATCTGTTACAGCACATGATTTTGTATATTCTTTTCAACGTATAGCAGATCCTAAAACCGCTACACCCTTAGCTGGTTCTTTAATTGAGATTGGTTATAAAAATGCTGAAGCGATCGCTAAGGGAGAATTACCAGTTAGTGCGTTAGGGGTTAAGGCTTTAGATGATTACACTGTAGAAATTGCTTTAGAAAAATCTATTCCATATTTTATAGAAATAGCAGGCATAGTACCTTTACGTAAAGATATAATAGAAAAATATGGTGATAGATGGACGCGCCCAGAAAATTTTATTTCTAATGGAGCTTATAAATTAGATGAATTGATCTTGCAAGAAAAGGTAGTTTTATCGAAAAATCCGTATTATTGGGATAATAAAAATACCTCTATTGATAAGGTTGTTTATCTGGTCATCTCTGATGATAATATAGCTTATAATAGATTTAAAATAGGTGAGATAGATATAGTTAATGTAAATACCCCTAAAAATTTATATGAAAGAGCCAAAAAAGATTATCCCGCGAATTTAGATGTTTATCCTAGGTTGGGTATATTTTATTTAGGTGTGAATGTTAAGAAAATACCAAATAAAAAAGTTAGGCAGGCATTACAATTAGGTGTAGATCGGGAAGTTATTACAAATAAAATATTAGCTACCGGTCAAAAGCCAGCTTATAATTATGTTCCATATAATATAAAGGGAGCAAATTTTGCTGAGCCTGAATGGGCGAAATGGACAGCTAAACAGCGTTATGCTAAAGCTAAACGCTTGTTAGCTGAGGCAGGTTTCAATAAAAATCGCCCTTTTAATTTGACTTTGACTTATGCAAGTGGTGTGGTGAGCTTGGACCATTAATAGCTGTTGCTATTCAGTCTATGTATAAAAAAAATATTGGCGTGGAAGTTAAGCTTGAACATATGGAATGGAAAACTTTTTTACAAGAATGTATAGCTGGTAATTTAGCAACTTGGTTTATTGGTGGTGCTGCTGGTTTTAATGATGCTTTAACTTTTTTAAATCCTTACTTGACTGGTCATAGTGCTAATGTAAGTACTTATAGTAATATAGTATATGATGATTTGATAAGGAGTAGTTATACTGCAAAAGATCTAGCAGAAAGAAGAGCACTTCTTCAAAAGGCTGAATATATGTTGCTAGATGAGGCAATCGTCATTCCATTATATTATCCTATAAATAATTTAGTAGTTAAACCGTGGGTTAAAGGATTAGGTAAAAATCCTTTTGGGATGCCTAGAGTAAATTTATTATATTTAGAATAAATTTACAATAAGTCTGCAATTGATAGCTGCTTATAGCTAAATTACTATATATAGATAATTCTGCAATTAATCATAGGAGGTAAAATGATTAAAATATTTAATAATTTGATAAAGTCTGTTTGTGTCTTTATATTATGCTGTAGTACACTACATGTAGCTGCTTTTGCAGGCGGAATTGCGGCAAAACGCAATGTATTAACTATCTATGATACTTCTTCGCCAACTAGTTTAGATAGAATTTTTACCAATGATATCCCTTCTTTAGATATTATAAGAAATTTATTTGAAGGGTTAGTTGAACGTGATCAAAAGGGCGAAATGGTTCCAGGAGTGGCTGAATCTTGGACAAATAAAGATAATAAAATTTGGACATTTAAATTGAGGAAAAATGCAAAATGGTCAGATGGCAAATCTGTCACAGCGCATGATTTTGTGTATGCTTTTCGACGTTTAGCTGATCCTAAAACGGCATCTCCTTTAGCTAGCGAGTTGCTGGAGATGGGTTGTAAAAATGCTGATGATGTTATTAAAGGAAAACTTCCAGTTGAAGAGTTAGGTGTAAAAGCTTTAGATGATTATACTGTGGAATTTACTTTAGATAAACCTATCGCTTATTTTTTAGAAGTGGTTGAATACCCACCTCTACGTAAAGATTTAATTGAAAAATATGGTGATAAATGGACTGCGGTAGAAAATTTAGTGGTGAATGGTCCTTATAAATTAGAAGAATTAGTGTTACAAGAGAAAACAGTTTTAGTTAAAAATCCATATTATTGGAATAAAGATAATATAGCAATTGATAAAGCTGTTACATTGGTAATAGCAGATCCTAACACAGCTTATAATCGTTTTCTTGCTGGTGAGTTAGATGTAGTTGGGGTAGGAGCACCAAAACCTTTATATGAGAGGGCTAAAAGAGAATATGGTGATAAAGTTTTGCGCTTTCCTAGACTATCTATCTTTTATTTAGGTATTGATTTTGATAAAATACCAGATGTTAGAGTTCGTAAAGCCTTACAATTAGGCATAGATCGCGATATTATTACAGATAAGGTCTTAGGATCGGGGCAGGTTCCTGCATATAATTTTGTTCCTCCTAATCTAAAAAATGGCAATTACCCACAACCTGAATGGGCAAATTGGACTAAGCAGCAACGTCATAAAGAAGCTAAAAGATTATTAGCTGAGGCTGGTTATAATGAAAAAAATCCTTATAAATTTAAACTTTCTTATTCAACTGGAGAAGTTGCTACTACTATAGCGGTAGCGTTGCAATCTATGTATAAACGTAATATAGGAGTAAATGTATCTCTAGAGAATATGGAATGGAAAACTTTTTTACAAGAGCGTGAGGCTGGTAATTTAGAAACTTGGTTTATTGGTGGTTCTGCTGGCTTTAATGATGCATCAACTTTCCTAGTTCCATATGTAAGTGATGCAAGTTACAATGTGGCTAAATATAATAATCCTATGTTTGATGAATATATGGCGCAAAGTTATCTCGCAACTGATCCGGCAAAAAGAGATAAGTTATTAGAGGCGGCACATAAGATTATATAATAGAGGAATCTGTGGTGATACCTCTATTTAACGCTGTTTCTAATGTAATAGTTAAGCCTTGGGTTAAAAATTATGTAGCAGATCCTTTTGGCAAAGCTTATCCAAAATGGTTGGAGTTAGAAGGTTTCCCCAAAGGGAAAAAATAAATTATTAATTAATTGGGTAAGAAAGAGGATTATTTTTCAAAAAGCTGAATATATGTTGTTAGATGAGGAATTTTTTCTTTTATTATCCAATTAATCATTTTGTATCACAGCCTTTAGGTAAGGATTAGAAAAATACCTTTGAGCTGTCTTGCAGCACACTTATTATATTTAGATAAGTGTGCGGTTGTTAAACAGGAGGTAAAATGATGAAAATATTTAATAATCTGATAAAATCTGTTTGTGTCTTTATGTTATGTTTTAGTATATTTCAGATACCTGCTTTTGCAACAGCAACTGCGGCAAAACGTAATGTATTGACCATTTCTAATAGCTCTTCGCCAACGACTTTTAGATCCAGCCTTTGCGAACGACATACCTTCTTTAGATATTTTAAAAAATTTATTTGAAGGGTTAGTCGATCTCGATCAGAAGGGAGATGTGGTGCCAGGAGTAGCTGAATCTTGGACAAATAAAGATAATAAGATTTGGACCTTTAAATTGCGGAAAAATGCAAAATGGTCAGATGGAAAATCTGTCACAGCACATGATTTTGTATATGCTTTTCAACGTGTCGCTGATCCTAAAACTGCATCTCCCTTAGCCTCTGGTTTAATAAATGTTGGTTATAAAAATGCTGAAGCTGTCATAAAAGGAGATCTTCCGGTTGAAGAGTTAGGCGTAAAAGCTTTAGATGATTATACTGTAGAAATTACTTTAGAGAAATCGATTCCTTATTTTTTAGAAATAGCTAGGACTCCACCGTTGCGTAAAGATTTGATTAAAAAATATGGTGATAAATGGACTGCGGTAAAAAATTTAGTGGTGAATGGTCCTTATAAATTAGAAGAATTTAGTATTACAAGAGAAGACAGTTTTAGTTAAAAATCCACATTATTGGAATAAAGATAATATAGCAATTGATAAAGCCGTTACATTGGTAATAGCAGATCATAATATAGCTTATAATCGTTTTCTTGCAGGGGAATTAGATGTAGTTGGTGTAGGAGCCCCAAAACCTTTATATGAGAGAGCTAAAAAAGAATATGGTGATAAAATTCTGACATTTCCTAATTTGTTTGTTTCTTATTTAGGTATTAATGTTAAAAGAATGCCAGATGTTAGAGTTCGTAAAGCTTTGCAATTAGGAATAGATCGCGATATTATTACAGATAAGATTCTAGGATCGGGGCAGGTTCCTGCTTTTAATTATGTTCCTTCTAATATAAAAAATGGTAATTATCCCCAACCTGAATGGGCAAATTGGACTAAGCAGCAACGTCATAAAGAAGCTAAAAGATTATTAGCTGAGGCTGGTTATAATGAAAAAAATCCTTATAAATTTAAACTTTCTTATTCAACTGGAGAAGTTGCTACTACTATAGCGGTAGCGTTGCAATCTATGTATAAACGTAATATAGGAGTAAATGTATCTCTAGAGAATATGGAATGGAAAACTTTTTTACAAGAGCGTGAGGCTGGTAATTTAGAAACTTGGTTTATTGGTGGTTCTGCTGGCTTTAATGATGCATCAACTTTCCTAGTTCCATATGTAAGTGATGCAAGTTACAATGTGGCTAAATATAATAATCCTATGTTTGATGAATATATGGCGCAAAGTTATCTCGCAACTGATCCGGCAAAAAGAGATAAGTTATTAGAGGCGGCACATAAGATTATAATAGAGGAATCTGTGGTGATACCTCTATTTAACGCTGTTTCTAATGTAATAGTTAAGCCTTGGGTTAAAAATTATGTAGCAGATCCTTTTGGCAAAGCTTATCCAAAATGGTTGGAGTTAGAAGGTTTCCCCAAAGGGAAAAAATAAATTATTAATTAATTGGGTAAGAAAGAGGATTATTTTTCAAAAAGCTGAATATATGTTGTTAGATGAGGAATTTTTTCTTTTATTATCCAATTAATCATTTTGTATCACAGCCTTTAGGTAAGGATTAGAAAAATACCTTTGAGCTGTCTTGCAGCACACTTATTATATTTAGATAAGTGTGCGGTTGTTAAACAGGAGGTAAAATGATGAAAATATTTAATAATCTGATAAAATCTGTTTGTGTCTTTATGTTATGTTTTAGTATATTTCAGATACCTGCTTTTGCAACAGCAACTGCGGCAAAACGTAATGTATTGACCATTTCTAATAGCTCTTCGCCAACGACTTTAGATCCAGCCTTTGCGAACGACATACCTTCTTTAGATATTTTAAAAAATTTATTTGAAGGGTTAGTCGATCTCGATCAGAAGGGAGATGTGGTGCCAGGAGTAGCTGAATCTTGGACAAATAAAGATAATAAGATTTGGACCTTTAAATTGCGGAAAAATGCAAAATGGTCAGATGGAAAATCTGTCACAGCACATGATTTTGTATATGCTTTTCAACGTGTCGCTGATCCTAAAACTGCATCTCCCTTAGCCTCTGGTTTAATAAATGTTGGTTATAAAAATGCTGAAGCTGTCATAAAAGGAGATCTTCCGGTTGAAGAGTTAGGCGTAAAAGCTTTAGATGATTATACTGTAGAAATTACTTTAGAGAAATCGATTCCTTATTTTTTAGAAATAGCTAGGACTCCACCGTTGCGTAAAGATTTGATTAAAAAATATGGTGATAAATGGACTGCGGTAAAAAATTTAGTGGTGAATGGTCCTTATAAATTAGAAGAATTAGTATTACAAGAGAAGACAGTTTTAGTTAAAAATCCACATTATTGGAATAAAGATAATATAGCAATTGATAAAGCCGTTACATTGGTAATAGCAGATCATAATATAGCTTATAATCGTTTTCTTGCAGGGGAATTAGATGTAGTTGGTGTAGGAGCCCCAAAACCTTTATATGAGAGAGAGCTAAAAAAGAATATGGTGATAAAATTCTGACATTTCCTAATTTGTTTGTTTCTTATTTAGGTATTAATGTTAAAAGAATGCCAGATGTTAGAGTTCGTAAAGCTTTGCAATTAGGAATAGATCGCGATATTATTACAGATAAGATTCTAGGATCGGGGCAGGTTCCTGCTTTTAATTATGTTCCTTCTAATATAAAAAATGGTAATTATCCCCAACCTGAATGGGCAAATTGGACTAAACAACAACGTTATAAAGAAGCTAAAAGATTATTAGCTGAGGCTGGATATAATGAAAAAAATCCTTATAAATTTAAGCTCACTTATTCAACAGGAGAAATTGAGACTACTATAGCGGTAGCAATACAATCTATGTATAAACGCAATATAGGAGTAGATGTATCTTTAGAGAATATGGAATGGAAAACTTTTTTACAAGAGCGTAAATCTGGTAATTTAGATTTTTTCCTTCTGGGCAGTGTTGCTGGTTTTAATGATGCATTAACTTTTTTAGTTTCATTTGTAAGTGATGTAACTTATAACGTATCTAGATATGATAATCCTATTTTTGATGCATATATGAATCACAGTTATCTGGTGCTTGACCGGTAAAAAGAAATATGTTATTAGAAGCTGCGCATAAACTTATAATTGAGGAATCTGTGGTAATACCTTTATTTACTACTGCTTCTAATGTATTAATTAAGCCTTGGGTTAAAAATTATGTAGCAGATCCTTTTGGAAAAACTTATCCAAAATGGCTAGAGCTAGAAGGTTTCCCTAAAGGGAAAAAATAAATTGTTAATTAAATGGAGATAAGAAAGAAGATAGGTAGTAAATGTATATTTTAAGATATTTTTTGTCTGTGGTTTTGTTTTTTATCTCCATTAATATGGTTAGTGCAGCACATAAACCAGAGGTTCCTACATTAACTTTATATGATATTAGTTCACCTCCTACGTTAGACCCGACTTTCTCTGATGATCCAACGTCACAAAATGGTTATTGATAATTTATTCGAGAAATTAATAGAGCGGGATCTTGAAGGTAAGATAACAGCTGGTGTTGCTGTATCTTGGAAAAATAAAGATAATAAAATTTGGACATTTAAATTAAGAAAAAATGCGAAATGGTCAGATGGAAAACCTGTCACAGCGCATGATTTTGTATATGCTATAAGAAGAACTGTTGATCCTAAAGTTGCATCCCCGTTAGCCGGTAGATATATGACTATAGGTTATAAAAATGCAGTAGAAATTGTTAATGGTAATATTTCTGTAAAGGAATTAGGTGTTAAAGCTATTGATGATTATACTCTAGAGATTACTTTAGAGAAACCAGTGCCATATTTTATTGAAATAGCTGGTATTGCACCGCTGCGCAAGGATGTAGTTGAAAAATATGGAGACAAATGGACAAATGTAGGAAAGTTTATTGGTAATGGTGCTTATAAATTAGAAGAATTTATTTTACAAGAAAAAATAATTTTGAAAAAAAATCCATATTATTATTGGGATCAAAAGAATGTACAAATAGAAAAAGTTAATTTTTTAGTTATAACAGATACGGCTGTTGCTTATAGTCGTTATATGGCAAATGAATTGGATATAGTCTTTGTAAATACTCCAAGATCATTATATGAAAAAGCTAAAAAGACCTATCCTAATGAATTATATCAAGTTCCGCGTGCATCTGTTTCTTATATTGGTATAAACCATGATAAAATTTCAGATAAAAGGGTTAGAAAAGCTTTGCAGTTAGGCATTGATAGAGAAATTATCGCTAAACATGTTTTAGGGGCAGGATATCGCCCTGCATATAATTTTGTTCCTCCTAGCATTAAACATGCTAATTTTAGTAAACCTGATTGGAGTGAATGGAGTGATCAACAAAGATATGCGGAAGCAAAAAGATTATTAGCTGCAGCAGGATATAATGAGCAAAATCCTTATAAATTTACTTTATATTATGATACTTCAGAAACTGGAAAATTTAGCTGTCGCTGTGCAATCTATGTATAAAAAGAATATTGGAGTAGAAGTTAGTATAAATAATTTAGAGTGGAAGACATTATTGCAAAGAAAAGCAGATAGTGAATTAGAAAGCTTTTTTACAGGAAAGTATCCACAATATAATGATCCGTTGAGTTTCTTATTAGATGCTATTAGTTATTCCACTTATAACGATGTTCGCTATAAAAACCTTGTTTATGATAGGCTCGTTGAAACAAGTTACTATGTAACTAATGTAGCTGAAAGAAGAGACTTACTAGAATATGCTGATAAGTTGCTCATTGAAGATGTTGTGTATATTCCTATTTATTTTCCGGTAGCTAATGTATTAGTTAAGCCTTGGGTAAAGGGATATGGTAAAAATCCTTTTGGTAGACCGCGTGTTAGTCTGATGTCTGTTACAATGAGTGAGCGTGCTAAAGCTCGTAATCGATAATGATATAGGTAGCGTAGCGATAAGTAATGACTAATGATTGTAATAAACTAACTAAATCTTAGTGAAATAATTATTGATGCTAGGAATTTTATATTATAAGTCTATTGAAATTGACAATAAATAAAAATTAGTAAAGTTAATAATTATTGATACTGGGTAATTTTAGCATATTGCGCTGTTGAATCTAACTATTTATAAGCCCTTCATAACAGGGGTAGCTAGATTTTTAATATATTCCCATTGAAATTGATAATAACTAGAGTTTAGTAAAGTTAATAATGATTAAGCTTGGGTAACCCACTAATTATTGGGCGTAGTTTAGTTTATAATGATCAAATTTGGTTAGGGTAATGATTGATGATTATCCTAATTACTTGCATGTGTTTTTTAATAATGCTATGCTTTCTCTAAGACAACCAATAATTATTACTTATTAGTATAAGTAATAATAGCTTAGCAGAAGGAATAATTATCAGTTTAGTTGTGTTACATGGTGAATAGTTTACCGATTAATTTGTAAAGGAGCTGTTATGTTTAGATCTTTATAAAACGCCTTATTATTATGTGTATTTATTTTATGCGTACCGTCTTTTACATTGGCTGCTAAAGTTCCAGAAGGAACCAAATTAGCCGATAAACAAACTTTAATCCGTAACAATGGTACAGAGCCTAGTACTTTAGACCCGCAACTTATGAATGGTGTGCCGGAGTCAGCTTTGGGGGCGGAGTTGTTCGAAGGATTGACTATTACAGGTGCTAATGGTGAAATACTACCTGGGGTTGCAGAAAGTTGGCATACAGATGATAATAAAATTTGGGTGTTTAAGTTAAGAAAAGATGCAAAATGGTCAAATGGTGATCCTGTTACAGCGCATGACTTTGTTTATTCTTTCCGTAGGTTAGTAAATCCTAAAACATTAGCTCCTTATGCGAGTTATCTTAATTATGCTAATTTGGTAAATAGTGCTGAGATAGCTTCTGGTAAAAAATCACCGGAATCTTTAGGGGTTAAGGCGTTAGATGATTATACTTTGGAATTAACGTTGAGTGAAGTGAAGAAATACCATATTTACCGGGCTTATTAACTCATTCTAGTGTTTTGCCAACTCATAAAGCTACTGTAGAGAAATATGGTGATTCATGGACCGCGGTAGAAAATTTTGTAGGCAATGGAGCCTATAAACCTAAGCTGTGGGTTGTAAATGAAAAGATTGTATTAGAACGTAGCCCAACTTATTGGAATAATAAAAATACTATAATTGATGAAGTTACATTTTTAACTATTGAACAGGCGTCTATAGATGTATCTCGTTATTTAAGTGGTGCGAATGATATTACTCTTAGTGTTCCGATTGAGCAATTTAATATGTTGAAGCAACGTTATCCAAATGAATTAATTAAAGAAAATAAATTATGTACATATTATTATGAATTAAATCAAACAAAACCTCCTTTTAATGATGTTAGAGTCCGTGAAGCTATTAAGTTGGCTGTTGATAGAGATATTTTAACTAAAAGAGTTAAACGTCAATTTGATATAACAGCTTTTAGTTTTACTCCTCCACCATTTACACAGGGTGCACAACTAACTAAACCAGAATGGTTATCTAATTTATCTTATGCTCAAAGAATAGCTAAAGCAAAAAAATTATTACAAGAAGCAGGTTATAGTAAAAAAAATCCTTTAGAATTTTCCTTATTATATAATAAGGATGAAGCTCATAAACTGCTAGCTATTGCAGTAGCTTCTATGTTAAAGACTAAGCTTGGTGTTAATGTAAACTTAGAAAATCAAGAATGGAAAACTTTCTTAGAAACTAAGCGAAATAAAAACCATCAGATGGTTCGTTCTGGTTGGTGTGCAGATTATAATGAACCAAGTGCATTTTTGAATATATTCTTATCAAAAAGTAGTAACAATAATGCTGGTTTTGCTAGTCTTTTGTATGACGAAACTCTCAAAAGTGCATTATCTGCTAAAACTCCAGAAGCCAGAGCATCTACGTATCAAAAAGCTGAAGAGATACTAGATAAAGAATCTGTTATAATTCCTATTACTATTATGTGCAAGCTCGTATGGTGAAGCCATATGTAAAAGGATTTGCAAATAACAATCCTCTAGGAACTCAATATACTAAAGATATGTATATTGTAAAATAATATATTAAATTTTTGTATGGAGTTTATGTAAATAAGCAAGAATATCTAGTTTTTTACTCTATATGTTTAACTAGATATTTGCTTTATGGTTATTTTACATAACTTTGTGGAACTTTTGTAGTAAGTTATATATGGGAGTATAAAATGTTACAACTTATGGTGCGTCGGTTATTGATAGGAATACCAACTATATTTATTATAATTACTTTATCTTTTTTACTTATGCGCTTTGCGCCAGGTAGTCCTTTTAGTCAAGAGCGTGCTTTACCACCAGAAGTTATAGCCAATATAGAAGCAAAATATGGTTTTGACAAACCTTTATCAGAACAATATTTTAATTATTTGTCTAGCTTACTTAGAGGTGACCTTGGTCCTTCTTTTGTATATAAAGAAAAAAAACGGTTAATGAACTGTTGGCTGATGCTATTCCCGTATCAGTAAAATTAGGTTTATATATTTTTGTTGTTTCTTTGATATTAAGTATTACTGCAGGTATTATTGCGGCTTTAAATCATAATAATAAATGGGATTATAGCGTTATAGGGATTTCTTTGATTGGTTATATAATACCTAACATAGTGTTAGGTCCTATGTTGATTTATATATTTGCGGTTTATTTTCCTATATTACCTGGTGGCGGCTGGGAAGGTGGTAAATGGCAACATATGATATTGCCTGTTGCAACTTTAGCACTAAGTTCGTTAGCTACTAAAGCTCGTATGACAAGAGGTAATATGTTAGAAACTTTAAATTCTAATTATATCCGTACCGCACGTGCTAAAGGTTTACCTAAATATAAAATAATTTTACGCCATGCTTTGCGTCCGGCCCTTGTGCCTTTAATTCCTACTTTAGTATTTTCTTTAATCTACATATGGTCAGGCACTTTAATTATAGAAAAAGTATTTGGGTTACCAGGAGTAGGACATTTATTTGTTAATAGTGCTTTAAATAGAGATTATTCCTTGAGTTTATCATTAACTATGTTAACAGCTATATCTATTATTGTAGGGGCTATAATAATAGATATTCTATATACAGTAGTTGATCCTAGATTACGTAAATAGGAGAAAAAAATGTCTATTAATAATAAAATATCTTATCCACAAGAAGCACCTGTAGAAAATTTATCAATTAAATCTAGAAGTTTATGGGGTGACGCTTTAAGTAGATTTATGAAAAATAGGTTAGCAGTATTTAGTATGTTCATGTTATTGCTGCTGTTATTATTTGTTATTATTGTTCCTATGATTTCTCCTTTTGAGTATGATGATACTGACTGGAGTATGATTTCAATGCCTCCAGATTTTGCTTCTGGTCATTATTTTGGCACTGATATGACAGGAAGAGATTTACTTGTTCGTGTTGCCGTTGGGGGCAGGGTATCTTTAAGTATCGGAATTTTAACTGCATTATTATCTGTAGGAATAGGCTTATTTGTTGGCTGTGTTATGGGCTATTTTGGTGGGCGTACTGATTTTTTCTTAATGCGTTTTATCGAAATTTTAGATGCAGTTCCTTTTATGTTTCTAGTTATTTTAATGGTTGCTATATTTGGTAGAAATCTGACCTTATTGTTTATAGCTATTGCTGTAACATCTTGGAGTGGTGTCGCTAGGGTGGTTAGAGGTAGTACTATGTCCTTACAAAAACAGGAATTTGTTGATGCTGCTATAACTTGTGGAGCAGGGAAATTTAGCATTATTATTAGACATATTATACCTAACTTATTAGGTATAGTTATAATTATGGCTTCTAGTATGGTTCCTTCTATGATATTGGCAGAGTCAATGTTAAGTTTTTTAGGATTAGGTACACAAGAACCATTCAGTAGCTGGGGAGCTTTAATAAGTGATGGTAGTTCAGCTTTTATAGGGGCGTTATGGCTATTAGTGTTTCCTTCAATATTTTTAGTTATCACATTATTTTGCCTATTGTTTATAGGCGATGGTTTACGTGATGCTTTTGATCCAAAAGATAGATAAGGTGATACATGGTAGAAGTTAAAGAACGTGAAAAACTTATAGTTAATCCTGAGAATTTTAAAAAAGATATATTATTAAAAGTTCAAGATTTGAATGTGAAATTTAAAACGCCTGATGGGGTGGTAACTGCAGTTAATAATTTAAATTTTGAATTAAATAAAGGTGAAATTTTAGCTATAGTTGGTGAGTCTGGCTAAGGAAAGTCTCAAACAGCTTTTGCTTTAATGGGGTTGTTAGCAAAAAATGGATTAGTAGAAGGTGCAGCTTATTTTAATAATGAAAATATTTTAGAATTTAATGAGAGGCAATTTAATAAAATAAGATCAAAAGAAATATCAATGATATTTCAAGATCCTATGACCTCACTTAATCCATATTTAAAAGTGGGTACTCAACTGACAGAGGTAATGCACCATAGCGGCATGAGTAAAAGAGCAGCTTTTGAAGAATCTGTCCGTATGTTAGATGCTGTTAAAATTCCTCTCGCTAGAAGCAGAATGAATATGTATCCTCATGAATTTTCTGGTGGTATGAGTCAAAGAGTAATGATAGCTATGGCATTGTTATGTAAGCCTAAATTACTCATTGCTGATGAGCCTACTACAGCACTAGATGTTACTGTACAAGCGCAAATTATGGCGTTATTGAATGAGCTTAAAAAAGATTTTGATACTTCAATAATTTTAATAACTCATGATTTAGGTGTCGTAGCTGCTGTTTGCGACAAAGTATTGGTAATATATGGTGGTAGGACAATGGAATATGGAACTGTAAGAGAGATTTTTTATGATCCAACTCATCCATATACTAAAGGATTGTTAAGATCTGTTCCCCGTTTAGATGGCTATGATCAGGAATTATATAGTATTCCAGGTAATCCACCTAATTTACTTAATTTACCTAGGTTGTCCTTTTTCTCCGCGTTGTTCGTGTGTGACGGATAATTGTAAAAATATTCCACCTGAGTTAGTGGAATTTGATACAGAACGTCTGCGTGCTTGTCATAAGAACAAAGAGGAGTTAAATTAATGCAAGATATAGTAGAAAAAAATTTGGTAGATAATATAGAAACAACGACCCCTAAAAAGGTTTTAGAAATAAAAGATTTAAAAGTACATTATTCTGTTACTAGTAAAAAGAGATGGTTTTGGCAGCCTTCAATAAAATTAAAGGCGGTGGATGGAGTGTCTCTTTCATTATATGAAGGAGAGACTTTAGGTGTCGTTGGTGAATCTGGTTGTGGTAAATCTACTTTAGCCAGAGCTATTATGGGGTTAGTTAAAGTTACTTCTGGTTCTATTGTTTGGCTAGGTCAAGACATATCTGCGCTTAGTAAAACTAGTTGGAAAGAGGTTCGTAAAGATATACAGGTGATATTTCAAGATCCATTAGGGTCTTTAGATCCTAGAATGACAGTCGGTGATATTATTGCTGAGCCTTTAAGGATAAATTTTCCTTCTATGAAACGAGCAGAAATCAAAGAAAAAGTTAAAAATATGATGGATAAAGTAGGGTTATTACCTAATTTAATTAACCGATATCCTCATGAATTTTCTGGTGGACAATGTCAGCGTATTGGTATTGCAAGAGCTCTTATTTTAAAACCTAAATTAATAGTGTGTGATGAGCCGGTTTCGGCATTGGATGTTTCTATTCAAGCACAAGTAATTAATTTATTACAATCAGTACAAAAAGAGATGGGACTTGCATTAATTTTTATAGCTCATGATTTATCTGTAGTAAAACATATATCAGACCGTGTGCTAGTTATGTATTTAGGTAATGCAGTAGAATTTGGTGCGTGTAAGGAAATTTATGATAATCCTAAACATCCATATACTCAGGCTTTATTGAGCGCAGTTCCTATTCCTGATCCTGATAAAGAAAGAAGTAGTAATACAATTATTAATTGATGATTTACCTTCTCCTATTAATCCTCCGTCTGGATGTGTATTTAGAACTAGATGTTCTCAAGCTGATGCAGAATGTGCTAGTACTAAACCCGTTTTATTGGGTAATGAAGAACATAAAGTATCATGTGGAAAGGTTAAGATTTAATAATTAGATTATTAAAATAGTTTTATTATTAATAATATTGGTAGACACCTATGTAGCAAGTATAATTTTTGTTTAGTCTTGTTATTGGGTGTCACGGATAAAATTATGGTTATATATATATGAGGTAATAGTTACTGCAGTTAACCGGTTTATAAAGTTTTATCGTTCTTATATTTTTATCGTTACAGATTATTTTTGCTAAGAAAATTTTATTAATCTCCTGATTTTAGCGTAAATAATGTTAAATCAGGAGATTAATATAGTATTACTTATTATTATTTGCGTAATACTAGGCTTAAAATAGTTGCTGTTATACTATTAATTAATAATGCTGTTAGCCCTATGTAAAAAGTATAATTTTCTCCCATAATTGTTAATTGATGTAATGGGGCAAAATCATGGGTATATATTAAATATAAACTAATTGCTACTCCAGCTAACCATCCAATTAATAGAGCTCTTCCGCGATAAAATTTAAAAAATAATCCAAATACCAATGCTGGAAGGGTTTGTAAAATGCAAATACCACCGAGTAATTGTAAGTTTAAAGCAAATTTAAGTGGTAATAGCATTATAACTAATAATGCTCCTAGCATAACTATTAAAGAACCAATTTTAGCTACTCTTGTTTCTGTTTGTTCTGATATATTAGGATTAATATAAATTTTCCAGAGATTACGAGTGAATAGATTGGATGCACCTATACTCATTACTGAAGCAGGTATTAATGCTCCGATAACAATAGCGGCAAAAGCAAATCCGACAAACCATTGTGGAAATATATTTTGAAATAATGTAGGAACTATGTCATTAGAATCATGAACTGAAACATGGGTAGCATAAGCCATATAACCTAATAAAGCTAATAAACCTAATAAAATAGTGTAAGCAGGTAAAAATATAGCATTTATTTTTATCGTATTTTCTGATTTAGAGGCTAATGTACTAGTTAATGTATGTGGATACATAAATCCTGCTAAAGCGGATCCTAATGCTAAGGTAGCATAAGCAAAATATTGAGATTTATCTAAGATAAGACCAGCTGAGTTTTTCGATGCAAAAGCTTCACTAGCAAGATTAAAGATATTTTCGTATCCTCCTAATTTTATAGGTATGATAGCGATAGCAACAATAACTACTATATATATCATTATATCTTTAATAAACGCAATAAAGGCTGGAGCTTTTAAACCTGATGAATAAGTATATAAACCTAAAATAAGGAAAGATAAAATAATAGGAGAATATCCACTTAGTCCTAACTGTTTAAAAATTACAGACATACCAATAACCTGCAATGCTATATAAGGCATTATTGCTATAATGCCTGTAATAATTGCTACTACAAATTCTAGACCGCGAGAATTATATTTATGTAATACAATATCTGCAGAGGTAATATGGTTATGTTTAGCAGCATAGCGCCATAATAATGGCATCACTACAAAAATAAAAGGGTAAACCAAAATAGTATATGGTAAGGCAAAGAAGCCATAAGCCCCTACAGCATATACTAAAGCTGGTACCGCTATAATTGTATAAGCTGTGTAAAAATCTCCTCCTAGTAAAAACCAAGTTAGCCATGCGCCAAATGATCTACCTCCTAACCCCCATTCATTTATACTTTTATTTTTATTTTTAGATCGTGTAATAAAAAAACCAAAAGCAAGAGTGCTAGCAAAACAAAAAATAAATACTAAAAAAGTTTGATTTATTAAAAAATTCATTTATCTCTCCATTTTATAAACAAACCAAATTAATAATGAAGTAAGCGGCACCCATAAAAATTGATACCAGTAAAAAAAAGGTATGCCCCAAAGTTTAGGGTCTATTTTATTATAAAATGGTACCCATAGCAGACCTATGAATGGTAATAACAATAATAAATATAAAAATATACGCTTCATTATTTCCTCCTAATTAGATTTATATTAAAGATAAAATTTCATCAATGCGTTCATAAGCATTTATTAATTCTTTTTCAGTTATACAATAAGGTGGTAGTAAGTAAATAGTTTTTCCAAGCGGTCTTATTAATAAGGATGCTTGTATGAATTGTTGTTTTAGTTGGTTTATTTTATCAACTGATATTTCAACATTGAAAGCTGAGATAGTTCCTTTATATCTTAGCTGGCTTATTTTAGGATTTTTGCAGAGAATATCTAACCCTTTTTTATGTAGTTCTGGTAACGTTAATAATTTTTTTTGACAACTATCTTGTTGTAGTAATTCTAATGAACAATTTGCTGCAGCACAGGCTAATGGATTAGCTGTATAAGAATGTCCATGTAGAAAAGCTTTATTAATATTATCACTTAAAAAGGCATTATAAATTTTTTTGTTGGTTATAGTTAAGGCTAGAGGTAAAAAACCACCCGTTAAACCTTTAGATAGACATAAAAAATCAGGAGTTATATTGTCTAATTGTTGAAAAGCAAAATAGCTACCTGTCCGTCCAAATCCTGTCATTATTTCATCAAAAATAATTAAAATATCGTAGTTTTTTAAAATATTAATAAATTTATTTAAAAATACAGGACGACAAAATCTCATACCGCTAGCACCTTGTATTAAAGGTTCTAATATGAAGGCAGCTATATTATTATGATTTTCTGCTAGATAAATTTCTAATTGTGTTAATGACTTTTGTTCTTTTTCTTCTACTAAAGGATCATTTTCCCACGTAGCTGGAAAATAAATAGAAGTAGTCTTGAAAAATAGATCAGAAAAAACATCATGAAATCCTGACTGTGATCCTACTGACATAGCACCGAAAGTATCTCCATGATAGCCACCTTCAAAACTAACAAAAATATTTTTATTAGTATGTCCTAAATTTTTCCAATATTGATAAGACATTTTTAAAGCTACTTCAACTGCGGTTGAACCATTATCTGAAAAGAAAAATTTAGTTAATTGATCAGGTAGCATAGCTTTTAAAGCATCACATAGATTTATCGCCGGTTCATGAGTAAAACCTGCGAAAATTACATGTTCTAATTTTTGAGATTGTTGGTAAATAGCCTGAGCTATATCAGGTTGTGCATGTCCATGTAAATTTACCCACCAGCTAGAAATTAGATCAAGATAACCTTTGCCATTTTCATCATAAAGATAAGCACCTTTACCACTTGTTATTGCTAATATTTCTCTAGCGGTTTTCTCCTGTGTGAATGGGTGCCAGATTAAATTTTTATCTCGTTGTACTAATGACATAATTAGTCCTTTAATAATTGATATAGTTCAGTAGATAAAGGTAACTTTGCTAAGTTATTAGATGATACTTTATCAATAAAAGGCAATTGAGCCAATATTTTTGTTTTACCGAAATATTCTATAGCTTGTTTATTTTCTGGATTTTCATGTCCAGTTAATATTACTCCTAATATAGGTATTTTATATTCTTGTAAAACTTTTATCGTTAATAAACTGTGGTTAATAGTTCCTAAGATATTAGAAGCTACTATAATTGTAGGAACGTTAAGTTTTTTTATTAGGTCAATCATTAATTCATTTTTATTTATAGGTACTAATATGCCACCAGCTCCTTCTATAAGGAGATTTTTATCAGTTGGTAATATTATTTTATTAAGATCTATTATCTCATTATTTTTTTCTGCGGCTATATGTGGTGACAAAGGTTCAGGATAATTGTAAATTTCAGGATAAATTTTACAATTGCTAATTTTGAAAACAATATCTGAATCTATTTGTTCACAAGCTCCTGTTTGGATAGGTTTGAAATAACTATAATTGCTATGTAAAGTAAGCCAACTAGAGATAGTGGTTTTACCCACATTAGTGCCGGTTCCAGTGATAAAGATATGCATATTATTCCTCAATGAATAAGCCAAAAAATACCCTATAATGAGTATGAAAAGGTTGAGCGATTTTAGCTATTTTCTTAAGATCAGAGATAGTAACAGAGATATTATTAGCTAAAGCTCCTAACTTTTTTAAATAATATAAAAATTCTAATGGAGTAGAGAAATCTAATTTTATATTTTGTTGCCAGTAGTTAAATTTATAATTATTTTTTATATTGTTACACATTCTTATGCAATCGTCCTGGTTAGGATAAGGTAAAATAGATTGTGTATTGGGTAGCTTAAGTAATTTATTCCATTCAAAAAAAGTACCAGATAAAAGAGTCGAAAAAGCAAAAACTTTAGGATTTTTATTTAATAAATAATTTAAAGTAGTTTGTAGATTATTGGACCATTGTAATGCAAAATTGCTTACAATAATTTCTGCTTCTGGTAAATCTGTTGTTAACATATCGCCTTCAATATATTTTATATTATTGTTACAGTTAAATTTTTCTTTGCATTTATTTAACATGTTAGGAGAGATATCATTTAAGTAAAAATTGCTATGTGGATAATATTTTAATAAAATTTCTATTAAATTTCCGGTTCCGGTTCCAACATCTAAGATATTTTTTGCTGCTATATTTTGTTCTAAGAGTTTTTTTATTAAAAATATAGCTGATTCACGTTGAGCAAAAGCAACTTGATCGTAAGTTTGACTAGCTTTGTTAAAATATTCTTTGGCTTTAATCATAAATAAAACTTTTAATTTCTTGGGTAATTAAATCTGATTTTAGCCAGCCAAGTGCATGTTTACCTCCTTCAGTAATTATTTGTTTGGTCGGTTTAAAATAGATTAAATTATCTTTTAATAATTCAGTTGGTACAATTATATCATCATCACTATTTAGCATTAATATTGGGGTTTGGGGAATTATTATATTTGTTGCTAAAAAGTTTAAATCATTTAATAATTTTTCTAAATTTAATCTTTCATTTATCTTTAGATCATTAGTACCACAATTGTCATAGAAATGTCTAAGTTGTTTTTGCGGATTTCTTATAAAAGCATTTTTTAATAAATTAATTTCTCTAGTTCTGCGTTGCCTTAAGGTGGATGAATATCCTAAAAAATTGATAAAACCGTTAAGGGCAATTAATTTATTAAATTTTATTGGTAACGATAATAATTTTAATAAACCAAGAGAATGACCAATACCAATAATATTAGCTTGCTTCGGTAAGTTTGGATAATTTACTTCATTATTAAAATAGCCTAAATCTAATAAGATAATTTCACTATCTGTAAATGAAGGAGTGAGATTGCTCCAATAATTTTTATTGTAAGCAAAGCCATGGCAAAAAATTATTACAGTCATTAACTTAACGCCTTAAGTTGTTCGATTAGATAGTTTAAATCATCTATAGTATGATTACTAGTTAATGATATTCTTAATCTTGCAGCATTAGGTGGTACCGTAGGAGGTCTTATACAAGATACTAAAATATTTTTTTTTGCTAATTTTTCTTGCATAAGAATAGCAGATTTCTCATCATATAAAATAATAGGAATAATATGAGTTTGAGATAATCCTGTATTAAAACCAGCATTTTTAAGCATGTTTCTTAAAATTTTTCCATTAGCCTGTAGATTATCTCGTCGTTCTTGTAAATTAGTTACGTAATTCCATGATTCTAAAGCTAAGGCCGTGATAATAGGTGAGGGGGCAGTAGAATAAATAAAACCTTGAGCTTTATTTATGAGATAATCGGCAATTATTTGATCACAAGCAATATATCCACCACTTATCCCTAAAGCTTTACTAAAGGTGCCCATAATGATATGGGGGACTTTTTTAAAATCTATTAAGGTAGATAAGCCGTAACCATTTTTACCAAATAAACCAGTTGCATGAGCTTCATCTATATATATCATACAGTTATATTTTTCAGCAAGGGTAACAATATTAGATAAATCTACTATATCACCATCCATACTAAAAATACTTTCAGTAACTATAAATTTAGCTGATTTATCAGTTTCATATTGTTTAAGTAGTTTTTCTAAATGATCTAAATTATTATGTTGGTAACGACATAACCTAGCGCCGCTTAAAAAAGCTGCTTGATATAGACTTGCATGATTGAGTTTATCAAAAAATAGTAATGCTTTGCTACCTAAAATTTGTGGGTCTGTTAAAGCTGCTAAACTAGATAAATTAGCTATAAAACCTGAACTAAAAGTAATAGCCGCTTCGGTATTATTATCATTAGCTATTTTTTTCTCTAGTTGTTGATGGATATTTATATTACCAGATAATAGACGTGATCCAGTTGAGCCAATTTTATATTGTTTTGTTATCTGTTTTAATTTATGTAATAAATAAGGATCTGCAGTAAGATTTAGATAATCGTTTGTTGAAAAGTCTAATAAGCTAATTGATTTGGCTTGACGTTGTGGTGTCAGTCTGCGATACCGAGCGTTAGTACGTAATATTGATAAATATTGCTCATAAGGTTTATACATTGTGCTATCATTTATAGTCTGGAGTTATCATGCATAAGAATTGGGATATTCAAGAAGCTAATTCGATTTTTAATCTACCTTTAAATGAGATTATTTTCAAGGCACAAACAATTCATAGACAAAATTTTTTACCTGACCAAATACAAGTTAGTACTCTTTTAAGTATAAAAACAGGTAGTTGTCCTGAAAATTGCTCTTACTGTCCACAGTCAGCTCATTATCAAACAGGTTTACAAAAACAGCCATTGATGAAATTAGATGAAGTGATGGAAGCTGCTCGTAAAGCTAAAAAAGCAGGAGCCACTAGATTTTGTATGGGGGCAGCTTGGAGAACTCCTAGAGATGAAGATCTAGATGTTGTATGTGAGATGGTCAGCGAGGTTAAAAAGCTAGGTTTAGAGACTTGTGTAACATTAGGAATGTTAAAAGAACAACAAGCGATAAAACTTAAGCAAGCTGGATTAGATTTTTACAACCATAATATAGATTCTTCTGAAGATTATTATAGTAAAATTGTTACTACAAGAACCTTTGAGGATCGCATTAAAACTATTGAACAAGTTAGAAAAGCAGGCGTTAAAGTGTGCTGTGGTGGTATTTTGGGTATGGGCGAAAATAATCAAGATCGTATTAAAATGCTAGTAACTTTAGCTAATATGGAGCAACCACCAGAATCTGTACCTATTAATAAACTTATTCGTATACCTGGAACTCCTTTAGCTGGACAAAAAGAGGTAGATCCATTTGATTTTATTAAAATTATTGCTTTAAGTCGTATTTTAATGCCAAAGTCTTTTATAAGACTTTCTGCTGGAAGGGAGCAAATGTCAGATGAAATGCAAGCATTGTGTTTTATGGCAGGAGCTAATTCTATCTTTTATGGTGAAACTTTGTTAACGGCAGATAATCCAGTGCCAGAAAAAGATGATAATTTATTTAAACGGTTAGGTTTAAAAAAATTAGAACATTTTTCAGTGTAAGAGTGATTAATTATATTGGGTAGTAGATTCGGTGTATCGCTAGATAATATTTTGTTATAAATAAATTTTTTTTATAACCTATTTTAATAGCGATAGCTTTAGTTAAAAAACAAAGTTATAAAAATCTATAAATTACTAATTTAAACTTAAGAAAAGTTTTTTCTTTTGGTGTATATCTTAATTTTTTAATTGTTATTATTTAAAGCAGGATGTGTTTTTGTTTGACAAAATGCTAATAACAACCTTCGCCCGGCTCAAATTAAGTCTTAATTTATTAATTTTAAAAAATCTGTTAATTTTTAGTACTTTGCTCTTGACAAAGCGAAAAGAATTAGTGACGCTGAAGATGTAGTGTAATCAAATTAACATGGGGGGGTAGTATTTGATAAATAAATTGAAAAAAATAGTACTATTTTTAATTATTTTATGTGTGTCCTTATCTATATACCTAAGTTTCCACGCACAAAATATCAAGTATATTATTGTTCAAGATAATGCTTGGTATAAAGTAATAGATGATGCTCATGAAGGCGCAATAAAAGGAGCTATACTTGGAACAGTTACAGGTGCTGCAATTGCACTCGTAAACGGGGTATTTACTACTGTTGGTATAACAGCATTAGTAAGTGGAATAACTACTGGAGCAATTATAGGAACTGGACTTGGATCTTTTACAGGCGTCCTTATCGTAGGGATAATCTTGATAGCTGGATAATGATAATAAGAATAGAATAAATGAAAAGATTTTTATGTGTATTTGTATTAATGGTGCTATGGCCAATTACCTCATCAGCTGTTCATGTAAAATCGTGTGATTTTATGGAAGCCTAAATGTTTGATCTTATATAAGCAAACTCTATAGCTAGAAAGGAGCTGTAGATAGTACTGTTGAGGAGTCAAAAAAGGAAAAAATTGGTGATGCAATTGGAGGTGGCGTTGGAGCAGTTGTAGGCGGGGTAGCTGGCGCAGTTAAGGATTAATTAAGAGGAAAAACCCTGTCATTTAGGGGGGAGGAGGTTAATTAATCTACTTTTTGAAAAGGAATTTCCTATGAATATACCATACTTTTTCCTAACTATATATGTTCTCTTATTTTTATCACAAAGAATAAACGTACAAGATATCATAGGAGAATATATTAAAAGTAAGGTTTGGCAGAAAATTATATATGATGTAATGAATGGAATAGTTGTAGGTTTGGTATTAGGTGTTACTATAGGTGCTCTTATTGGAGGCGTGGTTATATTATTTACTAGTGGAATAGTTGTGTTATTTACTTATAGAATAACAGAATTAGTAAATGGAGTGACCATTGGTGCAGATATAGTATCTGCTTTTGGATTTTTAATAGGATTGATTGTAGGAACAGTAAGAGGAATAGTATATTCTTTTAAAGAAAAGTAAGTAATGAATTTAAAATGGTAAATTCTTATACTTCACTTATAAAAATTTACTTAACACTTATTATATTTTCCTTTTTTCAAGCTTTCTTTATAAAATCCTAGAAAAGTTTTTTCTAGGATTTTAGGCAATTCTGACTTATTTTTAGTCATCCAATAACGTCATGTTTGTTCAACTGCACATCTAAACTTTTTAATATATTTTCTGCTTTATGATATATTTCAGAATTTAATTTTACTTGTGCAGATTTTGATAATTTAAATTTTCTATTTTATTATAGTTGCGATTTTTAAAAATAAGATAATCATCTTTAAGTGATAAATCATATTCAGGAATATGAGAGTGAACTATATTAATTTGTATAATTTCTTTAATAGCACGATTAAATTCTTTTTTAGAAGATATTTACCCGACTTTATCCTTTAAAGATATTTTTTAACTTAATTGATTTCCGCAATACCACATGCTATTTTATATAAATGGTGTTTTAATTGTTTTTTATCTAAAATAATCACCGTGCAAAGTAAGCATTTGAGTGTTCTGTATAGCATCAATTAATCAATCTGCTAGTTTTATATTACTACTAACATACGACTATTGTTGTCTTATACAATTATACCTCTGTCTATTAATCCTATTATATGTGTTGATGTTTGATTTTCAGTTTTTGTAGTTGTGATAATTGTGGTTCTTCTTAATATGTCCACGCTATCTTTTATACTTTTATAACCAAATATAGTGTTTTGTTAGTTATACATAAAAAATTGTAAATCTTATAAATTCTGACATTTCTTACTATCTTTTTTGACTGCTCTAAATTTCAATTTATATCTAGTAGGAGCTTATATAGTTCTATATGATAATTTATTATAAATAGGAGTATGATAATTTTTTATCTAAAGAAAATTAATTATATTCTTTGGTAGGTAAAGATTTTTTTAATTCGTATAAAATTTCTAATGCAGATCTAGGTGTTAGATCATCTATATCGATAGATGAAATTTTATTATAAAGAGGATCTTTATCATAATCTATCTTTGCTAAAGGAGCTATAATATTATTATTTGTTTCTGGTTCAGAGATAGTGAAGAGCGGAAGATCCTGCAGATTATTTTTCTTACTTTTTTTATCTAATTTTTCTAAAATAATCTTAGCTCTCTTGATGACACTTAAAGGAAGTCCTGCAAGTTTAGCTACTTGTATACCATATGATTTATCTGCTATGCCTTTTATTATTTCATATAAAAATATTAACTCTCCTTGCCAGTCTTTAACTTTGATGGTAACATTTTCTAATCTAGATAATTTGCAAGATAAAAAAGTCATTTCATGAAAGTGGGTAGCAAAAATTGTTCTACAAGCATTTTTATCATGTAAATATTCTAATACTGACCAGGCAATAGATAAACCATCAAAAGTAGCAGTACCTCTACCTATTTCATCAAAAATTACTAATGAATGTTCCGTAGCCTGATTTAAAATAGTAGCTGTTTCTATCATTTCCACCATAAAAGTAGATCTATTATTAGCTAAATCATCAGATGCTCCAACTCTACTAAATAATCGGTCAATCACTCCAATTTCTGCTGCTTTAGCAGGGACAAATGATCCTATTTGTGCCATTAAAGCTATTAGAGCATTTTGACGTAAAAATGTAGATTTTCCACCCATGTTAGGACCAGTTAATAGCCATATTTTTCCAGATTCTGTACTGGTAGAAGGGGATAAACAGCAATCATTAGCAATAAAAGGCGAAGATTTTTTATTGGCTAAAGCTATCTCAACAACCGGATGTCTTCCTTGTTCAATATTAAAATTTAAAGAATTATTCACTATAGGATAACAATAATTTTGTTCTAGAGCTAACAATGCTAAACTTGCAGAAACATCGAAAACGGAAATAGCTTCACAAATCTGTTTGAAAAAATTAGTATTAGCAACAATTTCTTTACGTAATTCTTCGAATATTTCTAATTCAATTTTCAACGCTTCATTGCTAGCATTAGCAATCTTACTTTCTAATTCAGAAAGTTCTACCGTAGTAAAACGCATCAAATTTGAGGTGGTTTGCCGGTGAATGAATATATCATTATTTGCTATTAAATTGCTCGCGTTAGCGGTGGTTGTTTCGATAAAATAACCTAATATGTTATTAAATTTTATTTTTAAATTTTTTACATTACTAATCTGAATATATTCTTGCTGTAATTTAGCTATTATATTACGAGATTCATCACGTAATATACGGGTATTATCTAAGGAATTATTATAACCAGTACGGATAAAATTACCATCTTTTTTTAAAGCTGGTAATTCATCTGCTAAAGAATTTTTTAATTTATAGAATAAATTATTAGGTATTTGACAGAAAGAATCTGCCATTAGTGATAATTCTTGCGGTAGTAAATATTTATTTAGTAGTTGTTGTAAATTAATACAGATTTCTTCTATTTGTAGCAATGCATGCATGTCTCTAGGAGAGCCTCTATCAATGAATAATCTGTTTAACGCACGTAAAATATCAGGGGTATTTTTAATAATCTTTCTAACCGCTTGTAGAATATCAGCGGACTGGAAAAAAAAATTAACAGATTCTAAACGTTGGTTAATTATATGTGTATTTCTTAGTGGAGCAACCAAACGATCGGATAATAATCTGGCTCCCGCGCTGGTAATAGTTCTATCAATTGCTTTTAATAGGCTGCCAGTTTTTTTGCCGGACATCGTTTGAGTTAATTCTAAACTTTGTCGTGCAGCTGCATCTATAAATAAAATCTCTTGCGCTTTTTCCAATTTAGGAAAATTTAGTGAAGGAAGATTTTGAAGTTGAGTTTTTTCTACATATAAAATAGCGCTAGCAATAGCAGATTTGGCACTATCACTGAAATCATCTATTCCATCTAAGCTATGAAGTTTATAATAGTTTTTTATGGTTTCTTCACTACGTTTATGACTAAAAAAATGATGCGGATGTTGAGTTATAATATGTTGCAGATGTTTTATTTCTGTTATTATTGGATCTTCAGTGTGAAATAAGACATCAGCTACTAATAGTTCCTTGGGTTGAATCCTTAAAATATCACTTAATATAGAAATTTTGTCAGTGGTTTTTACGTTAAAGCTACCAGTAGAAATATCAATCCAAGCTAACGAAAATTCTATATGCTCTTTTTCCTTAACATAACCTAAAGTCATTAAAAAATTACTACTAGTTGGTTCTAAAAGCTTTTCCTCGGTTAATGTGCCAGGGGTTACTAATCTAGTTACACCCCTTTTAACGACAGCTTTATACCCTCTGTTTTTTTTTGCTTCAGAGGGCTCCTCTAATTGTTCGCAGATAGCTACTCTTTGCCCGGCGGTGATTAATTTATGTAAATAGTCATCAGAAGAATGGATAGGAACACCGCACATGGGTATATCTTCTTCTGCTATTTTTCCTCGTTTAGTTAAGGTGATACCTAATATTTTAGCAGCTATAACAGCATCATCAAAGAATAATTCGTAGAAGTCACCCATACGATAAAATAATAAAGCATCACTATATTGTAGCTTAATATCAATAAATTGCTGCATCATAGGTGTTAATTTATCACGTGATGCAACAATTTTATTAAGATCAAAATTAGTAATAATCTGGCAATTATCGGACATCATTCAATCTTTCCTTGACCATATTATTACTATTTTAGTCGTTAGTTTTGTTATTTAGTTAGGTTATTTTTGCTCTTTATTTGGGGTAGCATTTTGTTGTGCTTCTAAAGTGCTTTGATATAAAGCAGCAAAATTAACTGGCTCTAATAATAAAGGCATATATCCACCTTCGCTTGTTGTAGCACTAATAAGATGGCGTGCAAAAGGAAATAACAGACGAGCACCTTCAATTAGAAGTAAAGGCTTTACTTGTTCTTCAGGAATATTTTCAAGACGGAAAATACCTGCATAAGATAATTCTATATTGAATAACACTAAATTTTCATGTTGTGCTTTAGCATTAAAAGTAAGAACCACTTCATGATCTAGCTCATTTTCTGATAATTTAGTAGCATCTACATTAACGTTAATACTTGCAGAAGGGGAGATATTGCCAGTATACATAGCTTCAGTTGCATGAGGATTTTCAAAGGAAAGATCCTTTATATATTGTTTTAATACAGTAAATGAGGCTACTTTGTTTTGTTCTTCAGTAGTAACTTTTTTTTCTGACATGTTTCGTCCCTTTTTATTAATAATTCGTATTGAATATAATAATTTTTTACATGTATTTCAACTAAATGTTTTTATAGTCTTCATCGCTAAGTTCAATAGTTTTATCAGATTTAGATTTAGATTTAGTAAAGTTAATAGGTATTATTGTTTTTATAATTAATTTTCTAACGGGGGGGATCAAGAGTAATATACCTAATATTTTACTAGTAAAGGTCGGGATAATAAAAAAAGTCTGTGCTAGATTTATAGCCATAGCATTGCTTAGATAATTTATATCATAAGTTGTATTAGCTGATTTTTTAGAAAAAAATTGTGGATTAGATCTGATGAATCTTTTTATTAATATTGTTAATAAACTTATGCCAATTAGCAGAAATAATGTAGTAAAAAAACCAATTGTCATAGAACTAAAGATAAATAAGCTAATCTCAATAGCAGCTAGCACAAAAAATATCCACGGTAAATAACGGTAAAACATTAAGGACTCCTTCATATAATATATATTATAACATAAATTAAACAAATTAGAAAAATTATGTTATATTGTTATATTATTATGCATGTTTTATAGGAAATACAATGGATTATTTAACAATTGTTAGCTTAGGAGCTTTAGTCATATTAATTATTGCATTATGGCGTTTTTCTAAGATTCTGGGTACTAAAATTGGATATGATGGGGAAAATTATCGTAAAAATTTACCAACTCAACCTAGTGATAAAAATGTAGTTATTGAAAAAATAACTGAAAAAGTTAATCTAGATAAACAAAATAAAGATAAGATATTAAAAGAGATAGATAATATTGCGGGTACAGATATAGTTTTACGTAAAAATTTAATAACTATAACTGAGAAAGATTCTGAATTTTCTCCTAAAAAATTTACTGAAATATCACAAAGAGTATATGAAAATGTGATGCAAGCCTTTGTAGAAGGGGACAAAGAAGTTTTAGCTATATTACTAGATGATTATATTTATAATGATTTTGTTAAAGTAATTAAAGAGCGAGAAAAAAGTGGGCAATATATTAAATATTCTTTTATAGGAATAGATAAATTTACTATTTTAGATGCAAAGGTAAAAGGTAGTATTGCTAATATAACTGTAGTATTTGTAAGTCAATTAATCTCAGCTACTTATGATAAAAATGATAATCTAATAAGTGGAGACCCGCATAAAATAGCTTTTAATAAGGATGTTTGGACTTTCCAAAAAAATTTAAAAAATGAAGATCCGACTTGGAAAATTGTCGATACTTATGCACAAGATTGATGATGAATAAAATAGATAAGAGTAAGGGGGGGAAGAAGGGGAGTAATTATTTAACTGAAGAAGACCTAAAAATATGGCAGGAATTTTCAAAAAAAATACATACAAAACCTAATTATGAGATCGTCGATTCAATAACGGATAAGGATTACTTTGCCGATTACGTAGGTAAAGTAAAAATAATTAAAAAAAATAATTGTCTTCCGGTTGTTCCTCATAAAAAATTAAGCGATATTAAGAGTAAGATTAGTAACAAAAATGTGTCTAGTACTAATATTTCGTTCAATAAAAAATATTTACTAAAAGCTGGTAAAAAGATAAAAAGTTGGGATGCAGTTTTTGATGCTCATAATCTTACTCAGGAACAAGTGTATGAGTTATTATTAACTTTTTTTGAGCAAGCTCAAAAATTAAAAAAATATCGTATTTTAATAATTACTGGTAAGGGAAATTATCAATTTGGAACTGGTGTATTGAGGCAGAATGTTCATCGTTGGCTAAAAACAAAGAAGTTTGATAAGTATGTGGCTAACATAGATTATAATATGCCGGCACATCAAGGTAGTTTTTCTGTTACTTTGAAGCCGATAGATTAAAGCTGCTTGAGCTAAAAATCTTTAGGATCAAATTCATAAGTTTCAGCACAAAAATCACAAGTTACAGTTATTTTATTATTTTCTATTGATTGATCAATTTCGGCTTTATTAAAAGTTTTTAATAAATTTTCAATATAAGTTTTTGAGCATGAACATTCAAACTTTAATTTTAATGGAGGATTAAATAGTTCTATCTCATATTCATTAAATAAGCGATATAAGAGACGTTCTGCACTTAAGTTTGGATCAGTTAATTCTTCATCGCTAGCTGTTTTTGCAAAAGTCTCGGCCTCTTGCCATAATTCTTTACTATTGCTAGCGTAGTCGCTTTGATTGGAGTTATTAGGCATATATTGTAAAAAAATACCACCAGCCCGTAATTGCTGTTGTTCGTTTTTAGGTTTGATAGCTAATCTTATATAAGTTGGTATTTGTTCTGAATGGATAAAGTAATTCTTTGCTATTTCCTCTAGGCTACTACCATCTAAAGCTATTAATCCTTGATAAGATTTATTATTTGTATTTGAGGTTAAAGTTATCGCTAATGTTCCTTGGCCAAGTAATTCGTGTGATTTTAATTTGTTTTTTGTATTAGCTTCGTCTAGCATTTCCTGATTAAATCTGGCATAAGCTCGAATTTTATTAGGGCTTAAAAAATCGCAAATAACTAAATTTACTGCTCCCTCAGATCTTATCTGTATAGTTAATTTACCAGTGAATTTTAACGTAGCCCCTAGTAAGCTTGTTAAAGTTGCTATTTCGGCTATTAAATTATTAACAGCTTGTGGATAATTGTGTCTGGTTAGAATGTCATCTAATATTTTATCTAATTGTACTATTTTGCCTCTAACATTTAATGAAGGCAAAGAAAAACTATATATAGAGTCACTATTAGATAATTTTATTTGGCTGTTAACGTTATTATTGTTGGTCATAATTTATCCTATGTAAGCTATTTAATTGTAATAAATTTGTATAAATATTTAAATGCTGTAAAATAAATAAAAAAAATATGTTAATATAAGGTTAGTATATTTTTTACTACATAAGATTATAAAATTCTATCTATTAATGGATAGATTAAAAATTAAATTAAGGTAGGGTATAATGAGCTGGACACCAGAGCGGGTAAAATTGTTAGAGAGATTATGGAAAGAAGGTTTTACCGCAAGTCAAATAGCTGCACAATTAGGTGGTGGAGTTAGCCGTAATGCAGTGATTGGTAAAGTGTATCGTTTAAAATTAAGCAATCGAGTTAAAGCGAACGATACAGAAGAAAATATTGAGCAGAGCTTAGAAGCAGAAGAAAATTTATCACCAGAACAGACTGTAGATAGCGTGGAATCTAGTTGTGATGAGATGAATTTAGCTGAAGAAAATGCTGAATTTCCACCGCTGGATGAAAATTTAAATATTGATGTTAATAAAGAATATGCTCCTCAGATGAAGAGATTAAATTTATTGCAGTTAACTGAAACTACTTGTAAATGGCCGGTAGGAGATCCTAGGGATGAGGGGTTTTTCTTCTGTGGTGCTGACAAGACAGACACTATACCTTATTGTGAACATCATGCAGCTCTTGCTTTTCAGAGCTTGCAAGAGCGTGAAATATAATTAATTTATATATATCTTCTATTAGGTCTATTTCGGTAAGTGGGCCTAATTTTTTGTAGATAATTTCGCCTTCTTTATTTATTAAGAAACTTTCTGGTACCGCATAAATACCCCAAGAGACCGTTTGTCGGCTGTTAGTTAACACTCCTATATAATCAAAAATATTATTATATTTATTTATAAATTGTAAGCATTTATTCGGATCATCATGATAATTGAGACCTATTATGATAATTTTTTTTTCTGTTTTTAATTTTTTAAGAATGTTCATTTCTGTATGACAGGCAATACACCAAGATGACCAAATATTAACTAAAATAAAATTACCTTTAAAGTCATTGATTTTAAAAGACTTATTTTTAATTATATCTTGATAAACGTCATTAGGTGGTATCTTAATTACAAGAGAATTTTTGCTAGGAATATTGTGATCGATTAACCTATAGCTAAAAATATATATTAATATTAAGATTATTAATATAGGTAAAATAAGCCATAAATAATTATAATTTCTCATTTATTAACTTCTGAAGCTGTTTTTTTAATTTTTGTTGTTTATATTTTATCGTAATATAAAATATAAGCATAATTATAGTAAAAATACTATAAGCCGCTAATACATAAAAGATATTTGACACATTTAGTTCTCTCGATCATATTTAGTTAATAATAGTTGTTTTTTTGTATAAATTTGCTGTTTTAAAATGGTATTTTGTAATAAAATAATTAAAAAGTAAAAAAATAAAAATTGCATAGTAATAGTTGAGACTAATAATATTTTTAAAAAAATATTTTCAATTTGATTACCAGTTATTATTGAAACAGAAGCGCCTTGATGTAAGCTATTCCACCAATCAACGGAATATTTAATTATTGGAATATTCACAAAACCAATAATAGTAAAAATACTTGAGATAATTGCTAATTTAGAATTTTCTTTTACGCTATGTTGTAAGGTGACTAACAATAAATAAATGATTAGTAAAATAAAAAAAGAAGTTAACCTTGCATCCCATACCCACCAAGTGCCCCAAGTTGGTTTACCCCAATAAGATCCAGTTATTATGGTTAATATAGTGAATATAGTTCCTATAGGTAAAGCTGACTTAAAAAATAAATAGGCGATAGTATGTCTCCAAACAAGATATATAAAAGCATTTATAGTTAGAAAACTGTAACAAAATAGGGAAAGCCAAGCTGCTGGAACATGTATAAACATAATTTTAACAGTAATGCCTTGTTTGTAATCATCGGGGCTATTATAGATCAACCATCCTGATATAATAATTAATATTAAACAAAGACCGCCTAGCCAAGGCTGTATTTTTTTAGTTAGCTTAGCTATAAATAAGATATTTATTATTTTATCGCGCCAAGATAAATATTTTCTATTCATTTAAAACCTATTTAAATATTTTAGAGATAGCGCGGTAAAAAATACCCCGGTAACCGATAAAAATATGCTGGTAGCTATTAAAAAATATAAAGCTCCACTAAAATTTGCTGGATTATTAATAATTTCCATAGTAGCTGATATACCAAAAATTAATAATGGTATTAAGAAAGGAAAAACCATTATAATAGATAATAATTGTGATTTTTCTAATTGTAAAGTTAAGATTGTCATAGCTGCTCCCATTGTTGTTATTGCTGGAGTTCCTATTATCAAGGTTGCACTTAAAGTAATAAGTTCAGTTAGGTTTAACTTTAAGGTTATGGTAAATAAAAAAATACTAATTAATATAGGTAGAATATTAGTAATCCAATAAGTAGCACATTTTATTAATACAAATAAAATAGGCAATCTGGGTGAGGCTAATAAAAAAATTTCTAGAGAGCCATTATGAGCATCATCAATAATAAATTGATTTAAAGTTAGTAAAGTAGAGAACACCATAGCTAACCATAAAATAGCAGGGGTAAAAATATGAATTAAGTTTGGATCATTAGTTAAGCTTATTGGTAAGGCAATAATAAAACAACTCAATAATAATAAGCTATTTAACCAAGTATATTTGTGGAGGAAATTTAACTTAATATCCCGTAAAAAAATTGCTAACATTTTTAAAATCCTGTAAATTAATAACCTTTGCGGTAGGTAAGTCAAAAGGCGTTGGGTTTGTTAAAATAATAATACCAGTTAAGTTATTAGCTTGGTTAAGTATAAGGTCTTTTATTATATTATAATTTTTACTATCTAATCCGCTGAATGGTTCATCCAGCAACCAAATAGGGCGTTGTTCAATTAATAATCTAGTTAATGATACTATTTTTTTTTGCCCCATGGATAAGTTAGAAAAATTTATATCTAACAATTTTGCAAGATTAAATTTTTTGATAATATTTTCACATATAGAAGGATCTTTATTAAAAAATTTTAGCCAAAATAATAAATTTTCTTCCACTGTAAGATAGTCATTCATAGCAAATTTATGTCCAATATAATGACTATAATAAGTTAATGGTGCTGATTCGTTATTAATTGTAAATTTAATATTTTTATTTTGATAATGGGCTATTGTTCGTAGTAATGTAGTTTTACCACAGCCATTTTCTCCCGTGATAATGATAATTTGCCCTTTGTTAACATGTAAATTAAAATTATTAATAAGTTGTTGTTCGTGACAAAAAATGTCCAAATTGTTAATTTTTAATTGCATGTAAAATAATTCAATAATTTATAGGAAAAATGTTAAAATTGTTGTAGAGTAATTTATATTTGACAAAATACTTTTTAAAAAGTATCACATTAAACATTAATGTAAAAGATAAAAAAAGAGGTATAATTCTATAATTTTACTAATAGTGAATATATTAATTTTCTAGTTTGGATCCCTTAATTGGGAGAGTTGTGAGGTAATATGTCTAAAATCGATAGTTTTAAATGCCGTAAGCTTTTAAAGATTAATGGAAAAAATTATATATATTATAGCTTGATAGAAGCAGAGAAGAATGGGCTTAAAGGTGTTTCGAAACTTCCTGTTTCAATGAAAATATTGCTAGAGAATTTATTGCGTAAAGAAGATGGTTTTAGCGTTAAAAAAACCGATATTGAAAAGATAGCACATTGGGTTGAAAATAGAGGCAAACAAGAGGTAGAAATTTCATATAGTCCTGCTCGGGTATTAATGCAAGATTTTACTGGTGTACCTGCTGTGGTAGATCTTGCTGCTATGAGAGATGCTATGGTGAATTTAGGTGGCGATCCTAAAAAAATTAATCCCTTAATACCAGTGGATTTGGTTATTGACCATTCTGTAATTGTAGATAGCTTTGGTAGACATAAATCTTTTGAGATTAATGTTGAAAATGAATATCGTAGAAATGGAGAAAGATATCGTTTCTTGAAATGGGGTCAGCAGGCTTTTAGCAATTTTAGAGTTGTTCCACCAGGTACGGGTATTTGTCACCAAGTTAATCTAGAATATTTATCTCAAGCGGTTTGGACCAAAGATGAAGATGGCGAAACGATCGCTTATTGTGATACTTGTGTTGGTACTGATTCTCATACAACTATGGTAAATGGCTTAGGCATATTAGCGTGGGGCGTCGGTGGTATAGAGGCGGAAGCTGCTATGTTAGGGCAGCCTATTTCAATGTTGCTACCAGAGGTAATAGGCTTTAGGTTAACTGGTTCATTGCGTGAGGGCGTTACCGCTACTGATTTAGTATTAACTGTTACACAAATGTTAAGAGAAAAAGGTGTGGTAGGGAAATTTGTAGAATTTTTTGGTCCTGGTCTGAGGCATATGACCTTAGCGGATAGAGCTACTATTGGTAATATGGCGCCCGAATATGGTGCTACTTGTGGTTTTTTCCCTATTGACGATGAATCAATTCGTTACTTAATGGTAAGTGGTAGGGAGCTAGACCGTATTAAATTAGTAGAAGAATATACCAAAGCTCAAGGAATGTGGCGTGAAGAAAATAGTGAAGATCCTATTTTTACTGACATATTAGAATTAGATCTTAGTGAGGTAGTTCCTTCTATGGCTGGTCCAAAGCGTCCCGAAGGAAGGGTTGATCTGCCCGATATAAAAGAAAGTTTTTTAAAAGCGTTACGCGATGATTATAAGAAACCTGAAGGTATAGAAACTAGATTCGCTGTTGAAGGGCAAACTTATAAAATTGGACATGGTGATGTAGCGATAGCCGCTATTACTTCTTGTACTAACACTTCTAACCCTAATGTATTAATAGCTGCGGGTTTATTAGCTAAAAATGCTGTAGAGCGTGGTTTAAGTGTAAAGCCTTGGGTTAAAACATCTTTAGCGCCAGGTTCACAAGTAGTTGCCTCTTATCTATCTAGTTCTGGTTTGCAGCCTTATCTAGATCAATTAGGTTTTAATTTAGTTGGTTTTGGTTGTACTACTTGTATTGGTAATTCAGGTCCTTTATTAGAGGAAATATCACAAACTATTGATGATAATGGGTTAATAGTTTCAGCCGTTCTTTCAGGTAATAGAAATTTTGAAGGTCGCGTTTCTCCTGATGTTCAAGCAAATTATTTAGCTTCACCACCGTTAGTGGTAGCTCATGCATTAGCAGGAACTGTGTGTTTAAACATGGAAAAAGATCCTTTAGGTTATGACAAAGAAGGACAGCCGGTATATTTGCGTGATATTTGGCCAACAAGTGAAGATATACAATCTGTAATAGATTCAAATGTAACACGTGAAGTATTTTTAACTAAATATAAAGACGTATTTAAAGGTGATGAACATTGGCGTGAAGTGCAAGTGCCTGAAGGTCAAACATATAGCTGGGACGAGGATTCTACTTATGTGCGTAATCCTCCTTATTTTGAAGGTATGTCTAAATTCAAAGGTGATATAGCTGATATTAAACAAGCTCGTATTTTGGCTTTATTAGGTGATAAAATTACAACTGATCATATTTCTCCAGCCGGTTCGATCAAGATTGATTCTCCAGCAGGTGAATATTTACTTTCTAAGGGCGTGGAATTAGCTGAATTTAATCAATATGGTACTAGAAGAGGTAATCACGAAGTTATGATGCGTGGTACTTTTGCTAATATACGGTTGGTAAATTATATGCTAGGAGAAAATTTGCGTGAAGGTGGTTTTAGTCTTCATTACCCTGATGGTAAAGAGGATTTTATTTTTGATGTTGCTATGCAATATAAAAAAGAGAATGTTCCTTTGGTGATATTTGCCGGTGTAGAATATGGTAATGGCTCTTCTAGAGACTGGGCAGCAAAAGGGGCTAATTTACTAGGTGTGAAGGCGGTTATTGCTCAATCTTTTGAGCGAATTCATCGATCTAACCTAGTTGGTATGGGGGTATTGCCTTTTGTATTTACAAATGAAAATAGCTGGGAAACGTTAGGTTTGAAGGGTGATGAAATAGTAACATTCTCTGATTTATCTAATCTTAAACCTAAAGATAGAGTTTGGGCTACTATTAATTTTTCTGATGGTCGAGAGGAAAAAATTGAATTAATTTGTCGAGTCGATACATTGGAAGAATTTACATATTTAAAACATGGTGGTATTTTACATTATGTTTTACGTGAATTAGCCGGAAAGGCCTAATTGATACCCTTTAATAGGGTATTAATTAGGAAATATTTTGAAATGGTTTGGTTAAAATATTTACTTTAACTTATACTAGAGCAAAATTATTGGTAATTATAATTTAAAGAGAAATATTTGATTGACGTTTTTGGTAAAATTTATTATAAGTAAACAGAAATTTATACAAACGTTTTTAAACAAATATGTTTGTCTTTAGTGAATAAGTTATTCATAGTAACTTTTAGTTGAGCCTAGGCTCTTATTATTTTTTTAGATTGGAAAGAGGTATTTATGGCTAATACATCTTCGGCCAAAAAGGCTGCTCGTAAAATAGCGGCTCGTACATTGGTCAATAAAGCACGTCGTTCACGTGTGCGTACATTCATCCGTAAATTTGATGATGCGGTAGCTAGTAACAATCGTGAACAAGCAGTTAATGCTTTTAAAATGGTTGAACCAGAGCTTATGCGTGCTTCTAGTAAAGGCGTTATTCATAAAAATACGGCTGCTCGTAAAATTTCACGTTTGCATAAACGTTTAAAAAAAATAGGTGAGTAACTATATATTGCAACGAAGGGCTTAATTAGATTAAGCCCTTCGTTGCTTTTGTTTTTCTTATAAAGACTATTTAGAGTGTAATACATAGAATTTTTAAAAGTAATTCTGTGTGTTTATGTTTGGGTTTTTTAATAGTTATCCCCGTAATTATGTGGATAACTGTTAAAGAAAATTAAGAGAAAAAGATCTTATCCTATATGGAAAAATAGTTCCCCGAATTATCAAAGGCGAATCTGTATTTTTATAGTAAAAGCATTTTCTTGCTGTAAAATATATTTATTTTAAGTTTGATTTTTGCTTGCCAATTTAGGCATGGTCTTATAATCTATTCACAACCCAATTGTAACGATCATTTTGATTATTTTAATTATAAGTTGTTGTTATATAGTATATTTATATTTTTTAGGGATATTGTCGTTTATTAAGCGGGTCATGTTTAAACTCTAAAGAGATAAGGTAATATAAAATGAAAACAGACGTAAATTCAGTAGAGGAGAATTTTGTTGCAGCTACAGGAACTGCGTTAGCAGTGAAATCTAGTTCTGATTCTCTTTTTGAATCATTTACGAAATCTTTAAACGAGCATTTGGGAGATGAAGTATTTTCTAGTTGGTTTGGTAGATTGCAACTAGATTATATCACCGATGAAATAGTTAGATTATCTGTTCCTACAGCTTTTTTACGCTCTTGGATAAATACGCATTATTTAACTGTAATTGAAGAATTATGGCAAAAAAAATTAAAGAATTTAGTTAAAGTAGAAATAGTGATAAGAAGTGCTACTAGAACTTCAAGAGTTGCTGCTAATATTTCTGTAGCTGATAATAATAAAGTTAATAAGTCTCTAGGTTCTAATTTATCGCATAAAGATAAGAATCCAGTTGTTTCTCCAAATATTTCAACTCAACAACGTATGTTGCAGCCTTTAACATTAGGTTCACCTTTAGATCCTAAATATACTTTTGATAATTTTGTTGAAGGAGCTTCTAATCGTATGGCTCTTGCCGCTGCAAAAACGGTTGCTGAGGCAGGATCTGGTGCCGTTCGTTTTAATCCTTTATTTATTCATGCTTCTGTAGGTATGGGTAAAACTCACTTGTTGCAAGCTATTGCTATTAATATGTTAAGCCGTATAACTCCGGTGAAAGTTGTTTATTTTACCGCTGAATATTTTATGTGGCGCTTTGCTATGGCTATTCGAGATAATAATGCTCTATTGTTGAAAGAGCAATTGCGTAATATAGATCTTCTTATTATTGATGATATGCAATTTCTACAAGGTAAATCAATTCAAAATGAATTTTGTCATTTATTGAATTTATTATTAGATAGTGCAAAACAAGTTGTAGTGGCTGCGGATAGACCTGTTGCTGAACTTGAAATGCTTGATGATCGGGTTAAGTCGCGTTTGCAAGGCGGGGTTGCTTTGGAAATAGGTCATCCAGATTATAATATGCGTTTACAAATGTTACAGCATAAGTTATCTCAGGCTATGCGTGAAGATTCAGATCTTAAAATTGATGAAAAAACGCTAGTTTATGTTGCTTCAGTTATTTCTGGTTCAGGTAGAGATATTGAGGGTGCCTTTAACCAATTATTGGTTTGTAAATCCTTTGGTGGTGAACTTAGTTTTCAACGTGTAGGAGAATTAATCAGTCATTTAATGCGTCCTAATGATTCTAAGAGAATAAAAATAGAGGATATTCAAAAGATAGTAGCACGACATTATAATGTTTCTAAACAGGATTTATTGTCTAATAGAAGGACTAGAACTATTGTTAAACCTCGACAAGTTGCAATGTATCTTTCAAAAATTTTGACACCTCGTTCATTGCCTGAAATAGGGCGTAGATTTGGTGGTCGAGATCATACTACAGTATTACATGCAGTAAGGAAGATAGAAGGGCTGTTAGATGAAGATAAATCATTGTTTCAGGATATTGAAACTTTAAAACAGCTTGTGCAGGACCAGAGTTGATCTCTTGTATATTGTTGCTGTAATATGTTAAATAAAAATTAATTACAAATTATTAAATCTAGTTTAAATCACTAAATCTAGTTAAGGATAAGTGAAATGCATGTTATTGTAGATCAATCACAATTATTAAAAGCTCTATCGCATAGTGCTAGGGTCGTTGAAAGACGAAATGCTGGTGAAATAGTGTCGAATGTATTTTTAGATGCTTTCGCTGGTGGGCTACGTCTTAAGGCAACCGATCTGGATCTTTTGTTGACTGAGGTAATACCAGCAGTAAGTAAAGAAGACGGTAAAACTACTGTTTCAGCTCAATTATTTTCAGAAATAGTTAAAAAATTATCAGATTATGAACAAGTAGAATTATGTTTAGATCAAGATAAAAAATTTTTAATTATTAAATCAGGTGTTTCACAATTTAAGCTAGCGGTGATGGATGCAAATGATTTTCCTGTAGAAGAAGAAAAAATATTTACGCATAATTTTTGTTTGCCTGCGTCAGAATTATTCTTTTTACTGAGTAGATGTGAATTTGCTATTTCTATGGAAGATACTAGATATTATTTAACGGGCGCTTATTTCCACTGTGTAGAGGAAGATAATAAAAAATTATTACGTAGTGTTGCAACAGATGGACATAGATTAGCGAGAATTCAGATAGATGCTCCGGAAGGCGTGGAAAATATGCCGAATGTTATTATTGGGCGTAAATTAGTAACTGAATTATGTAAAATATTAGCAGAAGATAAAGAGCAACAAGTAAATATTAGCTTATCTGATCGTAATATTAAATTGCAAATTAACGATATTTGTTTTGTATCTTCTTTAGTTGATGGTAAATTTCCTGATTATAATAGAGTCATTCCAATCAAGAATGATAAAGAGTTAAAAATTTCTAATTCTGCTTTAAAATCTGCAGTTGATCGTGTGACGGTTGTTAGTGAAAGAGGTAAAGCCGTTAAATTTTCTCTTACTCAAGATAAATTAATTTTATCTGTTTCTGCCTCTCCAGCTGGTAGTGCCGAGGAGCGTTTGGATGTTGATTATAAAGATGAAGATTTGCAAATAGGCTTTAATGCTCGTTATTTAATCGATATTATTTCACAAATTAATAGTGAAGATATTTATATTAGATTATTGAATTCTGAATCACCTGCTGTAGTTAAGTCTCCGGAAGACGATAGAGCTATTTATATTTTAATGCCAATGCGTTGCTAAGTTGAATGGTAATATTTTGCAATATCTTAGTATAAATCGTTTAGATTTAACCAATTTTCGCAATTATAGTAACTTTTCGTTAGATTTAGCTGGTCGTTCTTTAATTTTAACTGGTTGTAATGGTAGTGGTAAAACTAATTTTTTAGAAGCTATTTCCTTGTTTTTACCAGGACGGGGTTTGCGTCGGTCTGCTTATCAGGAAATGATTCAAGCAAATAAACAGACTTTTTCCTTGCATGGGGTATTTGATTATAATTTATCTCCTCTTAATATAGGTACAGAATTTAGTTGTACCTATGTTAGTAGAAAGGTAAAAATTGACGGTGAATTTTGTCCATTAGATGATCTGACTAATTATATTCGTCTAAATTGGTTGATTCCAGCTATGGACGGAATTTTTTCAGGTAGAGATTCGGAAGGTAGGCAATTTTTAGATAGGTTGATTTTTTCTCTTGATAGCTCTCATGCTAAACGTTTATCTGATTATGATAAATTATTGCGTTCTCGTAATAAATTATTAGAAAATTGGCGTAGTAATGATATTTGGTTAGACGCTATAGAATTACAGCTTTCTGAAATAGCTGTAGCTATAGCCGCTGCTAGGTTAGATTTAGTGGATCAATTAAATATTTTATTTTCAGAATGTAATATTCACAGTTTTCCTAGAGCCTTTTTAGAAGTGAATGGATTTGTAGAAGACAATTTATTATTAACTAATGCGCAAGAAGTTGAAGATAATTTCAGGTTGCTATTAAAAAATCAACGAGCTATAGATGCAGCCTCTGGAAGAACTAACATAGGTATACATAGAAGTAAATTGACCGTATCTCACTATGATAAAAAAATAACCGCTAAATTTTGTTCTACTGGTGAGCAAAAAATGTTATTAATTGGCATTATATTATGTCATTCTCAGTTAACTAAAAATTTAGTAGGTTATTGTCCAATCTTATTGTTAGATGAAATAGTTTCACACTTAGATTACAAACATAGAGAAACTTTATTTGCTTTTTTACTTTCTTTAGGAGGTCAATTTTTTGTGACAGGAACTGATAAAAATATATTTTCTAGTTTAGGTAATGAAGTGGAATTTTTTTCTACCGATCAGTGTAAGTGATAACAGGTTGGATTTTCAAATAAATGAAGCAAACTATTTTTATAATTAATGGACCAAATTTAAATTTACTAGGTAATAGAGAAAATAACATATATGGTGATTCCACTTTACAAGAATTGCAAGAAATGTGTGAAAATTATATAAAATCTAGTAATTTTAATATAAAATTTTTTCAATCTAACTATGAAGGTAAATTAATAGATTTAATTCAACAGGCTGCGGAAGAATCACAAGGGCTAATTATTAATGCCGCAGGTTATAGTCATACTTCTGTTGCTATCTATGATGCGGTGAAAAATTATCCAGGTTTTTCTGTGGAAGTACATTTATCTAATATTTACAAACGAGAGGAATTTAGGAAAAATAGTTATGTGAGTTCTGTGGTTGATGGAGTAATAAGTGGGTTAGGAACTCACGGCTATATTTTAGCATTGGAATATTTAACAGCTAAATTAACAAAATAGTTAATTTGAATGATAATACTTGCTAAAATTATCGGTTCGTATTATTGAATAGATAAAAAAATGTTATAGTTGTGTTATAATATGAAGGACTATCTAGAAATTAAGGTAGTGAAAGGATAATAAATGAGTTACTTAAGGAAAATATTCGGGCTGTTCGGTATAGTCTTAGGTTATTTAATCTTAACTGCTAGCCAATATGTGATTTTAAATCCAACAGGCGCTGTAGCCAAAATGGAAAGTAACCTTATTGTTATCTCTACGATTTTAATGTTATTAATAGTTATTCCAGTAATGATAGCCGTAATAATTTTAGCCTGGAAATATAGAGCAAATAATAAAAAGGCTGAATATCTACCTGAATGGGGGCATTCGGTTAAAGCTGAAGTATATATGTGGGGTATTCCTACAATTCTTATTATTATTTTAGGCGCTATAACAGCTTATTATTCGATAATTTATGATCCATTTCGTCGTTTACCAATAGAGACTGATAAACCTCCACTTACGGTGCAAGTGGTAGCGCTTAATTGGAAATGGCTGTTTATCTATCCTGAACAAAATATAGCTACAATTAACGAACTTTATATTCCTACAGATAGAGAAATTGCTTTTGATATAACTTCTACTGATAATGTAAATGCTTTTTGGGTGCCCGCATTAGGCTCAATGATTTATGCTATGCCCGGCATGCGTACAAAAGTACATTATATAACTGATAAAACAGGCGTGTTTGCAGGGTCTTCAGCTAATTATAGCGGAAAGGGTTTCTCTGGTATGCGTTTTAAAACATATGCCGTTACTCAACCAGAATTTGAACAATGGGTAGCAACTGTAAAGCAAAGTCAATTACAGTTGGATGTTAATACTTATTTAGGATTAGTTGAGCCGTCAGAAAGTGAGCCGGTTAAATATTTTTCTGAGACACTACCAGGATTATTTTATCGTGTAGCTAATAGATGTGTAAAACAAGGAGAAGTTTGTATCGAAACCAAAATGATGCAGGCAGCAAGTCAAACTCTTTGGGGTTCTATTTGTTCTGGTGCGGGCTTTACTCCTTATTCATCGTCTAGGTGGGGTGATGAAGCAGCTGCAAAAGCTAGAAGAAAGTTAGCCGCTATTGAAACTAATTAGAATTGGATGATGTTATGTTAGGAAAACTGAATTATAATACTGCTTTTCATGATGTTATGGAAGAGCCTATAGTTTTTTATACAGTTGTTGTAATGATCTTAGGTGTAATAGGAATATTATTTTTTATTACTCTTATGCGTTGGTGGAAACCTTTATGGAGTAATTGGTTAACAACTGTAGACCATAAGCGTTTAGGTATTATGTATTTTATTTTAGGCTTCGTAATGTTATTGCGGGGTTTTGCAGACGCTTTGTTAATGCGTAGTCATCAATCGGTTGCTTTAGGGGATAGTACTGCAGTTGGCTTTTTGCCACCAGATCATTATGATCAAATTTTTACAGCTCATGGTGTTATAATGATCTTTTTTATGGTCACACCTTTGTTATTTGGTTTAATGAATTTTGTGGTACCTTTGCAAATAGGAGCTAGAGATGTAGCCTATCCATTTTTAAATTCATTAGCTTTTTGGCTTACTTTTGCAGCTGCTATTTTAATAAATATTTCTCTAGGTATTGGTAATTTTGCTAAAGGAGGCTGGTTAGCATATCCACCCTTTACAGGATTAGCTGGTAGTCCAGATACGGGTATGAATTATTATCTTTGGGCGTTACAAATTTCTGGTGCTGCTACTTTGATGAGTGCTATTAATTTTACAGTAACTATTTTAAAAATGCGTGCGCCTAGTATGAAATTAATGCAGTTACCAGTCTTTACTTGGAGTGTATTGATTTCTAACGTATTGATAATGGTAGTTTTCCCTATTTTAACTGCAACTTTAGGCTTATTGACCGCAGATCGTTATCTAGATACTCATTTCTTTACTGTCGATGGCGGTGGTAATGCTATGGTATGGGTTAATTATATTTGGATGTGGGGACATCCAGAGGTATATATTTTAGTAATTCCTGCTTTTGGTATTTTATCTGAGGTTATTCCAAATTTTTCTGCTAAACGTTTGTTTGGCTATTTATCTATGGTATTTGCTCTAGTTTCTATCTTGATACTATCTTTTTTAGTTTGGGGACATCATTTTTTCACTATGGGTGCAGGCGGAAGTGTGAATGCCTTTTTTGGTGTGGCTACTATGATTATTGCCGTTCCTACAGGTGTTAAAATATTTAACTGGTTATTCACTATCTATAAGGGAAGAATTCGATTTGAACTGCCGATGTTATTTGCCTTAGGTATGATGTTTACTTTCGTAGGCGGAGGACTGACAGGAGTTTTATTAGCTGTAGTTCCTGCTGATTGGCAATTGCATAATAGTTTATTTTTGGTTGCGCATTTCCATCACGTTATTATTGGTGGTGTGGTTTATGCATATTTAGCCGGTATATATTATTGGTTTCCTAAGGCCTTTGGCTTTAAATTGAATGACTTTTTAGGTAAAATATCATTCTGGGCTTGGTTCGTAGGTTTTTATGTAGCATTTATGCCCGTTTATGCTTTAGGTTTAATGGCCGCAACACGTAGATTGCAACATTATGCTAACCCGGAATGGCAGCCATATTTTGTTGTGGCTTTCATTGGTGTGTTAATTATTGCTGTAGCTATTTTAGCATTCTTGGCACAAATAGCTCTAGCTGTATATAAAGTATGGCGTAATAAAGACAATATTGCAATGTCAAAAGGTGATGTGTGGGGTTATGGGCGTACTTTAGAATGGTTTATACCTACACCAGCGCCTGATTATAATTTTGCGCGTGTTCCTATAGTGAATTCTGCTGATCCATATTGGGATATGAAAAGATATGGTGTAGAAAGACCGACTAAATTTCATAAAATACATATGCCAAATAATACGCCGGTAGGATTTATTGTGGGTATGATAAATATTCCATTAGGATTTGCCTTGGTTTGGCATATTTGGTGGTTAGCTATTTTATCTTTAGTTGCAATGATCGCAACCTTTATCTATGATTCTTTCCGTAAAGATGAAGGCTATTATATTCCTGTAGAGGAAATAGAAGCTAATGAGAAAAAATATACTGAATTATTAGAAGAGAAAGGCTTGAAAATATGACATCGCCTATAATTCCGGTTAAACTACCAGAAGATGGATATCACACAGCTGCTGAAGAACATCATGATGCTGGTTCATTAAAAATATTCGGCTTTTGGATGTATATTCTAACGGATTGTTTTATTTTTGCGTTATTATTTGCTAACTATGCTTTGTTTGCAGGTGCTTATGATGGTGGGCCTACAGGTAGGGATCTATTTGATTTAAGGTTCGTGCTAGCTGAAACTATGGTGTTATTATTTTCTAGTATTACCTATGGCTTAGCATTAATATCTGCTTATCTACAGAAATTAAAGTTAACTATTATATGGTTGGCTCTGACATTTTTATTGGGTGTAACTTTTATTATAATGGAAATATATGAATTTCATCACTTAGTAGAATTAGGTGCAGGACCTTCTCGCTCTGCTTTTTGGTCAGCTTATTATGTTTTGGTTGGTACTCATGGTATCCACGTTACTACTGGTTTAATCTGGATGGCAGTTATGTTTATTCATCTGTTTAATAGTGGTTTAAATAAAGTAAATCGTGTTCGTCTGGCTTGTTTAAGCTTGTTTTGGCACTTTTTGGATATTATTTGGATAGGGGTATTCACTTTAGTATATCTTACAGGAGTATTATAATGAGTTTAGTTAATGAACAAGGTGAACATCATCATCATGAACATGTTCCTAAATATAGTGAATATATTATAGGGTTTATTTTATCAGTTATCTTAACTTTAGTTGCTTTTTTTGCTGTGATGAATGAGTGGTTTACTCCTGTTCCTACTTTCTTTTTCATTTTTGGCTTAGCTATATTACAAATGGTAGTGCAAATATTATATTTCTTGCATCTTGGTCAAAGTGAAGATTCTAGGTGGAACTATGGAATGTTAATCTTTGCAGCAGTTCTAATTTTTATAGTTATTGGTGGTAGTATTTGGATTATTTTTAATTTAAATTATAATGTTATGTTTTGGATACCGGATGAGCAACCACTCCCGTTACCAGAATTTGTAGAAAATTTATATAAAAATAATTAACTACAGGCTTTTGCTAGAATTTAAATATAAGTTTAATAATATATTCTATATAATATGTTGTTAAACTGTCAGATGTAAAAGATGCTATAATTTATAGAAATATAAATTATAGCATCTTTTTTTGATTTAAGTAAAAGCTGAATGTATCTTAATCTTAATCTTAATTATAATGTATCTTGATCTTAATTATACAGTCATCGCTATGTATCTATAGTCTCTGCTATAGTTTTCATTATTTATATTATATAATCTTGCATTAATGACAAATTCTGTTTTTATCAGTATTTGTAGTTACATAATAATTTTAACCTAAGTTAATATATTATTAACTTAGGTTAATGAATAATATAAAATATATCTCTAGAAATATCTGTATCTTAAGCTTAAATTATAAAATGAAACGTGATAGATCTACATCTTCTGATATATCTTTCATTATTTTTGTTACATAATCTGCATCAATAACAAATTCTGTTCCTGATTTATCTGGAGCTGTGAAAGAAATTTCATCTAACACTTTTTCTAATACAGTATGTAATCTTCTTGCTCCGATATTTTCTAACTTATTATTTAAGCTTACAGCTAATCTCGCAAATTCATCAATTGCTTCATCTGTAATTTTTAAAGTTACATTTTCAGTTTTTAACAAAGCTATAGCTTGTTTAATTAAGCTTGTTTCTGGTTCAGTTAAGATTTTTTTAAAATCTTCTTGTTTAAGAGCATTTAATTCTACTCTTATAGGTAATCTTCCTTGTAATTCTGGAAGTAGATCTGACGGTTTTGCAACATGAAAAGCGCCTGAAGCTATGAATAAAATATGATCTGTTTTCACTTGACCGTATTTTGTCGCAACATTAGTACCTTCTACTAGGGGTAAGAGGTCTCTTTGTACACCTTCTCGTGAGATACCGGAGTTATTTTGTGAATTTTTAACCGCTATTTTATCTATTTCATCTAAGAAAACAATGCCATTATTTTCAGTGATTTTTATTGCTTCTTGAACTATCTCATCTTGATTCAATAATTTTTCGGCTTCATCATTTATTAGTAATTCTTGAGCTTTTTGAACTGTGGTTTTTATTTTTTTAGATTTTTTTCCGAAAGCCTCTCCTAATATTTCTGACATATTTATCACGCCAATATTGGATCCAGGCGATAATGGAACATCTATACCTGTATTATTATTTTTACTAATTTTTATTTCTACTTCTTTTTCATTTAATTCGCCATCTCTTAGTTTTCTTTTGAAAGAATCTTTAGTTACTTCACTAGCAGTTTTACCTACTAAAATATCAATTAAGGTATTTTCTGCATTAAGTTGAGCTGTTGTTTTTATCGTTTCTCTTTTTTTCTCTTTAACTAATAAGATAGCATTTTCTAATAAATCTCTTATAATTTGTTCTACATCCCTGCCTACATATCCTACCTCAGTAAATTTTGTTGCTTCTACTTTTATAAAAGGTGCATTAGCTAATTTAGCTAGTCTTCTGGATATTTCAGTTTTACCTACGCCGGTTGGTCCGATCATTAGAATGTTTTTAGGCATAATTTCTTCACGCATTTTATCATCTAATTGTTGACGTCGCCAGCGATTTCTAAGAGCTACAGCAACAGCTCTTTTAGCTTCATGTTGACCAATGATAAATCTATCTAACTCAGATACAATTTCACGTGGAGAAAAATTTTTACTCATTCATACACCTTTATTTAAGGATTAGTTACAATTTAAAGATTCTATAGTGATATTATGGTTAGTATATATACAGATATCTCCCGCTATATTTAAAGCTCTGGTAGCTATTTCTTTTGCTGATAATTCACTATCCATTAATGCCTTAGCCGCCGCAAAAGCATAATTACCACCTGAACCTATTGCCATAGTACCAAATTCTGGTTCTAATACATCACCAGTTCCGGTTAAGGCCAGGGTAATACTGCTATCAGCAACTAGCATCATTGCTTCCAATTTACGCAAATATTTATCTGTACGCCAGCTTTTAGCTAATTCTACACAAGCTCGCATAAGTTGATCTGGATATTGTTCTAGTTTTTCCTCTAATCGTTCTAGTAAGGTGAAAGCATCAGCAGTCGCGCCGGCAAAACCTGCAATAACTTTACCGTTATTTAATAAACGAACCTTGCGTGCATTACCTTTTATGACAGCATGTCCTAAAGATACTTGACCATCGCCAGCGATTACAACTTGGTTATCTTTGCGTACGGTAACAATCGTAGTACCATATAATATATTTGGTCGATGTTCGATCATGTTTCCTCTTTTAAATTATTTTGCTCTCTATCATAGATAATTACTATTATATGTAAACTCAAGTTAAATTAAACTTTATCTTTAAAAAAATAATGGTTTTTTAAAGATAAAGTTGCTATAAGTTATCTAAAAGATAGGTAATTAATATGAATGATAATTCTCCCTTTACTAGAATTAATTCTCAAGATTGGCTTGATCTTAAAAAAGATGTAACTTTAAAAATATCTGAGAAGGAATTATCTTCCTTATTATCAATCGGACATAATATAGAGATAAATGAAGTAAAAACCACATATTTGCCTTTAGCTCGTTTAATATTGTCGTATTTTGAAAATGCGCAACAAGCAAGAAAAAAACAACAATCTTCCATTAAAACCACAAATATTAAAAAAGTTCCTTTTATTATTGCTATTTCAGGATCAGTAGCCGTAGGAAAATCTACAATGGCGCGGTTGTTGCAGAAATTATTGAGCTATTATTCGCCGGATTTTAAAATCGACTTAATTACTAGTGATGGCTTTTTATATCCTAATAAAATATTAGAATCATTAAATCTTATGACTAGAAAAGGATTTCCGGAAAGTTATGATGTTGATAGTCTGTTATTGTTTCTAGATTCAATTAAATCTGCTCATCGATATGTGAAAGCTCCAGTTTATTCACATTTAATTTATGATATTGTACCGAATGAGTATATTACCGTTGATTGTCCTGATATGATGATTTTAGAAGGGATTAATGTGTTACAACTTAAGTCACCAATATATAGTACAAAAAATGGCTGGAGAGCAGATTTATTTGATTTCTCTATCTATATAGATGCTGATGAAGAAAATGTAAAACAATGGTATGTGAAAAGATTTATGAAATTACGAAAAATAGCCGCTGATAATCCTAATTCATTTTTTACAAAATATCTGAATTGGGACGAGGATAAAGCTAGGTTATATGCAACTGAAATATGGGAAAAAATTAATTTAAAGAATCTATTAGAACATATTAAACCGACCCAAAAGAGAGCAGATCTTATTTTATATAAAGAAAAAAATCATAAAGTAAAATCTATTAATTTACGTAACTTTAAAGGAGTGTAATATGAAAGTTATTTTTAATAATAATAAACCGGTTGATAGCAAAGGCTTATGGTTAGTTTATGAAGATAGATTAGATGATGAAAATTTTAGTGAAGAGATTAAATCTTGGTGTAAAGCAGCAAATTTTACTGGTAAAGCCGAACAATTTTTATTAGTTCCTGATGAAAAGTGCGGCGTTAAAGGTGCCTTATTTGGAATGGGAAAAATAGATGAAAAAAATCCTTATGCTCCATTTGTTTTAAGGAAATTAGCTAATTTGTTGCCAGAGGGTTCATGGTATTTTCATTCTAAATTGACGGCGCCATTTTTACAATTATTATCTTTAGCTGCGGCTGGTTATAAATTTGATCGTTATCTAGAAACTTGTAATAAGACAATTGAAATTATAGTTCCAGAAGATATATCTTTAGAAAAATTAAATCTTTACCATAATATTACTTGTGATTCTCGAGATCTTGTTAATATTCCGTCTTATGATTTAGGTCCAGCAGGTTTAGAAAAATCTGTAAGAAGTCTATTAGCAGAATATAACGGAAAATTAGAGGTAATAAAAGGCGAGGAATTATTAAGCAAAAATTTTCCACTTATATATGCGGTAGGTAAAAGTGGTAATCTGCATGAAGAGCCACGCTTAATTGATTATATATGGGGTGATGAAAATGCGCCTAAAGTAACTTTAGTTGGTAAAGGTGTTTGCTTTGATTCCGGCGGTCTGGGAATAAAACCTTCAGGTGCTATGGTTGGTATGAAAAAAGATATGGGTGGAGCTGCGAATGTTATCGCTCTAGCAAGATTGATTATGTCATTTAATTTGCCAGTGCGTTTAAGAGTTTTGCTACCAGTCGTTGAAAATTTAATATCTCATGAGGCTTTTCGTCCAGGTGATATATTCACTAGTCGGATGGGTAAAACTGTGGAGATTGGACATACAGATGCTGAGGGTAGATTAATATTAGCTGATGCTCTGACTTATGCAGATGAAGAAAATCCAGAGATTTTATTAGATATGGCTACTTTAACTGGAGCAGCCCGTGTAGCTACTGGTCCTGATTTGCCTCCATTTTTTACTAATAGTGATGATTTTGCTAAAAATATAGAAGGAGAATCCACAGCTTTAGTAGATCCTATGTGGCGTTTCCCTTTATGGGCTCCATATAATAAAAATCTTAAATCACCTATTGCGGATTTAAATAATGTAACTACAGATGGTTTTGCTGGATCTATTACAGCTGCGTTATTTTTACAGAATTTTGTCCAGAATGCTAAAATATGGGCGCATTTTGATATTTATGCAGGTGCTTCTTCACAAAATAGCGATTTGCCTTTTGGTAATGAAGTTCAAACGGTGAGAGCAATTTTTGCTACTTTAAAAAAATATTTTTCTTAATTAGCTTTGTTGATAATTTATTAAGGAGATAATGTTATTGTCTCCTTAATAAATTTAAAAATGAGGTAATTATGCGAACGTGGCTAAAGGCAGTAATAGCGTTATTGTTGCTAGCTATAATAATAAAATTATTATTAGTAGGTTTTTTCCATTTAAATCATAAACACAATAAGACTAAAAATTATCAAGGGCAGGTAGGCGTTTCTACTGGTTTGCCAATACCTCGTTATGTTAGTTTAAAAGCTAAAACTACTAATGTTCGTGTAGGACCAGGTGTTCAATATAGGATTGCCTGGACTTTTACGCAACGTTCTTTACCGGTTAAAATTATAAATGAATATGATAACTGGAGGTATATAGAGGATTATACGGGTAGTAAAGGATGGATTACTGCGGGTTTATTATCTTCAAGCAAATATATATTAGTTGCCCCAAATAAAAAAAATAGACACTATAAACTATATAATAAAAAAGATGTGAAAAGTAATATAATTGCACAAATTTCTTCTGGAGCTATAGGTAGTTTAAAAATTTGTGAGGATAATTGGTGTAAAGTCGTATTTGATAGGGTCACTGGATGGATAGAAAAAAAATATTTATGGGGTGTAAATGATTATTAGTAAATTGTTTAAAAAGATAAAAGCTTATCTTTGTCTGGCAAATTAAATTGTATAAATGTAACAATTGATTTATAATGTGGGTTAATATGTCGTAGTTTAAAAAATTGTGATATAAGTTGAATAAAATTGCATAATTTGCAAAAGTTGGAGCAAAAAGTTAATGACGGAACAAAAAACTAGTTATAAGTTTGATGAATTACTTAAATGTGCTAGGGGTGAATTATTTGGTAAAGGTAATGCACAATTACCGGCTCCCCCTATGTTAATGTTTGATAGAATTACTCATATAGCGAAAGATGGAGGAGAATATGGTAAAGGTGTAGTCTTAGCTGAGCTTGATGTACACCCAGATTTATGGTTTTTTTCATGTCACTTTATTGGCGATCCTGTTATGCCAGGTTGCTTAGGGTTAGATGCTTTATGGCAAATGACCGGTTTTTACTTAGGTTGGTTAGGTGAACCTGGTAAAGGTCGTGCTTTATCAGTAGGAGAAATAAAATTTACTGGTATGATAACACCTGAAATAAAAAAAGTTGAATATCAGATAGAATTAAAAAGAGTTTTAAGAGGGCGGTTAGTTCTAGGCGTAGCCGATGGTTGTGTCAAAGCTGATGGTAAAGTTATTTATCAGGCAAAAGATTTAAAAGTTGGATTATTTACCGCATAAATGATTATATTAATTAATGGAGTTGGGTCATGCGTCGTGTTGTAGTAACTGGGATGGGTATTATTTCTTCTATTGGTAATGATCTAACAGAAGTAACTAAATCGTTATATGAAGCTAAATCTGGTATCAGTTTTTCTCAAGAATATCAGGATCTAGGATTTAGATCATGTGTATATGGAATGCCTCAAATAGATATTGAGGAATTTGTTGATAGAAGAGATTTACGATTCCATGGTAGAGGTACTGCGTGGAACCATATTGCTATGCAGCGTGCTATAGCTGATGCAGGTTTAGAAGCTAACGAAATATCAAATATAAATACTGGCATTGTTATGGGCTCCGGTGGTCCATCTACTAAAGTTATTGTGGAGTCTGCTAATATCGCTTTAGAAAAATCTCCTAAAAGAGTAGGGCCATTTGCAGTACCTAAAGCTATGAGTTCTACGGCTTCAGCTACTTTATCTACTTTCTTTAAGATTAAGGGAGTTAATTATAGTATTTCTTCAGCTTGTGCTACTTCTAATCATTGTATAGGTAATGCATACGAATTAATTCAATTTGGAAAACAGGATCGTGTTTTTGCTGGCGGTTGTGATGATCTAGATTGGACTTTATCAGTGTTATTTGATGCAATGGGAGCTATGTCCAGTAAATATAATGATACACCAGAAAAAGCCTCGCGGGCGTATGATAATATGCGTGATGGGTTTGTTATTGCCGGTGGAGCAGGTGTAGTAGTACTGGAAGAACTTGAAGTTGCTCTAGCTCGCGGTGCTAAAATCTATGCGGAAATAGTTGGTTATGGTGCTACTTCTGATGGTCATGATATGGTTGCACCTTCAGGTGAAGGAGCCGAAAGATGTATGCGTTTAGCTTTGAAAAATGTTAAAGGTGATATAGACTATATTAGTCCACATGCAACTTCTACCCCAGTAGGAGATATACCGGAGATTGATGCTATTCGTCGCATTTTTGGTTCTGGAGAATCATGTCCATTGATTGCAGCTACAAAATCCTTAACAGGACATTCATTAGGTGCGGCAGGTGTTCATGAAGCAATATATTCATTATTAATGATGCAAAATAATTTTATCTGTGAAAGCAGTAACATTGACCAAATAGATGAGCGAGTTGCTGATATGCCTATAGTTCGTAGCAGAAAAGATAATGTTAAACTTAACAGAATACTATCGAATACTTTTGGATTTGGTGGTACAAATGCTACAATTATTTTTGAAAAATACAACGCTAAATAAGTTAAGGATAGGTGCATTTATGACAAAATTAATGCAAGGTAAGAGGGGCTTGATCATGGGAGTCGCTAACCATCATTCAATTGCTTGGGGGATAGCTAAGCAATTGTCTGAAGCAGGGGCAGAGTTAGCTTTTACTTATCAAGGGGAGATCTTCTGTAAAAGAGTCAAACCACTAGCAGAGGAATTAGGAGCAAAATTAATTCTTGATTGTGATGTGGAACATCCAGATACAGTTGCGAAGGTTTTTGAAACTATTGCTAAGGAATGGGGAAAATTAGATTTTCTTGTACATGCAGTAGGTTTTTCTGATAAATCTGAGTTAAAAGGTAAATATGTAGATGTAACAACCAGAGATAATTTTGTAAAAACTATGGTTATTTCTGCTTATTCTTTCACAGAAGTAGCGCAACTTGCTGCCCCTTTAATGAAAGACGGTGGTTCTATTTTAACGTTAACCTATGGTGGATCGACTAGAGTTGTACCTAATTATAATGTTATGGGTATTGCTAAAGCTGCTTTAGAATCAATGGTTAGATATTTAGCAGTTGATTTAGGCGAGAAAGATATTAGGGTTAATGCATTATCCGCAGGTCCTGTGCGTACATTAGCGGGGAATGGTATAGGAGACGCTAGAGATATATTTAGCTTTCAACAAAGAAATTCACCGTTGCGTAAATCAGTAACTTTGGAAGAAATTGGTGGTTCAGCTCTTTATTTGTTGTCTGATATTTCAAAAGGGGTAACAGGAGAAGTGCATTTTGTAGATGCTGGTTATCATATTGTGTCTATGCCATTGATATCTGAGTTGAAAACGCTTAATAAAGAGGTTTAAACGACATTGAAATTATCTTACTAATATTTTTGTTTCAATTATTAGTAAGATAATTTAATTATTGTTTTTCTTTGTTATATAAGTGATATTTATGCATTAAGTAATATAGTGTTGATATCTTTTTATAGTTTTAGCCGTTTATATAACTTCAATTTTGAATTTATCTAGATGATAAGTTTTTTTAATAATTATAATAAATTATGATTTTTGTTGAGCAGATAAATAAAAAACTTAAAAATTATCCAAAAAAATTTGGTTAATTTTATTTCTTAGAATTTTTTAGGAACTTTTATATTTATTAGTTGATTTTAATAGGGCTTTATCTGTACTTAAATATTTGCTGTCATCCTTTTAACAGTAAAGGTAATGGTGAGGCTATGTTATCGTAAAAGCTTCACAAAATTCCATACAAGAGTATTTAGACTTAAAGAAGAATTTTTATAATCTGCAGGAAATTTAGATAGCTGTAGCAATTTAGTTAAGCGGGTGCAAGCGAAATTATAACTATAGAGATAGCAAGACTAGTGATTGAATGTTTATGGAAAAGTTAGATAGATAGTCTGCGAAAGAAAGCAAAAATTTCTGCATTAATACATGGTTTAATGTGGTAAATGATATTTTATTCCTCTAGAGTATTGTAAAAATATAAAAGTTAATAGTTTCGTTTAGATGGATAATTTTAGCCTTACAAAAATTTCGTAGATTTTAGTATCTTTATTGGGCAAGCTATGGGTTGTGCTTGTACAATATAGATTTTATTTGCGCACAATTCGATGGCATTATTCTTTGCAAATGAGAACATTTAGAAGACGTGTTTATGTTTTTTAGTCTTATTACGTCTATTATTTTGTAATATGCGTCGATAAATACCTTTATTACGTTTTAAATAACCTTTGTCAACAAGACAGCGGCGTAAACGTGCATAATCAACGCTGAACAAAAAACAAATTTTAGAAACAGTATCCTCATTATATTCTTGGTTTATTTTAAAACAATTAGTTATAATTTTGAGTATCTCATCTGTCTCTAATTGTTTGTCGGATAAGTTTTGCATGTTTTTATTTTTATATAGGTGCAATTCATTCCATGCCTCTGAGGACGCCTCTATAATATTTTTAGAATTATTTACTTTTATCAAATCCATCCTTTGCATTTTTTCTATATATTTATGTAATTTTTTTATATTTATACCGGTTTTATCTAATAAGTATTTTACCGTAGGAGATTCGAGAATAATAATAGCGTAAATATAGCGCATGTCATCATTACTCATAATATTGTGATAATAATTTATTTTTTGTTCTAGAGCTATTTTCTCATTTCCTATAGGAAGAATGTCATTTCTTATTGGTGGTGCTTCTAGTGCAAGTAGTTCTGTCTGTAATGATTCTGTACGGAAAACTTTTTCATTAGGCTGTCTTTTGCGGATAATCCCTAATCCACCCTGTCTATATTTATGAGACTCAGGAAAAGTAATAGCTTCATAATTATCGTCAAGCCTCCATAAAAGTTCTTCCCAGAGCGGTGTACGGTTGCAACGTATCTTATTTTCACCATTTTCATTGACAGTTGTAAGCATAGTTGGTTCAGGTAAAACAAGATAAGCTCCATCTGCCAAATGTTCCCATAAGTTTGCTACAAAACTTACGTTATCAGCTGGAGAACCTGCATCAATCCATGCGAAATCTATTTTTCCCCATGATGCAATAGTTTTCTTATTTATATTAAAAAAATTCTCATTAATAAAATTAACGTAATTTTCATTATCGGAGTCATTTTTTATGATTTCCCATGCTTTTTGAGCAGATTGACTACATGCTGTAAAATCATCAATTGTTATTAAAAGAGGTTGATAGTCAGTATTTATATAGGTAGGATCAAGTAAGGCGTCACGCTCAGACCATTGGTCAGCACAAAGACATTCCTTATCCACTAACCATTCTTTTACCGCTTCTTTAAGTGCATTGAGAATGAAAATTGTGCTATCTCCAGCCCCAATTTCAACAACTAGCTTAGGGCGTGACATTTTTATTAATGCGCTAATTAAATGAGCGCTATTCTCCGTTCTCATTCCTGGTCTAATAAGTGTCATTATATTCCTCCATTCTAATTAAACGTAATATTCCAGAATTTAAAAAATCTAATATTATTTGAGCTTTGTTTTTTTTGATATATTTGTCAAGGTCCAAGCTATTATAACTGGCAGAATAAGTTTATTCAGAATTTGCTTAATTTGGTCATTGATAAAAAATCCGCGGACAATTAGTGGATTAGAAACAATTTTTTTAGATTTAAACATTTTATAAGGCATTTAGGTTCTTTAATGATGCATATACGAAGTTTGTTACTTATGTTATTTATTTCTAAAAGTATATGTTTAAACAGTGATACGCTTGCATAGGTAAGTTTATAA